>JBPCPG010000032.1:0-7646 GCA_050999445.1 Nakamurella sp. | reverse complement strand
GCAGCCCGCTCACACGACGCACGCCGCTTGGCGTACTCGCCATCGGCCAGCGAATGGTGGGCCTTCGTGTCGATCGTCAGTACGGTCAGGCCGACGGCGGACGGATCGAACGGAATGTTCTCCATCGTTTCCGCGCCCACGTCGAAGTAGAGCACGTGACCGGCCCGGCACACCGCTGAGGCCATCTGGTCCATCAGGCCGCACGGCATGCCGACGTAGTCATTCTCGGCGCGCTGCGAAAGCCGGGCGATCTCCTCCAGTGGAATGCGATGGCCGAACGCGGTCGCCAGCGCCAGTCCGACAGCGCATTCGAGGGCCGCAGATGACGACAACCCTGCGCCCACCGGGACATCGGAGTCAACTGCAATATCGGCGCCACCTAGTTCGTAACCGGCCTGGCTCAGCGCCCAGAAAATGCCGAGCGGATAGCTGGCCCAATCCATGTCTGGTCCCGGACCGATATCGGCGACCGGGAGCGTTCGGACGGACTCCGGGCGTTGCGCCGACACAAGCCGCACGACGCCGTCGTCGTTGCGGGCGATGGCCACGTGGGTTCGCGCATCGATGGCGAATGGCAACACCAGGCCGTTGTTGTAGTCGGTGTGCTCACCGATGAGATTGACCCGACCCGGTGCGGAGAATTCCGCCACCTCGCGGCCGGTGCCGTACACCGAGGCGAAGAGGTCCGCTGCCTGGCTCACGATTCTCCACGGACGATGGCGCTGCTGCGAAATTCCCAGGCATCGGCGACCATGGCATGCAGATCCAGTTCGGGCTCCCAGCCCAGCCGCTCTTTCGCGCGAGCGGCGGAAGCGACCAGACGAGTCGGGTCGCCGGGACGGCGCGGCCCGCTGACCACCGGAATCTCGACCTTGGTGACCCGCTGCACTTCCGCAATGACGTCGCGAACGCTGAACCCATTGCCGTTGCCCAGGTTGCAGATCAGATGCTCGCCGGGAACGGCAGCTCCCAGAGCCAGCACGTGTGCCCTGGCGAGATCCGCCACGTGCACGTAATCCCGGATCGGCGTGCCGTCCGGAGTCGGCCAGTCGTCACCGTAGATGTCGAGTTTGTCGCGCCGGCCGGCTGCTGCGTCCAGGGCGATGGGAATCAGATGGGTTTCGGTGGTGTGCCTTTCGCCGGCTCCCCAGGCAGCGCCGGCCACGTTGAAATACCGCAGGGACACTGCCGCCAGTTCGGTTGCCGCGCATTCGTTGCCGATCATCATGTCGACGGCCAGCTTGGTGGACCCGTAGGTGCTGGTAGGGCGAGTCGGCGAATCTTCGGTGATCGGGAACGACTCCGGCTCGCCGTAGACCGCGGCGGTGGAGGAGAACACCAGACGTGGGACGCGGTGCTCGGTGATGGCGTCCAGCAAGGCCCGGGAACCGATCACATTGGTGTGCCAGTACAACGAGGGATCCGTGACCGACTCGCCGACCAGCGACTTGGCGGCGAAATGCAGGACGGCGTCGAAACCGGCGCCGGCCAGCACCTCGCCGGCCGTCCGGATATCGGCCTGAACATGCCGAACACCCTGCGGTACGGAATCCGCGTGCCCGGTGGAGCAGTCGTCCAGGACGACCACTTCATGGTCCTGTGCCAACAGCAGGCGGGTCACCACCGAACCGATGTAACCGGCCCCGCCGACGACGAGCGTCTTCATCTTGTGCTGTCCTTTGATCGGTTGTCGCCACGTTCGGGTTCGAAAGCAGTGGTGAGTAGCGCGGGTGAGAAGCGGGGTGAGAAACAGTGGTGGGAATCCTTGGTGGGAAACAGGTTCAGGGTGTCTGCACGGAAACGGCCCGCAGTCTTTCCGCCGCGGTCTCCGGCGTGATGTCGTTGACGAAAGCTCCCATGGCCGACTCGGAACCGGCCAGGTACTTCAACTTCCCGACTGCCCGCCGGATCGAAAAGATCTGAAGGTGCACCCAGAAGTCGTCCCGGCCCTGGTGCACCGGCGCCTGGTGCCAGGCGGTGATGGCCGGCAGCGTGTCGTCGAAGACACCCTCCATCCGTCGCAGCACCTCGAGATAGATCGGCGGAAGGGCCTGCTTTTGCTCCTCGCTCAGTTCCGTCAGATCCGCACGCTTCACCCGCGGGAACAGTTGCACCTCCACCGGCCACCGAGCAGCGAAGGGAACAAAGGCGACCCAGTGCTCGTTCTGGGCGACGATCCTTGAACCGTCGGCGATTTCGCCGTCGATCAGGTCACCGAAAAGATTCCGGCCGGTCGAGGCCCGATGGGCCCGCACCTGGTTCAGCATGGCGCCGGTGTGCGGCGTGACGAACGGGTAGCCGTAGATCTGACCGTGCGGATGCGCCAGGGTCACGCCGATTTCCGCTCCCCGATTCTCGAAGCAGAAGACCTGTTCCACGCCCGGCTGGGCCGACAGCGCCGCAGTTCGGTCGATCCAGGTCTCGATGACGGTGCCCACGCGCTCGGGACCGAGCTGGGAGAAGGTCGCATTGTGGTCGGAGGTGAAGCAGACGACCTCACAACGCCCGGTGCCCGGCACAGAGGTGAGCAAAGGACCCGGCTCCGCCGCGGAACCGATCCCGGAGAAGGATGGAAAGCGGTTCTGGAAAACCACCACATCGTAAGCGGGCGAAGGAATCTCGGTGTGATTCTCGGGCGTTGAGGGACACAGGGGACATTCATTCGCCGGAGGATGATAGATCCGCGTCTGCCGGTGGCCGGCGATCCCCACCCATTCCCCGGTCAGTCGGTCGAACCTGGCAGTCGACAGCGACTCGACGGTCGGCAGATCGCGCGGATCGGTGAGGACCCTGGGCGCTTGTGGAGTCTCATCGAAGTAGATGATCTCCCGCCCGTCGGCCAATCGGGCGGAAGTGCGTGTGAGAGTCACCGATACTCCAAATTTTGATCGTCGTCGTGCTCGTCGGGCATGTCTTCCGGGGTAGGAATCATGATCACTTCTCCTACCTGATCGGCCAGAACCGCCGCGGCGTGCGGGTCCAGTCGGTCGTCGGTGATCAGGGTGCTGACCGCCCGCAGAGGTGCAATCTGTGCGAGACCTACGACGCCCCACTTGGTGTGATCGGCCACCACGACCAGCCGGCGGGCCGATTCGACCAATGCGCGGTTCGTCTCGGCCTCCATCAGATTCGGTGTGGTGAGACCGGCCTGCTCGTCGATGCCGTGTACGCCCATGATCACCATGTCCACCCGAAGCGATCGGATTGCTTGCACTGCAACAGGTCCAACCAATCCATCCGAAGGGGTTCGCAATCCGCCGGTGAGCACGACAGTCAGATCAGGGCGTTGCTGATGGTTCAGCACCTCGGCCACCTTCAGCGAATTCGTGACGACAGTGAGGTCGGCGACGTTCGCCAGGTGGCGGGCCAGAGTCCAGGTGGTGGTCCCAGCAGTGATCGCGATCGCCATGCCGGGGCGCACCAAGGTGGCGGCTCGCTCGGCGATCGCTTCCTTCTCAGGTAGCTCCCGCACGCTTTTGGCTTCGAAATCGGGCTCGACGGCGCTGGCGGTCTCGACGGCGGTTGCACCTCCGTGGACCTTCGCCAACAGGCCTTTGCGGTCCAGAATCTCGAGGTCGCGCCGCACCGTCATGTCAGAGACACCCAGCAGCGCAGTGAGATCGGACACCCGCACGCCGCCGGACCGGCGCACCTCGTCGAGGATGCGCGCCTGCCGAACTTGGGCAAGCACAGGGAAAACTCCTTCGTCATCGGGCAATGAAGCCCCGAACGTCAGCGGCGAGATTGTCCGAGAATGTTTACTGCTGTTTAGTCTGCCGTCGTTGCCCCGGCAAGTCAACCGTGTGACACAAGAGGATGTGGGATTGTGTCCGTTCTGCACCTCGTCGCGGACGGAGCCGTCGCTACCGGACAATGAGTGCGTGTCAGTTCCTTCGCAGCAGCCGATCTCTGCCCCCGGAAGTCCAGCCGTCTCCGCCGCCGACGTGGAGCAGGCCGCGGTGCGCATCGCCGGTGTGGTGAGCCGCACCCCCCTCGAGCGGATCGCCAGACTGTCGGACGACACGGGGGCGGAGATCTACTTCAAGCGCGAAGATCTGCAGGTGGTGCGGTCGTACAAGTTGCGGGGCGCCTTCAATCTGATGGCGCAACTGCGCGCCGACGAACGGGTCGACGGGGTGGTCTGCGCGAGCGCTGGAAATCATGCTCAAGGTGTGGCGTTTGCATGCCGGGCACTCCACATCCACGGCACGATCTATCTGCCGCGGACCACGCCGCGGCAGAAGCGCGATCGGATCAGGGTCCACGGCGGGAGTCAGGTCGAGCTGATCCTGGTGGGTGACACCTTCGACGACGCCGCCGACGCCGCTTCCAGGCACGCGAGCGTGACCGGTGCCGTCATGGTGCCGCCGTTCGACGATGCCCGCACGATCGCCGGACAGGGCACCATCGCGCCGGAGATCCTGGCAGACCTCGGCCGGGTTCCGGACGTCGTGGTGGTCCCGGTCGGCGGCGGCGGATTGGTGGCCGGCCTGACCGCCTACCTGCGCGAGCGCGCGCCGCAGAGCAGAATCGTCGGAGCGGAGCCCGTCGGTGCCGCTTCGCTGACTGCGGCTCTGGCGGCCGGCGGTCCGGTGCGGCTCGACACGCTGGATCCGTTCGTGGACGGAGCCGCCGTTCGCCGGATCGGGAATCTGCCGTACGACCTCGTCGCCGGCAGTGGTATCTCGGTCAGAAGCGTCGACCCCGGCGCGATCTGTACCGAGATGCTGGCCCTCTACCAGAATGAGGGCATCATCGCCGAGCCGGCCGGAGCGCTTTCCGTAGCGGCCCTTGCGCAGCTGGATCTGCAACCAGGGTCGACCGTTGTCTGCCTGATCTCCGGTGGCAACAACGACGTTTCGCGGTACGGCGAGATCGTCGAAAGATCCCTGGTGCATGCCGGTCTCAAGCACTACTTCCTGGTGGACTTCCCGCAGGAGCCGGGGGCGCTCCGCCGGTTTCTCGATGATGTGCTCGGTCAGGACGACGACATCACGTTGTTCGAATACGTCAAACGCAATAACCGCGAGACCGGCGCTGCGCTGGTCGGGATCGAGCTGGGCTCGGCCGACGGGTTATCGGGACTGCTCACCCGGATGGCCGACGCTCCGATGGATTCGGAGCGCATCGAGCCGGATTCGGCGGCATACCGCTTCCTGATGTGAGTGCCGGATATCAGGTGCTGTCCGTACGGAACAGCATGGTGGCAGCGAAGGTGAACACAATGGTGTCGGTCGCCCGTATTCACTCTCATGCCCCCGGTGCGCATCGGAGGACGGTTGCCGTACCGTCGCCGAGATGGTGCGCAATCGGTGAAGGCGCTGCAATTCGCCGCGACCGACGGACCGCTCGAAGTGGTCGACCTTGCCGTTCCGGAATGCCCGGCCGACGGTGTCGTGATCGACGTGCGCGCCACGGGCGTGTGCCGGTCGGATTGGCATGCGTGGAAGGGCCACGATCCGGTTTCGCTGCCGCATGTGCCGGGGCATGAATTCGCCGGTGTGATATCTGCGGTCGGCGCGCACGTGAAGCAGTGGAAAGTCGGAGCACGGGTCACAGCGCCTTTCGTCCTCGGCTGCGGAATCTGCGAATATTGTCTGGCTGGCGAGGCGCAGGTATGTCCGCAGCAGGAGCAGCCGGGATTCACGCTGCCGGGGTCGTTCGCCGAGCAACTGGCGCTGCCTCGGGCGGATCAAAATCTCGTCCGGATTCCCGAAACGGTGAGCATGGTCGCCGCGGCGTCGTTGGGCTGTCGATTCGCCACCGCCTTCCGCGCCCTGACCGCCCACCGGAGCGCCGGACCCGGCGATTGGATTGCTGTCCATGGGTGCGGAGGCGTTGGACATTCCCTGGTGATGATCGCGGTGGCCCTCGGGGCCAGGGTGATAGCGGTCGACGTGTCCGATGCGGCGCTCGGTCTGGCTGTCGAACTGGGTGCGGTGGCGACGATCAACGCCCGCCGAACGCCCGACGTTGCCACCGCGGTCGACAAGATCAGCGGGGGTGGAGCACACGTGAGCATCGATGCCATCGGTCGGCCGGACACCGCGGCGGCGTCGGTGAGATCGCTCCGGCGTCGCGGGCGGCACATCCAGATCGGGCTCCTGCTCGGAGCGGATGCGTCCACGGCCTTGCCGATGGACCTGGTGGTCGGTCGTGAACTGGATATCTACGGTTCCCACGGCATGGCGGCTTCCGGATATCCGGCGATGCTGGCCGCCGTCGAGGACGGACGACTACATCCCGAACTGCTGGTCGGACGCGAGGTCGATCTCGTCGAGGCCGGGAATGTCCTCGCCGAGCTGGACCATCCAGCGGGGACCGGAATGACGGTCATCCGCGTCAGCCCGTCCTGACCGTGGGCCGCTACTCCCAGGCCAGCCCGCTACTCCAGAAGACCCATGGTCAAGAGGGTTTATCGGCAGGAGCCCTGCCGAGCAGGACCTCTTCGAACAGCGCGACCCAACGAGGCCGCCCGCGCCGTGGCATACGGTCGGAACGAGAGTCGAATCCAGGCGGGAGTGTGAAGACCATGTCGCTGGGCCTACCGGGGTCGGTCACTGTGCGAGAGGTCGGTCTGCGCGACGGCCTCCAACTCGAGGAGCCGATCGGCCGGGCCGCCACGTTGGGCCTGATGGAAGCGCTGGTAGCAACGGGTGTCCGCAGGATCGAGGCAACGGCATTCGTCTCATCGCGTGCGGTTCCGGCGATGGCCGACTGCGAATGGGTCGCTGCGCAGCTGCATCGGTGGCCGGAAGTGAGCTGGTCCGCGCTGGTGGCAAGCCCGAACGGAGCCCGCCGGGCATTGGCTGCGGGCTTCCGCGAACTCGAGTACGTCGTCTCCGCAGTCGACGGCCACTCCCTTGCCAATGTCGGTCGAACCAGTGAGGAGGCGCGGGACCAGGTTGGAGTGATCGCCGACCTGGTCCACGCCGCGGACGGCAGGTGCGAGGCCATCATCGCCGTCGCCTGGGACTGCCCCTTCGACGGGCCGACCGACCCGGCCAGGACGATCGAGGTTGCAACGCGTGCGGTCCAACTCGGTGCTGACCGATTGGCGCTCGGCGACACCATCGGTAGTACCACCCCGCGCCGGGTCACCGATCTGGTCCAGTCCGTGCAGGCGGCCGCCGGGCTGGACGTCGGAGTCCACTTCCACGACACCCGCGGCACCGGGCAGGCGAACGTTCTCGCTGCGGTGCTGGCCGGCGTTACCCAGATCGACGCATCGGTGGGCGGCATCGGCGGCTGCCCGTTCGCGCCGGGTGCCAGCGGCAACATCGCAACAGAGGAGCTCGTCTACATGCTCGAGGAGTCCGGCGTGCGCACCGGCATCGATCTCGATGCCGTGCTTCATGCCGCGAAGCTCACCGAACACGCCGTCGGCCACCCGCTGACCAGTTCTCTCTACCGGGCCGGCGGTCGACCGACAGCGCTGGGAAGGTCGAATCTGCCCGCCCGTGAAACGGCGCCGCCTGGATAACAGGGCCACCCGGATGACAAACAGCCAGCTTGGACAGAGCAGCGGGGGGGGGGGGGGGGGGGGGGGGGGGGGGGGGGGGGGGGGGGGGGGGGGGGGGGGGGGGGGGGGGGGGGGGGGGGGGGGGGGGGGGGGGGGGGGGGGGGGGGGGGGGGGGGGGGGGGGG
>JBPCPG010000414.1:0-12898 GCA_050999445.1 Nakamurella sp. | reverse complement strand
GTCCTCGGGTGAGTTCCAGCGGATGTCCAACGAGTCGTCAGCCGACCCCCACAAGGCGCAGCTCACAAGATCGTGAAACCGAGGTGCTCAAGATGGTGACCAAAAGGATTATCCTGCCGCAAGATTGTGAATCGCCAAATTAACTGGTTCTGGCTCAAGTTTTGTGAAGCCGATCGAGGTGTACTCGCACGGCCCAGTGGCTACGTATTCTCTGCACGACGCGGCCGCGGCGTCGGGCGTGCTGGTCCAGGGCACCGTCACCGTCTATCCGGCCTACCGCACGAATCGGGTGTCGATCCTCGACGCGATCGACCAACCGTCAGCTTCACGAAACTTGAGCCAGAACCGATTATTTCGCGGGTTATGTTCACTTGGGCAAATGTAGGGCACTTAATTGGCTCTTCTGTTCCTTCCCGTCGGTCATTTTCTGTTCGGGGGGGCGGGGCGGTGACCGCCGAGGCTGACCATTTTGGCCCTGCTGATCGATGAAGGCGCTTAGCCGCTGCGCAACCCTGGGTAACGTGGTGGCCGCTCACCATGTGCTGATGAATGCCTACGAGACGGACGTTCGGCGTGTGCTGGCGGACCGCCGTGAAATCGCCGGGCTACCGCGAGGTCCTCTTCCGGCCACGCCGCCTCCGAGTACGTCGAACGTCATGCAGCCAACGGGTTGGTGGCGTGGCGGCAGGTTGTAATGCCTGGAAAGCTTCATGTGAAATCCAGCGGCTTTCACTTCTGGGATATGGGAATAGTTTCGTGTCGAATCCTTGACATGGGCACTCGCTGATTCTAGGTTCGTGAAATCCACTTCGGTAGTTCACCGAGTCTGCGCCATTAGCAACGACGTCGAGCCCACGGTTATTCGGTGCAAAGCCGGATTGTGGTCCGACGGTTGGGGCACCCTACTACCTTGGCCTCGTCACCGGACCTTCCAGCAATAACGCACCGGCAGCCAATTCCGGCCGTCCGACTCGACACCAGGTACCCGTAGTGCGGGCGCCGCTTGAGGAGACACCATGACAGACAACACCGAGGACGCCAAGGGCTCTGGCATCGACCGCCGCAAGTTCCTGGTGGGCTCCGCCGCAGCGGCCGGCGGTGTTGCGCTGACTGCCGGTGGCGCACTGCCTGCTGCGGCCAGCCCGCGCGGCGGCGTGACACACGACTACGCCAAGGCCAGCAGCCTTGGCCAGCCAGCTCGGTCCCGAACCGCCGCGGTGGCGCGGCGACAGACCCGTATCGGCATCGGCTACGAGACCTGGTTCGACGCGGTGGGTTGGGGCCGGCCGGAGGCCGAGCCGATTCTCGGGCATTACAGTTCGCAGAATCGCCAGGTCATCCGCCAGCACGCCGAGTGGATCACCTACGCCGGCATCGACCACGTCTTGATCGACTGGTCGAACAACCTTGGCGGCAACTGGGACAGTGGAACTGCTGAGAAGATCATGGCCGGCACCGACACGCTGCTCGAGGTCTATGCCAGCATGCCGCAGAAGTCTCGGCCCGACGTGGCGTTGCTGCTGGGCCTGGACAACGGCCAGGCCGGCACCGCTAACTTCGAGGCGCAGATCAACCGGATCAAGACCAGGTATCTCGCGAATCCGAGTTACCGCCGGATGTTCGTGCTGCACGACGGCAAGCCGCTGGTGAGCATCTACACCGGCGCCCGGACAACGCCGCCGCCGACCTGGAGCGACCCGGCGTTCACCGTGCGGTGGTCGGGAGCGTTTCGCGAGATCGTCCTCAATCCCGGCGGCCAATGGAGCTGGGTCGACCGGGTCGCCTACGCCAACGGCGTCGAAACGCCGATCGCCAACTTCTCCACCAATGGCCTGACTGGCTGGACGGTGACCGGTGAGTGGGCCGTCGACACCATCAAGACCCATCAGGCACTGCGGGTGGACATCGAGACCACCGCTGCAACCAGCAAGCCGGCCGACGGCGGCGACCAGAAGGTCGGCGTGCTGACCAGCCCGCCGTTCACGGTGACGGAACGCGTCATCGCCTTCAACGCGATCGGCTTTGACATGAGTTCCGGAAGCGACCTGCCCAACCTGGACGGACGTAACGTCTACTTGCTGCGCGATGCGAAGAGCGACGAGATCCTGCGGCATATCACGCCTCCCGGCGATGAGGACCGGTTCTACGTCCGGCAATGGAACGTCGCCGATCTCGTCGGCCGCACTGTGGTCTTCCAGGCGGTCAACAACTCGACCTCAGGCGGGCTCACGGGCTGGATGGGCTTCACCAACCCGATTCAGCAGCGGCCGGAGCAGATGACTGCCGTGGTCTCCAACCCCGGCAACGAGGCACCGGGCTCCTACCTCAATTGGGACACGCACAATCGCAACAGTGGTGCATCCCTCGTGGAGATGATGACGAACGCATTCAAGTACGAGCCGGAGATGCTGCTCGTGCAGCAGTGGAACGAGTTCGGCCGGCCCGATCAGTACAGCGTGCCGGGCAGCAACGACATCGAGCCGACCAAGATCACCAAGCTGGCTGGCGCGGATTCAGACGGCTGGGGTTTCTACTATCTGAAGCTGGTGCGCGACCTGGTCGACCAGTACCGGGCGGGCAGGCCGTTCCCCGCGGTCACCCTCGACACCCGCTACCCGTGACCGGGGACACCGCACCCGGCCCAAGCCGGCGCAGCGTGCTCAAGGCGCTGGCCGCGCTCGGCGCAGCCGGTGTCGCCGCGCCGTTGACTCCCCCGGCCCGGGCCTACGCACAGCCGCCGGGCCTGAACGTCCGGACGCTGCAGCCGGCGGACCTTTCGTTCTCGGTGGCGACGCTGACGGTGCCGTACTCGCTGGTGTCACCGAACTTTGTACAGCTCGATGACCGGTTCGACCTGGACAGCGTCGAGCGCTACTCGACACTGCGCCCGACGCACGAGAGCGGCGCACACATCGACATCGGCGGCGGTGCGCTGCGGGCCGGCAGCACGGAGCCGTTCTACACGCTGTTGCGCTCCGAGACGTTCCAGCAGGCGGCCTGCAGCGCGGCCATCGTCGACGTCGCGGCTCTGGCCGATGACGCGCACGAGCAAAACACCGTGCTGACCGGCCTGGTCAGAGACGACCGCAACTACCTGCTCGGCTGGTACAACGACGCAGTCAAGCAGGCCGGCATCGACGTGTGCGTCGACGGCACCCTGCACACGCTCGCGCAGGTGGCGACCGACCTCGCCGCGCCTTTCCGGCTGGCGCTCACCGCCGTTGGTCCAGGCGCAAACGTGTTTGTCAGTGACGACAGCAACCCGAACGGCTGGCGGGTGCTCACCGGCTCCGACCAGGTCGGGGCACTGCTTGACCTGCGTGGGCTCGGCAGCTGGGTCGCCAACACCGCGTTCGACGTGGCGCCCGTGGTGCCGATAGACGGTGCGCTGGGCGAGCAGTTCACCGTCGACAAGCCGTTCAGCAGGGTCGGCGCGATGTACGGCACCTGGTTCGCGAGCGACTGTGCGTTCACCATGACCCTCTATCGTGACGGGCCCGGCGGCACCCGCGTTGGGCAGTCCAGGCGCATAAACGTGCCCGACGACTCCTGGCAGTATCTCGAGTTTCCCGACACCCTGCCGGCAGGCACGTACTACCTCGAGGTTTCCGAGCCGTCGAAGAAGCTGTCCTGGTGGGGCAACAGCAAGGATGTGATCCCGTGGGGACAGGCCTATGAGAACGGGCAGCCGATCACGGGCGATATGACGATCCGGATCATGTTCCCGCCGGTCGAGCCGGTCGACACGACGCTCGCCGCCTACCGTAACGGATTCGGAATACGTGCCGACGCCGGAACGGTCGTCCTTCGCCGCGTCGAGGCCGGCTACTACGGGCAAGCCGGTATCCGCGACCCGGACATCGTCTCGCTGCCCGACGGCGAACCGTACATCCGCGACCACCACCTGTACTTCACGCTGACGAACCACGGGCTCGCCGCCGGCGTACCGGCCGCGCACATGGGCGTGTTCAAAATGAACCTGCGCGACTACACGCGAGTCGAAGAAGTCGCCAAGATCTTTCAGCGACGACAAGGCGGGGCGATCCTCGGCGACCATGCCGGGCGGGTCGTCGTCGATACCAGTCGCCGGCGGTTCCAGATGGTCGCCGTGACCTTCGGTGACGCTGACGTCAACGGCGAGTTCGCAACCGAATACGCCACCAGCCAGGCCGACCTGCTGCACGGTGTGCACGTGCTGCAACCGCGGTTCGTGGCCCAAGGCATCGACCCGTACCCGGTGCGGATCGACGGCCGGTGGCGGCTCGCGCTCAGCCAGGCTGGACGCACCTATTCCTATGCCATCGACGACGACTTCCGCACGCCCCAGCTCATCGGTGTCAACGACAACGACGGCGTCTACTACGAGGGCACCAAGATGGCCAGGATCGGCCCCCACTGGTACATCCTGTCGAGCAGCGGATCCGACTACCGCGTCTACGATTTGAACGCCGTGCTGGTCGGAACGCTCAACGCCCCGCACCCCGCAGGCTGGATCCCGCACCCGATGGTGCTACCGATACCCGACGGCCCGGACACAAAGTTCCTCCAGCTGAGCATGGACGGCGACGGCGACCCGGTGTCCGGCGCCTTCGGTCACTTCCGCGTGCATCAGGCCGACCAGCTCGTCCGCGGCCACGAGTTCCGCTGACCGCCCCGACCGTGTCCGGGGACGGCCCCGAGCGGACCCCCCGGTCAACATGCTCCCCGCTGCAGCCGACCATCCGATCACCCAGGGAATCAACGACGTCGAACTTGTCACCGAGCAGTACTGGGTGCTGTCCGACGACTACAGCGACGTCCTGGCCACCACCACTGCATCTGTACGTGAATGGGATCCGTGGCATCGGCCGGTCACATCACCGGTCATCTGGACCCGCCGTTTCACGGTAGGCGCGCGCGCCGGCCAAATCTCGAGAACCGACAGAGCCATGGCAGTCTTGGCGGGGCAACGCCCGCGAGGGCCCTACCGGATCCCGGCATGTAAGAACTTGGCGAAGGATGAGCCGACCAGTCTCCAACGTCGTGAGGGCGGCCAGCGCAGACAAATCCACATGCTGCCAGCATCCGGCCCTTCCGACTGTGGATGCGATCTCGATCCGGACAGCTGAGCGGCCGGCGCGGGCCGTCCGCCCTACCCGGCAGCGCCGAAAGCGGTTCGGCTTGCGGAACGCGAGTGCAGCCTGGGTGACGGTCTCGGCGAGGATGGCGGCGTCTCTATCAGATTTCCTGCCCCGCTGCGTCCTGGGTGACCGGATCGGCGTCACGTCGCCCTCCGCCGGCGTAACGGCCGAGCTTCTGCCGCGGTTCGAGTTTTGCCTGGAGTGGATCCGCCGTACTGGTTATGACGTCGTGGTCGGCGACTGCATGGACGGGCGCGGTCCGGTCAGGGCGCCAACGAAGGAACGCGCAGCCGAGTTGACTTCGATGCTGCTACTACGTCCTGTCGCGCCGGATCAACTTACGCGGTCTTGTGCTTGACTCGGGGTCATGAGGGTTGTCTCTGCCTTTGACGGCGCGGCGTTGATTCGCGCGCTCGATGTTCAGCGCGCGAGCCGCGGTTTAGGGTGGACGGTTCTTGCCGATGAACTTTGGGAGCAGTCGTGCGATCTCAACGCAGAACTGTCCGACCATTCGTTGTGCCAGGGCGCTCTTGTTCGAACGGCCAAGCGGGGAACGATGTCGTGCCAGGACGCGCTGATCATCCTGCGGTGGATTGGTCGCGCGCCAGAAGACTTCTTGACAGGCCCGGTTGTCGAAGTGGGAAAAACCGACTTGCCGCAGGCAGGCCCCGACCGGCGTCTCCGCTGGAATTTGCCCCAATTGTATGCGGCTCTGAACCAGGCGCGGCGCGGAATCGGGCTCACATGGGCGTCGCTGGCGCAGGAGCTCGACTGCACACCCAGCCGGCTGACCAATCTGCGTACAGCTCGTTTGGCGGACATGGACCTCGCAATGCGGGTCACCCAGTGGATCGGACAGCCAGCCGCTGCCTTCATCCAACCCGCTCGTTGGTAGGGGGCCAGTAGTCTTGGTGAGCGCTGCCCGCAGAATTTACGACGGGCAGCTACTCCAGCACACGCGGTACGACAGACTGCCGTTCGCGCGCAGTCGTCCACCCGTCACCGTATTACTCGCGATAATGCACTGAATCGGGGGTAATACGCCCCAGGCTGACGAGATGCAGCTCCTGATGGAGCGTCGACACGTCAGTGGTCGTACCCAGCGCCGTTCCCGGTGCCGTGAACGGCGCTCGGGGTCAACGTCGGGCCAACGGAATCGTCGACGATGATCGAGCCGGTCATGCCCGGGGCGTCGGCCGTAACGGCGGAGACCACAGACGACGTGGCCCGATACGCATGCGGACCACCTCTTCCGGGTCGGCCATGGTCGCGAACAGCTCGTCCAGTCGACCGTGGTCGGTAGCACAATGCCGACCACTTCCTCGGTCCGGCCGAGCGAGTTGGGACGGCCGTTCCCGCAAGCCGATGGCGGGAGTGGGTGCGCGTGGCCCATTGTTGATGCACTTGTCACCGATCGAGCCAGGACCACCGTGTCCTGCGCCGCAGACAGTTGTCACGCCGACCGTTTTCCGGCGTGGTCGTCTTGATCAGTCCGACGGTGTCGTAGGTTCTCGCCGACCCGTGGGGATCGATTTGCCTGGCCCACAAAATGCCGCTCAGTCGCAGATCCAGCTTCATGGTCTTGCCCCGACCCCGGATACACAATTGGCCAGACGGATTCAACTGAGCACCGGGGCGCGTTGTCCGCGAATGACTCCGCGATGACTGCGGGTTGTGGGTGTCGTGGGGGTTACTGCGGTCCCATGGGGAGTTGCAGGTAGGAGGCTTGTTCACCGCCGGTGTGGATGACGTGCTGGCCGCTGTTGGCGCCGGTGTACTCGAGGATCCCGGGCATGAGGGTTCCCAGGAGGTTGCGGGCGCTGACGATGAACCGGAGTTGCTCGCCCGGGTGGAACAGCAGCCCGACCGGCAGCAGGTCGATCTCGATGTCGACGATCTCCCCCGGTGAGAGCTTCTCGATCCGGTCGAAGGTGTGGGCGGGCACGTCGCCGGTCGCGAGCGACGCATCGAGGTGACGCATCGACACCCGCAGCCGCCCGTCAGAACCCTTGTAGCGCAGCACGGTCGCGCCGTGATCGGTGAGGTCGTGGGCCATTGCACTTTGGTTCGGCACGGTGAACGCCTGCAGCGGCGTGCCGTACGCGTCGAGCTTCTGCAGGAGCACGAACAGGTCCATGTCGTCGGACCCTATCGCCTCGACGAACAGATGCGCCTTCGGATAGCCGACCAGCACAGTCTCCCGGTCGAACCGGGTGATGAACGACACCGCATTCGGGTTCGACTCGGCGCCATAGGACGCCGGGACCTCAGCGACCGGAGCCGTCGTCGTCAGGCTGCGGGTGCGCCCGTCGAGGTAGAACTTCGTGGCCCTCACGCCGGCCGGCGGGAACTGCTCGGCCTCGAGGCCGACCTGGTCACCGCCGGCGAGTTCGAGGATGCAGTAGCGGACACGTGGGGTCGTCTCCCACCCGTTGTCCTTGTCCTTGAGGTAGTGGTCGAAAAAGCGACGCAGGTCCTCGACGTTGGCCTCGTCGTAGTAGTCGGGCCACTCCTGGGTGTTGTGGACCCGAAGCCACTTTTCTTCCGAGCCGATACGTCGCCAGGCGCGGAACGTTCCGGCGGTGTGCAGGGTGTTCGAGTAGCTGGCCACCACGTAAGCGGGGACTGTGATGCGGTCGAACGCGGGGATCTTGTCCGACCACAGCTGCGTCATCAGCGGGTAGCGTTCGGCCTCGGCCAGGACGTCTTCTTTTCGGTTCTTGCCGAAGGTGCTGCCGTCCTGCAGTTGTTGGACGAAACCGGTGTCGGGCATTCCGCCTCGCATCACCAGGTCGCGGTAGACGTCGCTCACGCCCTCCCACGGGTTGATCGCGGCCAGGTGTGGGGGCTGCTCGGCGGCAGTGAACCATTGCGACACGGCGAGGTAGGACGTTCCGCTCATCCCGACTTTGCCGGTGCACCAGTCCCGCTCGGCCAGCCACTCGATCAGGTCGTGGCAATCGCGGCCCTCCTGACGATCCCACAAAACGCTGTCACCCTCGGAATCGATCGACCCACGGGTGTCCGGGTTGCAGATCGCGTAGCCCTGCGCGCACCAGTACGCCGGATCCGGGGCTTCGAACTTCTCCAGTCCGGAGACGGCGCCGTTGCTCAGACCGACCAGGCCGAACACTCCCATTACGGAAACGGATGTGCCCTGGCCCTTGCCGTACGGGCTCCATGCGACCAGGACGGGTACCTTCTCCGACCCGGGCGGCCGGAAGATGTCGACGTAGATCGTCACGCCGTCCCGCAGCTGGACGGCGACGTCCTTCTCGAACACGATGTCAACTGACAGCGCCTTGAATTGGGGCGCGATCTGGAATCCAGCCTCCAGAGTGCGGGTGGAGGGACCAAATGGGGTCAGCAGGCCGGTCCGGGCCGGCGGCAACGGCTGCGCCGGCAGGTACATCTTCTGGTCTTCGCTCATCAAAAGTTCCTCGAATTTTCATCTTGGTTCGGCACGATCGGCAATTGCAGATAGCTGGGGTGCTCCGGACCGGTGTAGACGGTGTTCCTCGCGTTGAGGTGATAACTCTCGTCGTACGCCCTTGAGGGCAGCCCGGCCGGGGTATACGGCTGGACGTCGACGCGGAGCCGACAACCACGGCGGATCAAAGCGGTACTCGGGTACAGACCGACCTCGATGGGAACGATCTGGCCGGCCTCGAGCGGCTGATAGTCGCCCCGCGCATGCGTGGGCACCGGCCAGTAGTCGGTTGATCGGGCCTCGTCGAGCTTGCGATGCGAGACCTTGAGCAACCCGTGGCCGACCGGGTGGACGTTGGCCGGATCGATCGGCGGAACCAAGGACTCGTAACGGATCTCCCGGTCGTTCCCGTCGATCACCCGCAGCGATGCGTAGACGTCCATGTCGACACTGGTGGAGGAGACCCACAGCCCGATCTTCATGTAACCGGCCAGCACCAGATCCTCGATCAGCGGATCACTGACGAACGACACGCCGGTCGACCAGCGCGGCGTGCCGCCCACGAATCCGGTGGGCGCCATGATGGGTCGACCGCGGTCGACCTGCGCGTCGTAGTCGGCCGCGGCCTCGATGCCGGGAGCGGCCTCGGTGATCTGCCCGAAGTCCGATCGACGGCCGTCGCCGTTCCAATCCGACGGCGAAGCGTCCAGGAACCAGCGCCGATACTCGGTGCGGGCAATCGGCCACTGCGCCTCGTGCGAGACGTAGTGGGCACCATCGCCGGTCCGCACCTGTACCCGCACCGGAGCGCCGTCCATGACGCCGTTGTCGACGCCCTTGAGCCAGTGGTCGAAGAACTGCATGTGCTCGGCGACGGTCGAACTCTTGTAGCTGTGCGGGAACCAGGCATCGACGAAGTCGAACCGCTTGGAGTCGACGCCGGTCGACCGGATGAACGTCTCGGTGCTACCGAGTTGATGGATGACAACACCGGTCTGCGGCTCGACGATCCACACCGGCGCCGTGGCCTTCTCGATCTCGGGCTTGGCGAAGACCGAACCCGTCGTGCCGTAGGCGGCGCTGTCGTCGAACGGCGTCGCCAGCAGCTCTGTCCACCAATTGGTCTCGCGCCGCTCACCGATGAAGTTGTGCCCGGCCATGGTGGCCCGCCACCACGTCCAGAAACCCTCGCCGAACAGACCGCCGCCGTAGACCGCTTCGTTGTACAGGTCGGCGTCGGTCCCCATGGCGATCATCGCCTTGAGGTGCGGCGGCTGCAGGCTGGCCACGGCGTGCTGGGTGATGGCCAGGTACGACATGCCCCACAGCCCGACATTGCCGTTGCTCCAGGGCTGGGTGCCGGCCCATTCGATCGCGTCGTAGTAGTCCCGGGCCTGCTGAGCACTGAACGGGGCCTGCAGTCCCGGGCTGTTGCCAACGCCGCGGGCGTCGACCCGGATGCAGACGTACCCATTGGGCACCCAGACCGACGACTCGACGCTCTCATGGTTCTCGTACTGCAGGCCATCGGGGTTGCCGGTGAAGTAGCGGTCCTCCTGTTCCTCCTTGTACTGGGCTTCCGCGTCGCTGCCGATGCAGCCGTGATCGAAGCTCTTGCCATAGAAGCCCTGGTTCATCACCACCGGGTACTGCCCGCCGCTCGCAGGACGGAAGACGTCGGCGCACACGTACGACCCGTCCCGCAGCGGAATCTGCAGGTCAGTCAGCTTGATGATGCCGCGGATGTTGCGCCGCAGTTCGTTACGGGCGGCCGCCGCGTTGCGAAGCCGTCGGGGCGTATTCGCGGTGAAGACCCCTGCGGCGGCATTGAGCTTCGCAAGCAAAGCCACGACGACCGGATCGGTGGCGAAGGTGATGGTCTGGTCAGCGGCGAACGCCACCATCGACGCCGGGCCGTGCTCACCCCCCTCGACCAC
This sequence comes from Nakamurella sp., assembly GCA_050999445.1. Taxonomy (GTDB): domain Bacteria; phylum Actinomycetota; class Actinomycetes; order Mycobacteriales; family Nakamurellaceae; genus Nakamurella. The sequence goes on along the minus strand of JBPCPG010000414.1, from coordinate 2,411 downwards.
CGGCCCGTCGGAGACGTCGGCGGTGCCCTGGTTGAAATTGATCACCAGCGGCTCGATCAGGTCGTGCACAATCGGGGCGATGCTCACCCCACCTTCGACATTGCCGTCCTGGTCCAGGGTCTGGACCAGCCGGGCCAAGTTGGTGACGATCGGATCATGCAGCCGATCGATCTTTCCGTCGGACCGGTTGACCAACTGGGCCAGGTTGATCCGAGGTGCACCGTCGACCGATCCCAGAACCAGTCCGCCGATCAAGAAGGTGATCGCTTCGCCGCGGCGGTAGGCGAATTCGCCGTTCTCGTCGGTAACACCCGACAGGGTCGGGGTCCGGTACTTCAAACCCGCGGTCGGGCCGGCGAAGTACCCGGTCCGCACGTCGGCGGCGGTGACAACGGCATTGACGTCCGACATCTACTTTCCGCCGATCGCCTTCAGGAATGCAATCTTCCCGTCCTTGGCGTGTTCGCTCAACACGTTCAGTTGCATGTCGGGCTGGTGTTCCTTGTGCGGCTCGGGCACCGAGGGATTGCCGCTCCAGGACTGCAAACGGCAGACCCGGTGGTGGATGCGCCAGCCCTGCTCGGTGCGGATCAGTTCGTCGTCGTACCAACCGGTCCCGAGCCAGGTGGTGCCACCCTCGGCGGCATTGCGGATCAGGAGCCAGTTGCCGTAGCTGAAGGCATTGGCCGTGTCGCCGTCCACGTGGACCAATTGGCCCATCATGGTGTGCTGGTGACTGTCCAGCCGGTCGTGGAATTCGCCGAAGGAGCTCTTGAATTCCGCCAGCCCGCGCCAGGCGGCTCCGGCCGGGCCGAATTCGGCGACCACATCCTTCGAGAAGACCCGGTCGAACAGGTCCCACTGACGTGCATCCAATGCGAACCCGTAGAGGTTCAAAAGTTCGATGATCGCGGTCTTGTCCTCGTGTTCGGTCATGCCGTTGCTCTCCATCCTGTGCTGTGCTGTCGCCTGTGTGCTGGGTGATGCGGTACCAGATGATCCAGTATTGGGTGAATCGGTGGTGGTCGTAATCAGTGGGCCTCGGTCATGGCCGTGGCGGCCTTCGCGGCCTCCCGTTCGAGCTTGTCGATCCACCCTTGGATCTGCTCGGTGGTCTGACCGGGCGGTAGTGCGGCCGCCCGCAGCGCCATCGGCGGCAACCCCGGTTCTGTCCGGATCGGCACGACGATGGAGGCGAGGTCGTACCGCTCGCCCGGCCCGAGCTCCGGGCAGAACAACTCGGCCAGCTCCGATGTGGCCTGCCGGACCGCGCGTTCGTGGCGGGGCAGACGGTCGGACTCCTCGAACGCGGACAGTACCGCCTGATGATGTTCGAGCACCTCCGGCGCCGCCGCGAGCACGGAGTAGCCGTGCTCGCGGACCGTGTCCAGCAGGGCGAGATGCTTGTCGTCATGGCCGGTTTCCGGCGCGCGGCGCAGCCATTGTTCGACATCGGCCGACGAGGCGTTCACCAGGAACACGGCCCCGAGCGGAGGGACGATCGGTTGCCGGTGCCCGAGCGGCAACTGCGGCGCGCCGCTGGCCGCCTCACCGGACGCCAGGACCTGCACCGAGTCGTCACCGATCTTCGCCACCACGCTGCAGTTGACCGAAAGTTCGGTACTCAGTTCCTCCACCCGGGAACGGATCGTCTCGGCCAGCGAGGCGGCCTGGATCAGGTCGGGGTCGGGGGCTGCGATCAATGATCGTGGCGTGAACCGTCCATATCCGCCTTGGAAGAACAGCAGCGGCAAGGTGGAGCGTTGCACAGCCAGCTCGTGGACCCGCCCCAGCACGATGTAGTGATCCCCGGCCTCGCGGATGTCCTCGAATTCGCATTCGATCCACGAAACAGCGCCGGCCAGGACGGGTGATCCCAACGGTCCCGGAGTCCAATTGACACCGTCGAACTTGTTCGCACCTCCGGTCGCCAGCTGACGACACAACGGCTCCTGATCCGAGGCCAGGACATTGATGCAGAAGTTCTGAGCTGTCCTGAGGTATTCGAAACTCCTGGAATTGGTAGCCGGGAAAAAAGCGATCAGCGGTGGATCAAGGGAGACCGAGGAGAACGTTCCGACCACCATTCCGGCGGGCCGACCGTCCCCGGCGATCGCCGTGACGACCGCCACACCGGTCGGATAGTGACCCAGCGTCTCGCGGAACAGTGTGGGATCGATGGTCTTGTACATGCCTACCGCTTTCACGGGTGCACGCGCTCGGAGGAAATCCTGGGCGGCCGTCGGAAGAAGCGACTCCAGCCGGCCGAACCGGCACCAGGGATCCGGCGCCAGGCGGCGAGACCGACGGCGACCAGCAGCGCGGCGCCGTTGAACAGGTCCGGGATCCAGATCGGCAACCCCGCCAGCTGCAAGCCCTTCACACCGACCGCCAGCACGTAGGCGGCGACC
>JBPCPG010000411.1:0-9499 GCA_050999445.1 Nakamurella sp. | reverse complement strand
GCCAGAGGGACGTTCAGCGCCGCGAAGGTCGCCGCGATTCGCCGGATTCTGGCCGACTGCGGAGGCGTCGTCTACTGGGGCGGCGACTATTCCCGCACTGCCGATGAAATGCATTTCGAAATCAACGTTCCACCCGGTGATCTCCGACTGACCGCCCTGGCGTCGAAGATGCGGTTTGCTGCAATTCCGTCCAAGGTGGTCAGTTTGCGCGCCCTGGCCGATAACCGATACGTCACCGCCGAGCAAGCCGGCTCGGCAGCGTTGATCGCCAACCGGACCGCAGTCGGACCGTGGGAGCAGTACGACCTCATCCCCCTGGGCGCCGAACGCTTCGCCCTTCGTGCGCACGCCAATAATCTGTACGTGTGTGCGGAGCACGCCGGGAGCATGCCACTGATCGCCAATCGCTCGACGGTCGGCCCGTGGGAAACCTTTACCCTGATCCACAATTCCGATCGAACGGTCAGCCTTCTCGCCGTGGCGAACAACCGGTACGTCACTGCGGAGCGTCACGGTGCCGACCCGCTGATTGCCAATCGAACCGTCATCGGTCCCTGGGAGAAGTTCGATCTGATCGGCGGCTGATGGCCCTGCCGCACATTCGCCCGAATCCTCTCTCGTAACGCCGTGAGTGTCCTGGCCGACGACCAACCCGACGGATCAATGAGCGGGTTTGCGCAGAAGTTGTTCTGGGCAACGGAATTCGCAGACTCCAGAGAAAGGGTTATTTCATGACCGGAACACGTCCCGAAAACGCTCCCGGATCCGACCGGCCCGGGGCACCGGTACCGGGCGACAGCCTCAGCCGCGCTGTCGCCGCAGGTCCGATGCATTGGGATGACGACGCAGATGGCGAGTCCGGTGATCTGGCGAATCTCGAGGCCGGGGAGGCCCACGATTCGCCGGCTGCGATCGACGAAGAACGTGCCGGCCAGGAAACTGTCGGCGACCCCGACCCGCTGCGCAGCATCTACCGCGCTCCATTCGGCGATCGATCCCAGGACGGCGAGTAGCTGCCGCCTGATGCGGCCGACCGCCACGTCCGCCGGGAGCGGTACTGCCTGGCCGGAGGGCCGGTCGGCGATTCGCGTCGTCGACTTTGCGCCGATTGAAGACAGTGCGGCGCAGCCCGTTGGTGAATTGGTCGCAGAGATCGGCCAGCACATCCGCGCACCGTGGTGTGAAACCTACCGGGCTGTCGCGAGGGCTGTTCCGATAGGCTCTTCCAACGCGACCCGCCCGGTGCGACCCGCCCCCGGGAACGCGGTTGCAGAGGTGGTCTGATGATTGCTCGTCTTGTGCGGCGGGTATCTCCGCTGACCTGCGGGTTCGCTCTCATCGTCGTTCTCGGGGGCTGTAGCTCGACGCCGCCCGCGAGTAGCACGAGTACCTCGGCCGCTGCGTTGCCGACCCAAGCCGAGTTGCTCACCGCATCCGCCACCGCGATGAAGGCGGTGACCAGCGCCCATTTCACAGTGACAGTCGGTGGCAAGTTACCCGATCTCCAGGTTCAGGGCGCCGAAGGTGAATTGACCAGCGCCGGCGACGCCGAGGGCAACGCCAAGATCACCGAATTCGGGCAACTCGTCCAGGTCGACTTCGTGATAGTCCGCAAAGTCCTCTACCTCAAAGGTCCGACCGGAGGATTCACCAAACTCGCCGCGGCATTGGCCGGCCAGATCTACGACCCCACCGCAATCCTGAGCGCTGACAAGGGTGTGGCCGCCGTGCTGCACCAGGTGATGAAACCGGGGAAACCCGTCCCGCTCGGGCCGTCGTACACCGTCACCGGCACCGTCCCGAAAGCGACGGCCGCCGCCTTGGTTCCGGGGATCACTTCCGACGGAGCGGGCACCTTCACCATCGACAAGGCGTCGTCGCGACTGACCGACATCACCCTGCGCCTCGCCGGTTCCGACGGCAAACCCGCCACCGTTGACCTTGCGCTGAGCGACTTCAACAAGCCGGTCACCATTTCCGCGCCTGCGTGAGCAGTCGCCGGTTGGCCGTCGGAGCGGCTGGGATCGCGGTGCTGCTGGGCGCCCTGGACACCTACGTCGTGGTCGGCGTTCTCACCGACATGGTCCACGATCTGGGAATTCCGGTGAACCATCTGGAGCGGGCGACGCCCATCGTGACCGGGTATCTACTCGGATATGTCGCCGCCATGCCGCTGCTCGGTCAGCTTTCGGACCGCTTCGGCCGACGGTTGGTCCTGCAGCTTTGCCTCGTTGCGTTCGCGGTTGGTTCCGTTCTGACGGCCGAGGCCGGCTCCGTCCCCGCCCTGGTCGGCGGGCGGATACTGCAGGGAGCCTCCGGCGGAGCGTTGCTGCCCGTCACGATCGCGCTGGTCGGTGACCTTTGGGCCAAGCAGGGTCGGTCGACGGCGCTCGGCGCGGTCGGCGCAGCCCAAGAACTCGGGAGTGTCCTTGGCACCCTCTACGGCGTTGCGCTCGCCGGCCTGTTCAACTCGTGGCAGTTCTTCCACACCGTTCAGCCGCAGAGTTGGCGGTGGATCTTCTGGATCAACGTGCCGTTGACCCTGATAGCCATGACAGTGGTGCAATTCGCGGTTCCGGCCACCCGCGAGCATCCACATTCTCGGCCGCGAGTGGACCTTGTCGGCGGCGCACTGCTGGCCACCTCGCTCGGCGTGTTGATTGCTGGTCTGTACAACCCAGACCCTGAGCGTTCGGTCCTGCCGGCGTGGGGATGGCCATTCATCGGTGTTGCACTGCTGGTCCTGCTGAGCTTCCTCTGGTGGGAACACCGGTCACCCACCCGGCTGATCGACCCGACCGGCGTCCGGATGAGCGCATTCCTGGCCATCTTGGGAACGAGCCTGCTGGCCGGATCAGCCCTGATGGTCACCCTGGTGGACGTCGAGCTATTCGCCCAGACCCTGCTGGGAAAGAGCTCTGGTGCGGCGACGGTTCTTCTGGTGCCATTCCTGATCGCGTTGCCGATCGGTGCTCTGCTCGGCGGTTGGGGCGCTCGGTGGCGCGGTGAGCGACTGGTCGCGTGCGGGGGAATGCTGATCGCCACCATTGGTTACCTGCTGATCTCACAATGGCCGGTCGATGTACTTCAGGCCCGACATCTCGGGTTTCTTCCGGTGCTCCCCACCGACCTGGCCATCGCCGGAATGGGTCTCGGCCTGATCATCGCCCCGCTATCGGCTGCCATGCTGCAGATCGTTCCCGCTGCGGCACACGGCACCGGCTCGGCCATGGTCGTGGTCGCCAGGACGACCGGCATGCTCATCGGAATCTCCGCACTCACCGCCTGGGGGCTGCACCGTTTCCGCGTCCTCACTGCGACTTTGAATACGCCCCTGCCGTTCGGAGTGCCTGCGCGAACCTACGCCGCGCAGCTCGCCCGGTATCACCGTAACGTCAACGTCGCGCTGCACAGCGAGTACACCGAGATCTTCCTGATCACCGCTGCGCTTTGCCTGGTCGCGGCAGCCAGCTCACTGCTGCTGACCCGACCGGAAAGCAACCAGAACGGCAGGTGAGCGGCGGTTTGCTCCGGCCGCGGGTCGAGCGGCTGGTCGTCGGCGGCCGAGACCAGGCCAACCTCCTCCGATGGCATCGGACGGCAGGTCGATGAGGTGACGGCCGCAGTCTCAAGAGGTGGCCTTCGAAACGTTGCCGTGCAGGGCATGCTGTGCTTCGTCGAGGCCGATTGGCCCATGATCGTTAGAGACCTCGACGGCCGCGCACCCCGAGATCACCGTCCCGGTGACCGGAGATAGGCGCACAGCTCGCTCGGTCCGCCCGGCGGGAACATCCGCACGGCATCGGCGACCGGGGTGATCTCGTCGAGAAATCCTTCGTGCGCACCGAGCGCTGGATCTTCGACGGTGCCGAGAACGAAAACGATGACGAAGTGCGCGGACCGCCCATCGGGCTTGCGGCGCAACACCCTTCCCATCCGTTGGATCATCTGGCGACGGCTCCGGCTGGCGGCGAGGATGACGGCAAGGTCCGCGGCGGGGACGTCGACACCCTCGTCGAGAACCTGCGGTGCGGTGACGACCTGGAGTGCTCCAGCTCCGAAGCGCGTCAACACCGCGCGGCGCTCGGCCTGGTGGAGCTTGGAGTGAATGGCCTCGGCCTGCAGCCCCGAGTTGCGCAGCCGGGCGGCCGCGGCTTCGGCCGCGGCAATGCTCTGGGTGAAGGTGATCGCCCGGTCACAGCCGAGCAGCGCCGGCACGAGCCCGTCGAGGGCCTCGAACTTGGCCGGGCTCTCGGCCAGCAGCAGGCGCCGTTGCTGCAGGGCGTACAGGTACGTGCGGGCAGCCCCTCTCGGACCTGAATCGTCGCCGCCACGTGCCAGTCGTGCCGCGGCTGCGAAGAAGGCTCCGACGGGTTCGGCGGGTACCAGGCCGGATGCGATGAGCTTGGCCCGCGCGGTCGACAGAAGGGCGGTGAGCTCGTCGTAGCCGGCGCGCTCGACCGGCGAGAATTCGACGCCGAGCAACGCCACGGTGAACGGCGCGGTGACACCGTCGCGGATGGCCCGGCGGTAGCCCATCCGGAAGCACGTCCCGCCGAAATACGGATCGAGCCAGGTGAGGTGTCCATCGTCGGCCCGGGCATAGGTAGCGCTCAGCCCGAGCCGGCGACCGAAACCGTCCGCGAGGGCGATCCGGTTGCCGTCAGATCCATAACGGTGACACTCGTCTGCGATCAGCAGCCCACCGGGGCGGCGGGGGCGCAGATCGGCGTCACGTGCCGAGTTCACTACGGCAACAACGATTTCGCAGCGGCCCAGATCGTCGTGGTGACCACCGCCGAGACGACCGATCCGGGCGTGGCCAGGCACACTGCGCGTCAGCTCGAGGGTCCACTGGTCGAGCAGTTCGCGCGTGGGCACCAGGACCAGTACCTGCCCTCCCCGAGCGAGTTCTTCGCCGGCGGCGGCGATGCCGACCATCGTCTTGCCGGTACCGGTCACCGCCTCGACAACGCCCCGGCCACCTCGGCGTCGCCAGGCCTCCAGTGCCTCGACCTGCCAGCCGTACAGCGCCGTCACCGGGCCGACAGCCGGCCCGGTGACCGCGGCAGCGAGAGCCGGCTCGGTTCCGGGCGCGCCAGATACCGGTGTGGTGCCGGCCGGCCACCACCGGGGCGGGTCCTGCGTGTCCGCCCAAAACCGGTGCGGATGAGTACCGAGAACCCGCTGAACGTCGGCGGTCGTGATCGATACCCGGCCGAGCGCGCGCAGCGCGTTCCGAATCTCCTCGACTGTGCGACTTCCGACCCCGACCGCGACGGCTACCTCGCCGAGCGCCGTCACAGCAGACCCGCTGTGCGGCCCCCGTCCGAACCGTCGGCCAGCGTGGCAATCGGGAGATCGCCCGAGAGGGCGGCAGATTCGCCGCCCACTGCATCAGCGACCATGCCGCCCGGAGAACCGTCGGATTCAGCGTCCGAAAAGGCGTCCGCTGACGGTTCGAACGCGTCGGAGAGGTCGACATCCACTTCGCTGACAGCGATCTCGGGCAAGTAGGACGGGTCGAGGCGCCGCAGGTCCCATTCGTTGATCCAGGCCCTGACGTACTGACGCATCCGGTTGGACGGCAGCCGCTCCAGCCCCTCCACATCGGGCGGGTTCCAGCCGAAAGCCGCTGCATGCACCTGCTTGAGCTCGGCGTAGGTGCGGTCCAGCTCGTTCCGGTCGGGAGGTTGCAGACGAATCTGGTCCCGTTCGATCACCCGCATCCCGGCTTCGGCCAGGCCGGCCAGCAATTCGTGCTCGGTGGTGCCCTTGAGCCGTAGCCGCTTCCCGATGAGTTCCAGGTCGTTCTTGCCGACGAGCACCTGGGCCTCGAAGTCGTCGACCGTCGTCAGCACGGCTCCCAACGGAGCGTCCGGATCGTCGCGGTCGCCGCGAACCCACCGGGCCACCTCTGCGTAGGACTTCGCCCGCTGCAGCAGCGAATAGCGGCCGATCAGCTCGACCTCGTCGAGCAACACGATCCAGCCGCGGTAGCCGGCGGCGGTGATCAGCCGGGACACGAACCGGAAACGCTGGACGGCGAGGTCGCGCTCCTTCGCCGACGCCAGCCGGTAGGTCGCGGCGGCGCCCGCCTCCTTCAGCCGGCGACGCAGGTCCGCGACAGGCAGTGGATCGCCGGCCCAGAAACGCACGATCCGGTCCGCGAATTCGGCGTCACCCTTGGCGTGCTCGTGCAGGAAAAGACTGGCCGCGAAACGGCTGTCGACCGGGGCGTCGTCGCTGTGCACCCACCGATAGAGCGCAGCGTACTCGGCGGAATCGGTGCGCAGCCCGCCGGCGATCTCGTCGATCGCCGATCCGATCCTGCCGGGGATACGAGCGTCGGCGATCGCCGCGGCGAACACCTTGGCCGGTTCGTGCAGGGCGGTCTCCTTCGAGATGACCACTTTGGACACGACGAAGCCGGCACCCAGCGCCAGGTGCGAAAGGTACTCCAGGACATGGCTCTTCCCGGCACCGAACCCGCCGCTGATCAGCATCCCGCCGGCCGGCTCGCCACCGGGGACGGAGTCGATAGCGCCGAGCAGCTGCGTGAAGCGATCCTCCACGGCCGTCTGCTGTGAGCCGAGTGCGGCCACCGCATCGCGATTGGGCACCCCCGCCCGCAGCGCTTCCAGCGCCCGCCGGTTCGGCAACATCGCGGACGCGCCCGGCGCGGAATCCTGGTTCATCTGACCGCCGTTCATCTGGACCCCACGCGGACCAGGGAGGAGAAGGGGTTGTCCCGATTGCGATCGCGGACCTCGTCGTAGATGCGCAGTTTGAGTGCCTGGTAGGCGTCGACCCCGCGGACTGCGTCGGTGGTGAACTCGGGCGCGGCGAGAACAAGGACGCAGCAGTGCGAGAGCTCGTCGGTGTTGTCGACGAGTTGCCGCAGCATCTCGTACCCGTCGAGCAGTGCTGCTTTGGTGTAGTAGAGCCCCGAACGTTCCTCGAGTTGGGGTCGCCTGGCGAAACCGAAGCGGCGCAGGTCGATCTCCAGCAACAGGCCGGCGCGATCGTTGGCCGACAACCAATGGGCCAGGGAGAACAACAGCTGACGGGCGTTGTGCCGTCCGATACGGCGGAAGATCATGGCAGTGCGCAGCAGCGAGATCTGCCGCAGTTCGCCGCGTAGCCACTCCAGAACGGCCTGGTGCTCGGCCTCTGTCACCTGCCCCGTGCGCAACTGGAACTGGCACAGCCGGAGCATGGCGACGCGGAATTCCCGCACCATCGCATAGTCGTGGAACACCGCAAGCTGCAGTTGGCGGTTCACATCCCGGTTCAGTTCACCCGGATCGACCTGGTGGTGGGCAGCCACCGCCTCGACCGAGACGTCGTTCGCCCCGTCGGGCGCCGGGAAGTCGGCGGCGGCGAACGCGGCACGGACCCGGTGGGCGGCGAGCGCGTCCCAGTCGACCTGGCGGGCGACCGCGAAGAACACCTGATCCATCATGTGCACCCGCACATCTACCGCGTCGACCCGGACGGCGGCGTAGCCGCTGGCGGCCGCCCGCTCACGCACCGTGCTGCTGAAATCCTCGGCCACCCCGGAATCGGCTGCGACGACGAACTTCACCGCAGCACCGCCGTCGGCGATGTACGAATCGAGGTACTCGTCAGCCAGGAAGTCGGCGTACACGTCGGCGGCGATCATGTGCGTCCACCGGTGAAGCTGATGCCTGCGTAGACCTTCTCCTGGCCCGATCGGGTTACCGTCCGAAGCACGCCGGAACCGCGGGTGAGTGCGCTCGCCGGTAGCTGGAGCTCCCGCCCGTCCTTGACGCGGGTGAGACCGCTCTGATCCAGCAGGTACAGGTCCCGGGCGAGTTCCTGACGGCTGTAGTCGCGCGCAGAGCCCGGCAGCACGGTGAGCACGGTGTAGATGTCCGCGAGCTTGACCGTCGCGCCCGGACTGACGTGCCGGAGCGGAACCACCAGGTCGTACGCGGCGGCCAGAGCCTCGAGGTATGCCTCGGGCTTGAACTTGGGAGGCTTGGCCTGCAATGCCTTCAAGGTCCGCACCAGCACCGAAGGACGTACTTTGCGGTCCTTGCGCTTGTCGATCAGCACGGCAGTGTCGGACGCCGACAGTGACACGATCGCCGGGTAGCTCAGGATCCGGTCGTCGGATTCGAACGCGGAAAGCCCCTGCTCGCCGGCGACCGCCAGCACCTCCGCGGTGTAACCACCGGACGTGAAGTACTCCTGCTCGTCGAAGGTCCAACGCTTCTGCAGGTCGCGGGAGGCCCCCGCGGCCAGGTCGGCCAGCCGGACCGCCGAGTCCAGCGACTGGCGCAGCGCCCGCAAGTCACCCGAAGCCGCGGCCGCCTTCACCCGCTTGGCGTCCGCGAGCGCGGTGGCTGCGGCCCGCACCGCTCCGTCAGCGGCTCGCTCGATGTCCTCGAGCGCCTGTTCCAAGTTCTGGTCATCCACCGTGTGTTCTCCCGCGCAGTTCATTCCAACGGTCAGTGCCGCCCGAAGACGGGGAACGAGGCTGACCCTGGTCCCGTACCCGTCAGGGTAGTGAGTGAACACCGACCCCTCGGCCGCCGGGCCGGACCTGCACACCGCCGGGGACGCAACCCAGCTCAACGGTTCCTGGAGAAAACTTCACCTCCAGAATCCGTCCGGCGGTTTCCGCTACGGATGTCGGTTCACTGAGAACACTCTGAACGCCGCAGTGGCGGTACGTTCAGCCGATGATCACCGCTGGCCTGGTCCGGCCTGAGCAGCGGCACAGCCCGTGCCGATGTCAGTGAGCGACCTCGCCGCAGGGATTTGCCGCGTGCTGCAGGCGATCGTGACGACCGCACCCAGCTCGAATGCACCGTCGGGGACCGATGCCACCACCAGCGCGTCCGCAATCGTGGCGATCGTGGTCGCCGTCATCGCTCTACTGGGCGTGCTCACCGGGGCATTGCTGAACCGGGCCAGCGGCAAGGACGCCGCAGCAGCCGCCGACAGGGCCGCAACAGCCGCCGACAAGGCAGCCGGCGCGGCAGACACCGCAGCGAAGCAACTGGACATCTGGCGCAAACGGGAAGAGACGATGCGGACCCTGCGCTGGGCCGCCGAACTCGCACTGTCCACCGACGCTGCCACGAAAGTTCGGGGTACCAAGATCTTGACCAGCCTGATGACGGTGTCCTCGCTGGTGCAGCCGGAAGATCTCGCATTCATCACAGCGGTCCTGTCCGATGTTCTCAGTCCCGCGAGGGATACCCTGTTGGCAGGAATCCGAAGGGACGGGCCAGAGCAATGACAGTCTCGATGCGGCCGAGCGAAGCTGAAGTGCTCGCCGCGCAGGCCCTGCAGACGATGGCGGCCGCGCAGAAGCAGCCCTTGGACCCGACCGTCGAGGTCATCGCCGGAGCAAGACGCGGCCGCGACGGCTACAAGATCGATCTGACCGACGACCAGGCCGAAAACCTCCGCGCCGCGCTCGACAACTTCACCTCGGTGTCCCGTCGCACCAACGGTCACGCGA
>JBPCPG010000392.1:0-3799 GCA_050999445.1 Nakamurella sp. | reverse complement strand
AAATTGACGTTGGCCGCGCTGGAAGCAACTCTGCGAAACCCCACAACACCGACCAGCGTTGCACTGCATGCTGATCCGGGCGCACTCAGACAGCGATGCGAACGGATGGCCGCGATCCTGGGAGCGCGGGCCGTGCCGTCGGAAGGGGCGGTGGGAGGCGGCGGAGCCCCCGGCGTCGTTCTCCCCGGCTGGGCGGTGGCGCTGCCCACCGACCTGGCCGTGGCGTTGCGAACCGGAGATCCGGCCGTCGTCGGCTACCTCTCCGACGGTCGGTTGCTGCTCGACCTCCGATGTGTTCCGGAGATCGACGATGTTCGGGTGGCCGAGGCGGTTCAGCGCGCCCTTGACGGCCGGCCATGATCGTCCCGACCACAGCCACCACCACAGCCACCGATTGCGTGCATCAGCGGTCCGGTTCTGGTACCACAGGGACGGAAGTCAGCCACTCATTCCCGGCCTGCCAACCCGAGCAACGCCGGGTTCGGAGTGGCGTTGCACCGTGCAGGTGATCGCGACGGCCGGGCACGTCGATCACGGGAAGTCCACCCTGGTCCGCGCGCTGACCGGGATGGAGCCCGACCGCTGGGCACAGGAGCGCCGGCGCGGCATGACGATCGATCTCGGTTATGCCTGGACGACGCTCCCGCAGGGACCGACCGTCGCGTTCGTCGACGTGCCGGGCCACGAGCGATTCATCGGCAACATGTTGGCGGGTCTTGGCCCGGCGCCCGCGGTGCTGATGGTGGTGGCTGCCGACGAGGGTTGGCGGGCGCAGACCCAGGAGCACCTCGAGGCGATCGACGCCCTCGGGTTGCGGTTCGGCGTGCTCGCGGTGACCAGGGCCGATCTCGCCGATCCCGGGCCGACGACAGCCGATGCGCTCACCCGCATCAGCCACAGCAGTCTTGGCCAGGTTCCGGCGGTCGCGGTCTCGGGCGTGACCGGCTACGGCTTGGATTCGCTCCGGGCAGCACTGACCCGTCTGGGCAACGAGCTACCGCAGCCGATTACCGGCGGAAGGGTTCGGCTCTGGGTCGACCGCTCGTTCTCGATCCGGGGAGCAGGAACGGTCGTGACAGGCACGTTGGCCGCCGGTTCGCTGTCGATCGGCGAGACGCTGGCATTCGAGGACCAGCTGGTGCGGATCAGAGGCTTGCAGTCGCTGGGCATCGCCGTCGGTCGGATCGACGCAGTCAGCCGCGTGGCGGTCAACGTCAAGGGGGCGACTCCGCAGGATCTTCGCCGTGGAAGTGCGCTGGTGACGCCAGGTGCCTGGACGCCGACGGCGCTGATCGACGTTCGGACCCAGCAGGATCCGGCTGGACTGCCGACGCAGGCGATGATTCATCTGGGATCCGGGGCGTTTCCGGTGCACATCAGGCCGCTGGGCGACAGGATCGTCCGACTGTCTCTCGCTGGCCCGTTGCCGCTGCAGCCGGGGGACCGCGGAATTCTGCGTAATCCTGGCGAGGGCCGGTTCGAGGGTGGATTCGAAATTCTCGACGTAGCACCGCCCGCGCTCAACAGGCGGGGCGCAGCGACGCAGCGAGCTACGCAACTCTGTGCGGTCCGATCGCTTCCGCAGTTGACCGAGGAGGTGCGGCGGCGGGGCGCCGTACGTGCCGACGACCTGGTCCGGCTCGGGGTCGACGTCAGTCGGCCCGCCGGCGTCCGGCAGCAGGACGGCTGGTTGATCTCACCCCATCAGTGGCAGATTTGGGTCGCAGCCCTGATGGAGGAAATCGATCGGCACGACTCTGCGCATCCTCTGCAGCCCGGTCTGAGCATGCAAGCCGCGCGCCGATCGCTGGATCTGCCCGATCAGTCCCTGTTGCAGGCACTGGCGGCCGACGCGGGGCTGGAGGTCGTCAGCGGGCGTGTTGCGCGCCAGGGGACCCGGCCGTCGCTGGGGAAGGCCGAGGTCGGCGTGCGAGAAGTCGAAGACAACCTTCGCCGCAACGCCTTCGCCTCCCCCGACCGACCTGAGCTGGACCGGCTCGGCCTTGGGCGCCCCGAACTCGCCGCCGCCGAGCGGGCCGGCCGGCTGCTCAGACTGGCCGACGACCTCGTAGTACTACCCGACGCCCTCCAGCAGGCGCTGGAGCTGCTGCGGGAACTTCGCCAACCGTTCACCACCAGTGAGGCGAGGGCGGCTCTGCGCACCACTCGGCGGGTCGCAATCCCTTTACTGGAACACCTGGATCGAAGGGGCTGGACCAGGCAGCCGCGCCCGGGTTCGCGCATCGTGGCGGTGCCGAAATGCGGTACGCCGGAGGCGGGCGGTTGAGAGCTGCTGCTCGCGCCGGCAGCTGGCAGCCATCAGAACTCACAGATGACTGGCAAGTGAGATTGCGCGCGGCAGCCTCCGGTTACCGTAAGCTCACGAAGGAGCAGCTCATCGGCGCGGCCGTAGTCCGTTCAAGAGGCGCTGGGCCCATCCGTCGACCGTCAAGGTCGTGGACAAGGTGTTCGACGTTCCAAGGCTCGGCCAGGCACACCCGTTCGGCAGGCAGCGGCGCGCACCGGATCCATACCGGCACTCGACGGAGTTTACCGCGCGACTCGCCAGGGTACAAAACAATTGTTGCGGTGTACTGCGGTTCTATGGCAGTAAGTGCATCTTTCGGTCGATGCAGGATGCAGTCGACAATTCGAACCCAGACGGCCCGGCATTCCGCTTCTAACACCCGAAATGAGAGCACCATTCACGCCGATTCGACACTCGCCACCCCGGCCCGCAGGCAGCCGAGGGCGCCGCGGCCGCCGAGCGACTATTCTCAGGTTCTGCAATCCGCCCAATCGCTCAATCTGATGAAGCGCGCGTATGGGTATTACGCATTGCGAATCGCTTTGTTGGCCGGAGGCCTGGCAAGCGTTTGGGTCGCCTTTGCTTTCATCGGGGACAGCTGGGCCCAGATGGCGGTTGCGGCGGCACTTGGAATTGTGCTCACGCAGATAATCTTCTACAGCCACGACGCGGCCCACCGACAGATCTTCCAGTCCCAGAAGGCCAACGAGATGACGGCCCTGGTGATGGGAACGTTGATCGGCGGCGTCAGCCTGGCCTGGTGGCACAACAAGCACAACAAGCATCATGCGGCTCCGAATCAGATCGGCAAGGATTCGGACATCGACGCCTCGGTCGTCCACTTCTATCCGCCGGCCAGACCTCCGCAGAACCGGATCCTGTCCTACCTGCATCAACGACAGGGCTGGTGGTTCTATCCGATTCTGAGCTTCGAGATGCTGAATCTGCACGTGCAGGGTGTCCAGGCGTTGTTGACGCGCCGCAAGATGAAGCGTCGTTGGACCGAGATCGTCATGCTGGTCGTCCGGCTCGGCGGTTACCCCGCGCTCCTTTTCACCGTGCTGCCGGCCGGCAAGGCGGCCGCCTTCCTGGGTGTGCAGTTGATCGTCACCGGCCTCTACCTGGGAGGATCTTTTGCGGCCAGCCACATCGGCATGCCGGTCCTCCCGCACGACTCCCGGATCGACTTCCTCCGTCGCCAGGTGCTGACCTCGCGGAACATCTCCGGTGGACGCGTGGCCAGTTTCGCCATGGGCGGGCTGAACTACCAGATCGAGCACCACCTGTTCCCGAGCATGCCCCGGCCGAATCTGCACAAGATGGTGCCTGTCGTGCAGAATTTTTGCGCGAACAACAGCATCGATTACCACGAGGTCAATATTTTGAAGGCCTGGCACATCGTCGGGGTCCACCTGAACAAGGTCGGCCTGTCGGCCCGCAGCTTCCAGTGCCCCATGGTCGCGTCGATGCGCTGATGCGCCTGGCAGTCGC
>JBPCPG010000344.1:0-2686 GCA_050999445.1 Nakamurella sp. | reverse complement strand
CCAGATCCAGTGCCAGCCGGTCGACGTTGCGGGGAACGTGATCGGTGAACACTGCCCCGGTGGTGGTGCCGGAGACCGGGATCTTCAGTCCGGAGATTGACTCCGCACCCATTCCGACGCAGACGGCAACCCGGAGTTCGGTGACGTCGGCGGGTGGCTCGGCGGAACCGTCCGGCAGCGCGATGAGGGTGTAGTCCGCAGCGGTCAATTCCATGGCCCGCCCGGCGATCATTCGCAGCGCCTCGACCGGGTCGGCGCCGCCGAGCAGTTCCACGGTGATCTCGCCGGAGGCTTCCAGCCATCGCTGCCTTCGGCGCACCTCTTCGTACAACCGGGCGTTGTCGATCGCGATGCCGGCGGCGGCGGCCAGTGCGTGCACCACCACCTCGTCGTCATCGTCGAATGGTTGCCCGTCCAGTTTCTCCGTCAGATACAGCCGTCCGAACACGTCATTGCGGGCCCGGATCGGCACTCCCAGGAATGTCGTCATGGCAGGGTGGTGGGGCGGTAGTCCGGTTGACGCCGGATGCTGCGACAGGTCCTCCAGTCGCAGCGGCGCGGCCTCGTCGATGACGACGCCCAGAACTCCGTGCCCGGTCGGCAGCGCGCCGATCAGCTCCCGGTCGGCGTCGTCGATACCGGCGAAGACGAACTGGCCGAGCATTCCGCCGTCGTCCAGAACGCCCAGCGCTCCGTATCGTGCCCCCACCAGATGGGTTGCGGCGCGGACGATCTGCCGCAGAGTGGCATCGAGTTCGAGTCCGGCCGACACCGCCAGGACCGCTTCCAGCAGCGCATCCATCCGGCTGCGGCTGATCTCCCCGATGTTCTCGATCCCGGTCCTGACCTCGGTCAGCAACTGTTGCAACCGCGCCTCTGACAACGTCCGCGGCGCGTCAACCGGTGCGGTCGGTCGGCCTGGCTCCCCGCTCGCAGTGACGATCACGACTCATGGTGACACGTGCCTGGTAGCGCAACCAGCATCTGTCGGTGTCGTCGTCGGTTCCCGAGCGAACCTTTGCCTTACCCGCAGGGGACGTTCGGCCCTAGGAAGTTGCCGAGCCCCGACGGCACAGTGGAATGGGGCAGTGCTGTGGCCGAGGGATGAGGCCAGTGCTGTGGCCGAGGAGATGGCGCCACGGAGCGCAGCGAGGGAGGTGTGGTCGATGGATACGTCGGTCCAACCTGTCGGAGTACTGCCTGCAGAACAGGTCGACGCCGTGCTCGCGGCCGCGGCGACTGCGTCGTCGCTGTACGACAGCGTGCCCTGGAGGTTCCGCTGTACCAGCACCGGCATCGAACTGCACGCGGAGCGCACCCAGGATCACCCCGGTGTCGACCCTTTCCCGCGGCGCCTGCGGGTGGCTTGCGGCGCGGCGTTGCTCAACCTCCGGGTCGCGGTTCGGGCGCTGGGGGTGACTGCTTCCGTCCGCCTGCTGCCGGATCCGGCGCAACCCGATTGGCTGGCTGTGCTGCATCCGCTGCAGCGGAGCCCCGCAACCTCGGCCGAACTGACCGTGGCGCTGCCGCTCGCGTCGGGCTGCATCGCTCCGGCCCGCTTGACAGCAGCGACGGTGGCCGAGCCAGCCCGCAATGCCCTTCGTCAGGCCGCAAGGAGGGAACAGGCCTGGCTGGCGACGATTGACGCGACTCAACTGTCGCAATTCAATGTGCTCGCAGCTCATCCGCAGCCTGCTGTGCAGAATGGGACAGCGCCAGTTTCCCAGCCGGCGAGCGAGGGGTTCGAGCCGAACCAATTGGTGGCGGTGATCGGCACCTTCGGCGATCTCCCGCGTGCTCAACTGCAGGCCGGACAGAGTATGCAACGTGCCCTGCTGACCGCGATCAACTTGGGTCTGCAGCCGAGCCTGGAGCCGCAGGTGGGAGAGTCCCCGGCGGGCCGGCAACAGCTCCGGCAGCTGATAGGCGGAGCGCTCTGGCCACAGATGGTTCTTCGTCTGCACCATCTCTCGCCCGCACCAGCCCGGAACACCGCCTGACGGAAATTGTTCTCGCTGTCCGACGACCGGTCGGTGCCCTACTCCGACCGGTAACGCCGGTCCCGGATCTCGGTGACGAGAACAGCGGCCTGGGTCCGACGCTCCATGCCCAACTTTCCGAGCAGACGAGACACGTAGTTCTTCACCGTCTTCTCCGACAGGAACATTCGTTCGGCGATCTGGCGGTTCGTCAGCCCTTCGCCGATCAGGTCGAGAACAGCGCGCTCCTGCTCGGTCAGGTCCGCCAGAGGTCCGGGTTCTTCCGATCCGGCCCGGAGCCTTTCCATCAGGGCGGCCGCCGCGCGGTTGTCCAATAGCGAGCGGCCGGCGCCGACGGTACGAATTGCCGAGACCAGGTCCAAGCCCTTGATGTCCTTGATCACGTAGCCGGCAGCTCCGGCCAGAATCGCGTCCATCATCGCCTGTTCATCGGTGAAAGAGGTGAGCATCAGACAGGCTAGGTCCGGCAGCTGTGATTTCAATTCACGGCACAGCTCGACTCCATTCCCGTCGGGCAGGCGAATATCGAGAACGGCTACGTCCGGGCGCAGGGCGGGAATTCGTGCCAGCGCCTCCGAAACCAGGGACGCCTGACCGATGACCTGTAGGTCTTCTTCCTCGTTCAACAGGTCGGCGACTCCTCGCCGCACCATTTCGTGGTCGTCGACCAGGAAAACCGTCAGCAC
>JBPCPG010000332.1:0-5050 GCA_050999445.1 Nakamurella sp. | reverse complement strand
ATTCTTACTACGCGCGCTGCGCTGCTCGAGCAGGGCTGCAGTAGCGCCTGGATTCAGCGCGAACAGCGCTCCGGTGCGATCACGCGTGCAAACCGCGGCGTGTATTCGGCCGGCCCCGACTACCGTGCGCTGGGTACCCAGGATCAGCACGTGTTGCGAGCCAGGGCCGCCTCGATCGCGGCACCGACGTTGGTCGTCAGCCACGTTTCGGCCGCACTCCTCCACGGCCTGCCGATTGTCGGTGTGGCCCTCGACCGGGTGCACCTCACTCGGCCAGGAAGCGGAGGCAACGAGCGTAGCGACTGGCGAGTACTGCATTCCAGGTTGCTGCGCGAATCGGAGATCGTCGAAATCTCAGGTGTCAGAACAACTTCGCTCGCCAGGACGCTCGTCGATCTGGCGCGTATGGCGCCGTTCGACGCCGGCGTGATCGCCGCCGACGCGGCGTTACACCCTCGGCCGGGCATCATCGCAGACTAGGTAGCGACGTTGGCGCGTGCCCGATTCCTGCGCGGCGCTGCCATCGCACGTCGGGCGCTGCTGTTCGCCGATGGCCGAGCCGAGAGCGTCGGAGAGTCTCGGCTGCGAATCTTCAGCGCTGAACAGGGCCTGCCGGTCATCCAACCTCAGTGCAATGTTGTCAACCGCCGCGGAAGCTTCGTCGGACGCTCCGATCTCGGCTACTTGGAGCACTGCGTGTTGATGGAATTCGACGGTCGGATCAAATATGGTCTCGAGCCGGGCAGCTCGCCGCTGGATATCGTGCTTCGGGAGAAGCGACGCGAGGACGACCTGCGCGAACTCGGGTGGCAGGTGCTGCGGGTGATCTGGTCGGATCTGCAGAACCGAAACGGCCTGGCGGCGCACATTCGGGCGATGCTCGTCGGCGGGACGCGCGCCCTGGCCGTCAACGGGATCGCCGGGTCGGTCGCACCACTTGCCCCGGTCCGCCTGCCCCGCTGACCCGCCGTGCCCACCGGTCGCCAGGCGCGGTCGCCGGGCGCAGTCACCGAGCTGCGCAGTCCTTTTCGCCACTGCGCAGGCGTTCGTCACGTGACAAACGCCTGCGCGGTGACCAAAGGGGCTGCGAGGCAGCAGCCCGGCGCGGCCCAGCACGGGCGCGGCCCGACTACGGCCCGGCGCAGTGCGGTCCGACGGCCCCGCCAGCGCGGCGCGGCCCCGGCCAGCACGGCCCGGCGCGGCAACCCGGCAGGGCTAGCGCAACAACGACCGCGCCATGACGAGCCGCTGGATCTGATTCGTTCCCTCGTAGATCTGGGTGATCTTGGCGTCGCGCATCATCCGTTCCACCGGGAAATCGCGGGTGTAACCCGCCCCGCCCAGCAACTGCACCGCATCGACGGTTACCTTCATCGCGACGTCGGAGGCGAAGCACTTGGCGGCGGAGGCGAGAAAGCCCTTGTTGGCGTCTCCGCGCTCGCTGGCAGCAGCGGATTGGTAGATCAACGTCCGGGCGGCTTCGATCTCCATGGCCATGTCGGCGATCATGAACTGCAGGGCTTGAAATTCTGCCAGCCTCTTGCCGAACTGCTTGCGCTCCTTGACGTATGCGACCGCGACGTCGAGGGCGCCCTGGGCGATGCCGACTGCCTGCGCCCCGATGGTGGGTCGCGTGTGGTCGAGCGTGGCGAGCGCGGTCTTGAAGCCGGTGCCAGGAGCGCCGATCATTCGGTCACCGGGGATCCGGCAGTTCACGAAGTGAATCTCGCGCGTCGGGGAGCCTTTGATCCCGAGCTTTCGCTCTTTCGATCCGACCTCGAACCCCGGGTCGTCGGCGTGCACCACGAAAGCGCTGATCCCTTTCGCACGTTGGTCGGGATCGGTCACCGCCATCACGGTGTACCACGACGAGACGCCGGCGTTGGTGATCCAGGCCTTCGTACCGTTGAGCACCCAGCCGTCCCCATCGGGACGAGCTCGGGTCCGCATCGCCGCGGCATCGCTGCCGGCCTCACGTTCGGACAGCGCGTAGGAGATCATCGCCTCACCGGACGCGATGGAGGGGAGCACCTGCTTCTTCAGATCCTCGGACGCAGAAAGAATGATCGGCATCGAGCCGAGCTTGTTGACGGCAGGAATCAGGGATGACGAGGCGCACACCCTGGCCACTTCCTCGATGACGATGACGGTCGCAACCGCATCTGCGCCCGCCCCGCCGTAGACCTCGTCGATGTGCACCGCCGAAAAACCGGAGCTCTCCAGCGCCTTTTGCGCCTCGATCGGATAGCGCTCACGTTCATCGACGTCGGCGGCGAAGGGCAGGATCTCGCGTTCGGCGATTTCCCGGACCGCCCGCCGGACGGCCTGGTGGTCATCGGTCAAGGTGAAGAGGTCTGTGCTCACTTGTCGTCGGTCCCCGGAAGTTCAAGCCAGCGCAGTCTCATTGCTACTGGTCAGTAACTTCGAATGGTAGACCGATCAATCCCAGGTAGCGTCATGACGATGAACACTCCTCCCTCAGCGCCCGAACAACCCTGGTGAGCAGGCTGGAAGAGGTCGGCGACCGGGAAGCCTGGCGCTGTTGGCTCTGCGACGAGCCCGTTGATCCGAACAAGTCGGTGAACGATTCGCGCGGGCCGAGCATCGACAACATCAACGCCGCGGGCAAGAACGGCAAGAGCAAGCCCGGCCAGGAGCGACTCGCCCATCGCGCCTGCAATACCAAGAAGGGTGCCGTGAAGCCGGTGGTGCCGTGGCCGGACCGATTGTTCGTTGTCGAGCCAGCGCCGATCATCGGAACCGTCGAGCGCCTTGGCCGCAAGGGTGGCCGTGAAGTGGTGGCCCGCTGTCCGACGAAGGCCGATGCTGATGAAGCAGGGAAATGGCTGCTCGACCGGTTGTCGAGGCTGGCCCCCGATCTGAAGGTCGCCGTGACGGCAGAATCGGGTGGCGGCCAGTTCATGCTGGTGCTTCGCTCCGGGTGAGGCGTTGGCGGCCGCGCGGACTGGCGTCGCACCGAACGGCTTCGGCCTAGTGGCCGGTGCGCTCCCGAAGGGCCAGGTCCTTGGCGAGCACGGTTGCTTGCAGATCGTCGGCGAATGCCGCCAGCTCACCGGCCAGGACTCGCCCCTCCGGAGTACCCGAAGAGGCCAGGATGCGCACTGCCAGCAGCCCGGCGTTTCGCGCCCCGCCGATGGAGACCGTGGCCACCGGGATTCCGGCCGGCATCTGCACGATCGAGAGCAACGAATCCATGCCGTCCAGAGTCGCCAGAGGAACCGGCACGCCGATCACCGGCAGGACCGTGGCGGACGCGATCATGCCGGGGAGATGAGCGGCGCCGCCGGCACCCGCGACGATCACCCTCAGTCCGCGCTCCTCCGCCGACGTCGCATAGTCCAGCATTCGCGCCGGAGTGCGATGCGCGGAGATCACGCCCACCTCGTAGTCCACACCGAAGTCGTCGAGCACCTCGGCGGCTCCGGACATCACCGGCCAGTCCGAGTCGCTGCCCATGATCAAGCCGACGATGGGCGTTGCGGCGTCGGTCGTCACGACTGGCTCCTGGCGGTTCTCGCGCGGTTCTGCGGACCGATGTCTGTTGCACCGCTGTGTATCTCGTACCCATCATCCCAGATTCCCGTGCTGAGCCAGGTCCCGGACAACCGAGCCACCCGACGCAGTTCGGGGAGGTCCGCTCCGAGCACATTGATATGCCCGAGCTTGCGGCCGGGTCGAAATGCCTTGCCGTACAGGTGGATCTTGACCTGCGGAAAGCGAGCGGCCAAGTGGTGCACCCGTTCGTCCATGCCGATCTTCGCTCCGGAGCCGGTATCGGGGCCGCCGAGGACATTGCGCATCACCGTGAAGGGCGCGAGCGAGTCCGTCCGGCCGAGCGGATAGTCCAATACCGCACGCAGATGCTGCTCGAACTGATCGGTGACGGCGCCATCCATCGTCCAATGGCCGGAGTTGTGCGGCCTCATGGCCAACTCGTTGATCAGCAGACCGTCGGGTGCGTTCGCGCCCACTTCGGTCTCGAAGAGTTCGACGGCGAGGACCCCCACCACGCCGAGCTCACCGGCGATGCGAAGGGCGAGGCTCGAAGCGGCCGCTGCAACGTCCGGGTCAAGGCCCGGGGCCGGCGCTACTACCTCGACACAGATTCCGTCCTGCTGCACCGTTTCCACCACCGGCCAGGCCGCTGCCTGCCCGAAAGGCGACCTCGCGACCACGGCAGCCAGTTCTCGCTTCATCGGAACGAACTCCTCGAGCACCACGCCGCCGGGCAGGTCGTCGGGCAGGTCGTTTGGCAGACCGGACGTCACGCCGGTAGCGGTTCGGGCTTCCCGGATCACCCAAACACCACGACCGTCGTACCCGCCGCGGGCTGCCTTGACCACCACCGGCCAGCCATGGTCGTTGCCGAATTCCGCCAGGGCCTCGGTCATCGCGGCCGTGCCGACACCGGCAGCCACATTTCGGAACGCCGGCACCGGCAGCCGGGCCTCGGCCAGCCGGCTTCGCATCAACGCCTTGTCCTGCGCGTATTGCAGGGCGTCGGCGCCTGGATGAACGGTATGACCGGCCGAGACGAGGGCGCGGATGTGTTCACCGGGAACGTGCTCATGATCGAAGGTGACCACATCGCAGTTCTGCGCGAAGGTCAGCAGAGCACCCAGATCGAGATGCGAACCGATCTCCACCTCGGCGGCGACCAACGCAGCCGACTCGTCCGGACCGATCGAGAGCACCCGCAGACCCTGACCGAGCGCAATCGCTGCCTGGTGGGTCATCCGGGCCAGTTGGCCACCGCCGACCATTCCGACCCTGGGCATACCGGTGCGGGGATCCACGAGGCACGACAGTAGCCGCAGCTACCGGACCGGCCACAATCGCGAGCCCGAAAGTTGCGGGATGACGAACCTGACCGCACCGGGAACGAAAGTGTCCCCGCTGCATCGGGGGCAGCGGGGACAAGTTCGTCACCAGAAACCTCTCCAAGGGTCGGGGGCCACGGCGGTGAGTTCCGGTGGTCCTGTTGGCCGCCACCTATCACTGGATCGGCCGCGGCCGAATCCATGGGCCG
>JBPCPG010000283.1:0-7814 GCA_050999445.1 Nakamurella sp. | reverse complement strand
ATAGAGCCGGGTGCGCGTCGGGCACAGCGGGGGAGCCGCGGACGAAACGCTGTCGGCGGCCGGACCGGGTGTATGCGGATCACCCGCCGCAGGTTCGGCTTCGGGTACTGGCTGTTCGGTCACCGGGCCAGCATGCCACTTCGGGCCAGCGGATCCGCTCATCTCCCACTGTCAGAAACAGTCGCGATATGGACATTGCACTGGTGACACCTCCAGCTCCCTGACGGTCGGATGCGACATTGAGCCGTTGGATTCTAGGAATTGACATCCCCGACCCAAAGGCGACCTCGTCGCGCTCATCGGGGAGTTCATTCCACGCCGAATACTTGACCGACGAAGCGTGTGAACGTTGACAGTCCGGGACACAGGCGGCCGGTCTCTGTCCGCGCTGGCCGGCATCGTATTTGCGGCTCGCATCAACCTGGCTAATCCCACCAACGGCAACGGTTTCGAGCTCAGCGCGATTGCCGCCGCCTTCATCGGCGGAGCGGCGGTCACCGGCGGCGTCGGACGCGTCATCGGCGCCATCGTCGGTGGTCTGATCATCGGTGTGCTGCTCATCGGTATGTCGCTCCTGGGCGTCGACAACTCCTACCAGCAGGTGATCCAGGGTCCGGTGCTGTTGGCCGCCGTTGTCTTCGACGTCTTCTCGAAGCGCCGCTCCGGCGGCAGATGGCCAGGCGCCGGAAGGGCCAGGCGCGAGCTTGGTTTCACCCGGGGGCCCTCGAGCCCGGCGCCGACCTGAGGGCAGGTCGGCGCCGGGCTTTTCGCTGTGTGAGCGCCCTGTGCGCATCACCTCAGGCCGAAGGCCTCAGGCGGAAAGCTCTCCTGCGATGAACTTCTCGACGTTGTCCCGCGCCTGATCGTCGGGGAACTGAACGGGCGGAGACTTCATGAAGTACGAGGAGGCCGAGATCAGCGGGCCGCCGATGCCGCGGTCCTTGGCGATCTTGACGGCACGGACCGCGTCGATGATGACGCCGGCCGAGTTCGGCGAATCCCAGACCTCGAGCTTGTACTCGAGGTTCAGTGGCACATCGCCGAAAGCCTTGCCCTCCAAACGGACGTAGGCCCATTTGCGATCGTCGAGCCAGGCGACATAGTCCGACGGACCGATGTGCACATTGCGGGCGCCCAGATCCCTGTCCACCTGGGAGGTCACCGCCTGCGTCTTGGAAATCTTCTTGGACTCCAGGCGGTCTCGCTCGAGCATGTTCATGAAATCCATGTTGCCGCCGACATTGAGCTGCATGGTGCGTTCGAGCAGCACGCCGCGGTCCTCGAACAACTTCGCCAGCACCCGGTGCGTGATGGTCGCACCGACCTGGGACTTGATGTCGTCCCCGATGATCGGCAGCCCGGCAGCCCGGAACTTCTCGGCCCACTCCTGCGTGCCGGCGATGAAGACCGGTAGGGCGTTGACGAAGGCGCAGCCGGCGTCGATGGCGCACTGCGCGTAGAACTTCGCCGCGTCCTCGGAACCGACGGGCAGATAGCAGACCACCACATCGACGGCAGCCTCGCGAAGGGCGGCTACGACGTCGACCGGTTCCTCGTCGGACTCCTCGATGGTCTGGCGGTAGTACTTGCCCAGCCCGTCGAGCGTGTTGCCTCGCTGGACGAAGACGCCGGTCGGCGGCACGTCGGCGATCTTGATGGTGTTGTTCTCGGAGGCGGAGATCGCCTCCGAGAGGTCGAAGCCGACCTTCTTGGCGTCAACGTCGAAGGCGACGACGAAGTTCAGGTCGGAGACGTGGTACTCGCCGAACTGCACATGCATCAGCCCGGGAACGCGCGCCGACGGATCGGTGTTGCGGTAGAACTCGACTCCCTGGACCAGCGAGGCGGCGCAGTTGCCGACCCCGACGATGGCCACACGGATGGGATGCGAACCCACAGCGGGTCCTCCTTCTGCTCGGACGACTGCTCTCGGGCCGAAACCCAAGTTGACAAAGGCCACCATATGTCAACCTGAAGCCTGCCGACGATACGACGGAGTTCCCATCCGCTCGCCAGCGTCGACCGGACCTGGACTACCGCTGCCTGCTCAGATGCCCCCGCGTACCCTGAATTGGTGCGGACTCAGCGAGGACTGGTGGACTACGCGCTCCAGCGGCGCGCGCTGCTGGCCGAAGTTCGGGCCGGGCGCACCGGGGTCACCGACGTCTGTGACGCCACGCCCTATCTGGTCCGGGCGGCGAAATTCCATGGTGTGGCCACCGATGTCAGCTGCCCGGTCTGCCGGAAGGAGCCGCTCACCCACGTGTACTGGGTCTACGGAGACGAGATCAAGCACATGGCTGGTTCGGCGCGCCAGCCCCCGGAGTTGGAGAAGATGGCAGCCGACTTCGGCGAGTTCTCCGTGTATCAGGTGGAGGTGTGCCGCACCTGCTCGTGGAATCACCTGGTCGCGTCGTTCGTGATGGGCTTCAAGGGCGAACCGGCGCCGCGACGACGACGGGCCGTGAAATAAGCGCCGCGCACGAGGCCGCCGCCCGTGCCGCTGACCTGCCGGACGGGTCTGCCAGGCGACCAGTTCGAACCACCCAGTGGTTCCGTTCGGCCGTCGTGTATCAGGTGTATCCGCGCAGTTTCGCCGACTCCGATGGGAACGGCATCGGCGACCTCGCAGGCATCATCTCCCGCGTCGACTACCTTGCCGACCTCGGCGTCGATGTGTTGTGGCTGTCACCGATCTACCCGTCCCCGCAGGCCGACAACGGCTACGACATCAGCGACTACCAGGGCATCGATCCGCTTTTCGGCTCGCTTGCGCAGTTCGACGAACTGCTCTGCGCCGTCCACGGTCGCGGGCTGAAGTTGGTGATGGACCTGGTGGTGAACCATTCGTCCGACGAGCACCGCTGGTTCGCCGAGTCCCGGTCGAGCATCGACAATCCGAAGCGGGATTGGTATTGGTGGCGCCCGCCTCGGAAAGGCATGGCTGCAGGGCAGCCCGGCGCCGAGCCGAACAACTGGACCTCCGCCTTCTCTGGGCCGGCCTGGACTCTGGACGACGAAACGCAGGAGTACTACCTCCACCTTTTCTCCCGCAAGCAACCCGATCTGAACTGGGAGAATCCGGAAGTGCGCCGGGCGGTCTACGCGATGATGCGCTGGTGGCTCGACCGGGGCGTCGACGGCTTCCGCATGGACGTCATCAACATGATCTCCAAGGATCCGGCCCTGCCGGACGGCATGGCACTTGGCGGGCAGGTCGGGGCCGACCACTATCTTGCCGGCCCCCGGATCCACGAGTTCCTGCACGAGATGAACACCCAGGTGTTCGCGGGCCGAACCGACAAGTTGCTGACCGTCGGTGAAATGCCGGGCGTGACGCTGGAGCAGGCTCGGCTGTTCACCGACCCGGACAGGGCCGAGGTCGACATGGTGTTCCAGTTCGAACATGTGGGGCTCGACCAGGCCGGCACGAAGTGGGAGCACCGGGCGCTCGAGCTGACTGCCCTCAAGGCCTCGCTGGGCCGATGGCAGGCCGGCCTGGCCGACGTCGGCTGGAACAGTCTGTACTGGAACAACCACGACCAGCCGCGGGCGGTCTCGCGGTTCGGCGACGACGGCCGGTATCGCGTCCGATCGGCGAAGGCACTGGGAACGGTCCTGCACCTGCACCGCGGCACGCCGTACGTGTACCAGGGCGAAGAGCTCGGAATGACGAACTTTCCCTTCACCTCCATCGACCAATTTCGTGACATCGAATCGTTGAACCATTATCGGGAGGCCGTTGCCGGTGGGCAGGATCCGGCCGCGGTCCTCAAGACGATGCTCGGGCCGAGCCGCGACAATGCGAGAACACCGATGCAGTGGGACAACTCGTCGAATGCCGGTTTCAGCACGGGTACACCCTGGCTGCCGATCAATCCGAATTACCCGGAGGTGAATGCCGCGGCTGCGCTGGCAGATCCGGATTCGGTATTGCATCACTATCGAAAACTGATAGCCCTGCGGCATGCAGAGCCGGCCGTCGCCGACGGCGACTTCACGATGTTGCTGCAGAACGATGAACAGATCTATGCGTTCACCCGTCGGTTGGGCAGCACGCTATTGCTGGTGCTGGCGAACCTCTCCGGCGAGCCGGCCGATTCCGGAGTGCTGCCGGAATGGACCGGGGCCGAAACGGTGCTGACCAATGTTCCCGACGGTGGACAGCAGTTGCTGCAGCCCTGGGAGGCGAGGATCCTGCGCCGCGTCCTGTCCGACTGACGACTGGAACGACGATCAGCGGGAGCGACGATCAGCGGGAACGACACCCGGCCCTCACCGGCACCCTGCTCTCACCGGCACCCTGCCCTCACCGAAACACTGCCATCACCGAAATCCCAGTACCATCGCGCCGTGGACGAACCTCGACAGCAGCCCAACGGCGACGATGTGGCGGCCTCGGCGGAAAGACTCGTTCGGGAGCCATCGGGCGGCGCGCCCGGGCCATCGGACGCGGTCGAATCCGAGCAGTCGACCGCCCCGGCATCCGGCTCGGACGCGTTGGACGGGAACTCCGAACCCGTGTTCGCCACGTCCGAAGTGGCGGGTTCCGGCATCGAGGCGACTCCCGGCGGCCTGCCCCGGTCGGCGTCGTTGACACCGACCGAGCGTGTTATTCCGACCTGGACGGACCCGACGGTTCGGCGGGCGTCCGAGGTGATCGGCGGACCGCTTGGCCGGCATGCACTGGTCGGCCGGGCGCCATGGCTCACGCCGCTGCGGGTCTGCCTGTTGATGGCCATCGTCATCCTGATCGGCGGCTGGCTCTTCAAGGCGGCGTGCATCCAGCAAGGGCCGAACGGGGCGGGCGGCGTCACTCTCGACCAGAGTGGCCAGCGGCCCTGGCTGACCACCTGCTACAACGACGTCGTACCGCTCTACGGCAGCCACAAGCTGGACACCCAGGCGATGCCGTACAAGACGTCGTGGACCGACGCCGGCGAGGTCCACTACATGGAATACCCCGTCGTCACCGGGTACTTCATGTGGGCGGTGAGCGAGTTGGCCAAGTACTACAACCACTTCGCGCAGAGCGCCGGCCTGCGAGTGCCGTTGGACGTGGCGACGTACTTCACGATCGGCACGATCCTGCTCGCCCTGTTCTACCTGTGGGCCGTCGCCTCGACCGCTCGCATCGCGCGTCGGCGCGTCTGGGATGTGGCGATCATGTGCCTGTCGCCCCTGCTCCTCGTGCATGCGTTCACGAATTGGGACCTGTTGGCGATCGGTCTGACGGCGGGTGCGATGACGGCCTGGGCCAGGGGGCGACCGGTGCTCGCCGGTGCGCTGATCGGGCTGGGCACCGCGGCGAAGCTCTATCCGCTGTTGCTGTTGGGGCCGATGCTACTGCTGTGCCTGCGGACCGGAAAATATCGGGGGCTGGTGCGGGTGACGGTGGCGGCCGCCGTCGTCTGGTTGGCAACCAACCTGCCGGTCCTATGGCTGTACCCGGCAGGTTGGTACGAATTCATCAAGCTGAACTCCGAGCGACCGGCCGAGTACGACTCCTGGTATTCGATCTACACCAACCTCTCCAAGAGTTCGGTGTTCGACAATGCATCGGGCGCCACTTCCCCCACGTTCCTCAACGGGCTGTCGTTGCTCCTGTTCGGGCTGGCTTGCGCGGCGATCGGGTGGTTCGCCCTCTCGGCGCAACGCCGGCCCCGGTTCGCGCAGCTGGTCTTCCTGGTGGTGACTGCATTCCTGCTGACGAACAAGGTGTGGTCGCCCCAGTACAGCCTCTGGCTGCTCCCGCTCGCCGTCCTGGCGCTGCCCCGCTGGCGACCGCTGCTGGCCTGGCAGTTCTCCGAGGTCGTGGTGTGGATCCTGCTGATGTTCTCGTTCGCGGGCGTGGAGAACAAGGGCCTGTCCATCTACCCGTTCATCGGTGCGGCCATCCTCCGGGACATTCTGCTGATCATGCTGGTAGTGCGGGTGATTCGGGAGATCCAGCGTCCCGCCGACGATCTGGTCCGGATGGCCGGCGACGACGATCCGTCCGGTGGAGCGTTCGAGAACGTGCCGGACCGGTTCGTGCTGCCGTCCTTGCCGAGCCTCTGGCGTAGCCGCAGGCGCCCGCCCGAGCCGGAAAAACTCGAGGAGAATCGCGAGTCGGTCCTGGTCGGCGGTGGGGCCGCGGACGACGACGGCCTATCCCGGTCGGGACCGGTCTGAGCCAGCGCGGGCGTTCGGTCACTGGAATCTGGCGGGTCGCAGTTGCGCTCCGTGCAGCGCCGACCAACGCAATCGCCCGTGGCCTGATCAGCTATCCGCGCCCGAGCGGCGCTTGTTCTTGTACATGTCACGATCGGCACTGCGCAGGATGCTCTCGCGGTCGGCGCCGGCCACGGCGATGCTGCTGACACCGGTGCTGACCGTGACGTCGAGGAGAAGGTTCTTCCAGGGGACGGGAACGCTCACGATACGACGAATCCGGGCTGCCAGCTGAGCCGCCTGGTGCAGTGGCAGGTCATTGGCGATGACGACGAACTCGTCGCCGCCGACCCGTCCGACGAAGTCACCCGGCCGCAACGACGACCGGATCCGCTCGGCCAACTCCGTCAGCACGTAGTCGCCGACATGGTGTCCGTGTTCGTCGTTGATCGCCTTGAAGTCGTCGAGATCGAGATAGAGCACCACTCCGGGCTGACCGGTTTGCTCTGCAGTGCTGATCGCCTTGCTGAGGTGCTCGACAACGGCGGCCCGGTTGGCCAGAGTGGTCAAGCTGTCGTGCCGAGACAGGTAGTGCAGCCGCTGGTGCTCGGCGCGTCGTCGAGTGATGTCCTCCACCTGGCTGACCACGCACTGCGGCGTGCCGTCCTGGGCGCGGTTCACCGTCGCGGTCACGGACACCCAGATGATCGAACCGTCCGCCCGCAGGTAACGCTTGTCGCGTCGGTACATCTTCGATGCCCCGGTCAGCAGGTCCGCGACCATCCGCTCGTCTTCTGGCCGGTCATCAGGATGGGTGATGGCTGCCGGCGTCAACGTCAGGAGGCTGTCGGCATCTCGCCCGAGGAGTTGACCCATGGCGGTGTTGACCCGTTGGAACTGCCCCAAGCCCAAGCCGTGGACGGAGATCAACGCCATTCCGCCGCCGGCCAGATCGAACGCCTGACGAAACAGCTCGGCCTGCGACAGGAATTGCTCCGTCAGCCGGGCATTGTCCAAAGCGATGCCGGCCTGGCCGGCCAGTAGTTCGAGCAGATCCTGCTGATCGCTGGACGGCCGCCTCCCGTTCGCGGGCAGATCGACGGACAGAACGCCGATCAGGTCGCCGGACGAAGAATGCAGCGGGGCGAAGAGCGCGTCCAGTGGATGCCACGCGTCGCTGGCATCGGTCATCTCGAAGTCTGGAATCCAGCCACGCTGATCCGCATCCGGACGGCGCGCGTGTGGCACGAACCGCAGCGAGCCCCAGTGGTGGGCGACGGCGAATTCCTCGTCGTAGGAGGAGCGAGGGCGCTGGGTGCCCAGTAGCTGGCGTCGTGCTGCGTCACTGCCGGCGACCGCAACGGTGCGGAAATTTCCGTTCGAGCGGGTCACGCTCAGGGCGGCAACACCGAACCCGACAGCGGCCACCACTGCGTCGACGACCGCCTGCGCCGTGGCCGGCACACTGCGCTGAGCATGCAGGGTGGTGATGGTGAGGTGCAGTTCGCGGAGGGCAGCGATCCGAGATTGACCGGCGATGTCGCTCACGAACTGTCTCCTTCGTTGCGATCGACTCTTGCCGGATGAACGCGAGGATGAAACACCACGAGCACGCGTCGATTACGGGCGAGTCAACGAACGAGCCGCCTGGCCTACCAGCC
>JBPCPG010000278.1:0-17704 GCA_050999445.1 Nakamurella sp. | reverse complement strand
GCCAAACGTTCTACGGTGACGGGGCGGCTACTGCTTCAACCTGAACAACGCCTTCAGCGAGCCGCTGACCGTCCTCGGGTACGACGTCACCGTGCACCGCGGCCAAATTAACGGCTCTGTCGCGACCGCCAAAGCGACCGTCGACGAACACGACACGCACATGACCCCCACCGTCGTCATCGATGGCGATCGCTGGTCGGTCGACGTCGGCTTGGCCAACTCGCACCACGAGCCCATCCCGCTTCGGCACGGCGTCCACGTCCAGGGTCCCTTCCGCTTCGAGCTGCGGCCGCTACCGGAGATCGGCCCGGACGCCTGGCGGTTCTTCACCGATCCGGCCCAGGCGACTTTCCACAGCATGGACTTCACGCTGGCACCGGCCACATGGGAGGACTTCAGCAGCTACCACACCGAGTTGTCGACGTCGCCGCAGTCTCCCTATGTCAGATGGTTCGAGCTCTTCCGCCGCGACGCGGGCTGCGCCGAGTTCGTGCTGGATGACGAATACACGCGCGATGAGGGGGCCGGACGGCGCACGACACGCATCCTCGAGTCCGCTGAGGAACTGTTCAAGATCGCAACGATGTGTTCCATCTGGACCTTTCGGCCATCGACGCCGCCGACCGCGCTTCCCTGTGGCTCCGCATCCAGCGCGCAGGAGCGGAGTGGCGAGTGAAGCAACAGTCAGCCGAGAGCTAGCGTGACGAAGGTCGATTTCGAGTTCGTAGCGATCGGGAACGCCTCCTGCACTACCGGCGTTGCGTAGCGAAGACCGCTGGTAACAGGGGCCTTCATCACAGCACCCGACTGCCCATCAGGCCAGACGAACCGACTTCACAAAATGCGGGAAACCTTCTATGCCTACGTCTCCCACCCGCGAAGCAGGGTGAGCACATCCACGTCGCCGCCGAGCTCCACCGACTCCAGCGGAATCCGGCCGTAGAACATGAGGACGAGGTCGCTCGCCGGGCCGCGCACGGATGCGTCTGCCGCCGTAGCGCCCGAGCCCGTTTCGGACGCAGGCCCATCCAGGCGACTCACGCTCGAGCCTTCGGCCGACAGGGTCACGCGCCACGACGGGCCCTCGGCGGCGTGGATGTCGACGAGGGCGGGGTCGTACGGCCAGGGCTCGGTGGTCGTGCCGCAGGTGATGTTGAACTCCTCGACGCCGTCGACCGCGACTTCAGTCGGCACCGGCTGCGCGGCTCCCGCGGCTAGTTGGGCGTCGTAGGTGTGCACCGCGACCTCGTGCACCTGGTGCCGGCCGGCGGCGGCGGTGGTCTCCGGCGACTGGGAGTGAGCCCACCACGTCCAGCAGCCGCGGTCCGGCCCGGCCTCACTCAGCGCTTCCAGCAGCTCCCGCGTCGACTCGGACAGCCACTCCAGCAGCGCCTCGCGCTCCGCAGGTGCGGCCTTGCCGATCTCCGACGAGGACTGAGCCGGCGCGCCGCCGTCCGGGCCGGCGGTGACGACGGCGCCCCAACGGCGCTGCCCGCCGCCCAGGTGCCGGGCCAGATCCAACAGCGTCCACTCCGGACAGGTCGGCACCTGGACGCCGAGGTCGGGCGCGGACTGCACCACGGCACGGAACACGGACGACCGCTCGTCGATCAGCTTGAGCAGCTCGGGGAACTCGGGAGTCTTATGCACCCCGGCTGTCTATCACCGGACTTCGCGGAAGGGCCAGCGATTAATCTTGCTCAGCTCCCGCGCATACTGCCCGGCGTCCGGAGCCATGGTGAGCTGCCGGGTGGCGGCGCGGTTGGTGTCCCGCAGTGGCCGGGTCGGCCAAGCAAATGGTTCAGCCGGGTTGGGTCGACTGGCTGCGGCTGGGTAGCCGGCGCGGATCTCTGCGGGCGGCCGGCGGCGCAGTCGCCGGCCGGCTGTCAGTGCCGCACTGCGTCGTCAGGTGATCTTGGAGTTCTCGGGTAGCTGCTGCGGTTCCTCGAACGGTTCCAGGCACACCGACCGCCAACCGCAGACCACGGTGCCGTCGAGATCACTGCGGTAGCTCACCTTGCCGACCACGTACTCACCGTGCAGCCCTTGGGACGAGTAGCGCGACCGGTGTCAGCAGAGCGGTCGTTGCGTTTGGTGGTGATGCTGTCGCCGGTGGACACGGTTCCCCGTTCGGCAGGTGCACTTCCCGCCCGACCGGCCCCAGATTGAGCGAGCAGCCGTGCCTGTCGGGCGGCGTTCAGTGCGGTGACCAGGTCCAGGGTGGGGGCGATCATGATCGAATCCGCGCCGGCGACAACATCTTTCGCTCAGGCGGTGAAGACTTGGTCGGCGGCGGTGTCGGGGGTGACAGGGTGGATGCGGTGGTGGTCGGCCCAGTACCCAACGGCGCCCGGGTCGCCTTCCCGCAGCGCCAGCGAGGCGGATCCTTCGACAGGGTCGGTGAACCGCAACACTTCATGCAGGGCCAGGGCGCCGTGAATGCTCTGGATGTCGCGGAGCAGCCCGCCGGCGCCGATGGCGGCCCGTTGCCGGTCATCCCCGAGCAACAGCACCCGCCCGCCCCGGTCGGCGACGAACGCGATCACGGCGTCCAGCTTCGGGGTGGACGCCGAACCCGCTTCGTCGATGACGACCAGCGATCCCCGGCCGATCTGGTGAATCCAGTCGGCCCCCTTTTGTGGATGGTTGGGCGCTGGTGTCGTGGACGAGTTTGTCGATGGTGTCGATATCGGCGCCGGGCATCGCGGCGGCGAGTTCCCCGGCGGCGGGGGCTTGCAACGCCAAACCGAACACGGTCCCGCCGCCGCCGGTCCAGGCGGAGGCCAGGACGCCCATGACGGTGGTCTTCCCGGTGCCGGCCCCGGTCAGCGGAGCCAGACCTTGCCGAGGCACTTTCCGACGGTAGCTCTCGCTCGTTCTGGGCTCAACCCTGCAGATCGAAAACGTGCAGCAAGCGTGCAGTCGGCGGATTCCCGAGAATGATTCTCGATTCGTAACGCTCTGACCTGCGAAAAGTGCGCCCGGCAGGATTCGAACCTGCGACCGGCGGATTAGAAGTCCGCTGCTCTATCCAGCTGAGCTACGAGCGCTTGCGTGGTAGAGCGTAGCGAACCAACCTGGTCGCTTCGTCCCAGGACGAGGCCGTCGCCGAGCGCAGCAACCAGGATCAGGTGAGCAACGCCGCAGCCGACGTCGGACCCGCCCCGGCTGGGTACGCTTGAACAGTGCCTGAGACGACGTTTTCCGACGCCGGTGACGTCCTGATTCCGGACGCCGCCTCCGTCGCCGACATTGCCGTTGATACCCCGGCCTCGGATACCGCAGCTCCCGAGACCGCACCACCTGATATCGCGGCCGCCAATAGCGCCAGACGGCCGGTTCCTCCGGTCGGCGAGCCACCGGTCGGCTCGGGATCCGCGCGGGACAAGTGGACGGTCACCGCAGTGGCGTTGGCGGTGTTGGCCATCGGGGCGTGTGTCGCTGTTCTGATCTCCACCCTGGTTCCGACCAGGGGGGTGGTGGCCGGCATCCAGGATTCAGGTCGGTTCACCGAGTTGACCCTGTCCGGAATGAAGGCGCTATTCGATCTGTCGGCCGCTCTCACCATCGGTTGGCTGGTCGCCGCGCTCGCGCTTGCGCCACCGCAGAGGTCCGGGCTCTTGGACGTCGGCGGCTACCGCGCGATGCGGGCTGCGTCGTTATCGGCAGCGGTATGGACCGCGGTGTCGATCGCGATGGCGGCGCTGACGACGGCTGACATCGCCGGCCGGCCCCTTGGCCAGGCTCTCAACGCACAGACGATGATCCTCGGCATCCAGAATCTCACCGAGGTCCGCGGGTATCTGATCTGCGCCTTCCTCGCTGTGTCGATCGCCTTGTTCGCTCGGGTGGTCCTCCGGCCGGGATGGGCAGCGCTCCTGCTGATCGCCGCACTCGCGGGCCTGTTGCCGCAGGCGCTCTCCGGGCACGCATCGGGCAGCGCCGATCACGACGTCGCTGCCGACACCATGATCTTTCACCTCGTCGGCATCTCGTTGTGGATCGGCGGACTTCTGGCATTCCTGGGAATGGTTCGTCAGAAGGTGAGCAACCTGGCCGCTGTCGCGCGTCGATACTCGACGCTGGCGTTGGTGGCCTTCATCGCCGTTTCGATCTCCGGAATCGTCAACGCCTGGATCCGGCTGACCTATCTGTCGGATTTGTGGACCACCCCTTACGGGCGGCTGGTCGTGATCAAGGCAGTCGCGCTGGTTGCGCTCGGCATCTTCGGGTATGCCCAGCGCAGTCGCGCTCTGCCGGCCATTGGAATGGGCAGGCGGCGTCCGCTGGTGCGGTTGGCGGCGATCGAACTCCTCCTGATGGGCGCAACCGTCGGTGTTGCGGCAGCATTGGGCCGCACTGCGCCGCCACCGCCGAGCGGCGTGCTACCCACCGGCCTGAACGCACAGGTCGAACCGATCCTCGGCTTCTCGTTGGCCGGCGAGCCGACCATCACCCGCTTGCTGGTCGATTGGCGATTCGACTACATCCTCGGGACGGCGAGCGTCGCTGCCGTTGTGCTGTACCTGGTCGGGGTGCGCCGCCTCCGCCGGCGAGGTGATGTGTGGCCGAAGGGGCGCCTCATCGCCTGGCTGATCGGCTGCCTGATCATTCTGCTGGCGACATCCTCCGGCCTCGGACGTTATGCGCAGACGCAGTTCTCGCTGCACATGATCGCCCACATGATGCTCGGGATGATGGCGCCGATCCTGCTCGTGCTCGGCGCTCCGGTGACCCTCGCGCTCAGGGCGCTGCCGGTTGCCGGACGCGGCAGTCCGCCGGGTCTGCGCGAAGGGATAGTCGCGGTGGTGCACGGCCGTGTCGCCAAGGCGCTCACGCACCCGCTCGTCGTTCTGCCACTGTTCATCGGGTCGTTCTACGCGATCTACTTCACCGGTCTGTTCCAGCAGATGATCACGTCCCACTTCGGCCACTTGCTGATGAGCGTCCACTTCCTGGTGGTCGGGTACCTCTACTACTGGGTCATCATCGGCATCGACCCCGGCCCGCGCCGCCTGCAGCCCATCCTCAAGCTGGGACTGCTGCTGGCAGCGCTGCCGTTCCATGCCTTCTTCGGTCTCGCGCTGATGAGTTCGCACGAGTTGATGGCTGCCAACTACTACCGCGGTCTCGGGTTGCCATGGGTGAGCGACCTGTTGGCCGACCAGAAGCTCGGGGGAGCCATTGCCTGGGGTGCGACCGAGGTGCCGATCCTGATCGTGCTGATCGCGCTGCTGTCCCAATGGGCGAAAGCGGACGACCGCGAGAACAAGCGTGTCGATCGACGCAAGGACGCGGTCGGCGACGATGAACTCGACGCCTACAACAACATGCTGGCAAGCATGGCGGCTCGGACTGTGGCCCCAGGCGAAGCGCCGAGATCTGCCCGAGCGTCGACAACTCCGCAATAGCTTTGTCCCCATGCCTCCTGGCCATCCACAATTGGTAGTGAACCTCTTTGCGGCTGGACCAGGCACTGCGACGGTGGGTCCATCAGCAAGCGCGGCTCAGCCGCCAGTCGAGGGGGACACCAGATGCGAAATGACGGCGCAGTACTCACCATGTCAGGTCGGGCGGCAAGCAACCCGACCATCTCGGGCGGCAAAGGGGAGCGCGTTTCCTTCAGAGCCGTCTCCACCGAGCGCCGATTCGACGAGGCGAGCGGGGATTGGATCGACGGGGATGAATTCGGGGTGACGATCGTCTGCTGGCGGCAGCTGGGCGCGTCCGTCCTGCAACTGCTGCGCAAGGGCGACCCAGTGGTCGTGGTCGGCAAGATAAGCACCAGAAAGTACGAGAAGGACGGCGTACTCGACTACTTCACGGAGGTCAAAGCCGACCACGTGGCGTTCGACGTCGCACGCTCACCGGGCCGACTCAAGCGTGACGATACCGACCCGAGCCCGGTCCGGAGTGGTGGACGCCAGGAGGGTGAGCACGGTCAGGAAGCGGCCCGTACCGAGCCCGATGCTGGACCAGGCACGGAGGATCCGTTCCAGGCGGCAACGGTGAATGCAAGCCGTCCGTTGGTCGAGGTGGCATGAGGCGAGGGCGGGACGGCCGCACCATGTAAGGCAGACTGAATGGGTAGTCCGTCGCTGCGGGCCGGCCCGATGGTCGGCCCGCCGGCCGGACCCGGCCCGTCCGGCGTTCTCGCCACGGGCACCCGTAGCTGCTTGTGAGAGGGAAGTCGTGCCCGAATTCATCTACACCATGAAAAAAGCCCGTAAGGCGCTCGGCGAGAAGGTTCTTCTCGACGACGTGACCATGTCGTTCTACCCGGGCGCCAAGATCGGCGTGGTCGGCCCCAACGGTGCCGGCAAGTCGACGATCCTCAAGATCATGGCTGGGCTGGACACGCCCAGCAACGGCGAAGCCTTCCTGACCCCCGGCTACTCCGTCGGCATCCTGATGCAGGAGCCGGAGCTCGACGAGACCAAGAACGTACTGGAGAACATTCAGGAGGCCTACGGCCCGCTGAACGCCAAGCTTGCCCGCTACAACGCGGTACTGGCCGAGATGGAGACGAACTACACCGACGAGCTGCTCGAGGAGATGGGCAACCTCCAGGAGGAGCTCGACCACGCCAACGCCTGGGACCTCGAGGCGCAGATCGACCAGGCGATGGACGCGCTCCGCTGTCCACCCGGCGACGCCGACGTCACCATCCTGTCCGGCGGTGAGCGCCGCCGGGTGGCGTTGTGCAAGCTGTTGCTGTCCGCTCCGGATCTACTGCTGCTCGACGAGCCCACCAACCATCTGGACGCCGAATCGGTGCTCTGGCTCGAGCAGTACCTGTCCGGCTACGCCGGCGCCGTCCTGGCCGTGACCCACGATCGGTATTTCCTCGACAACGTCGCACAGTGGATCGCAGAGGTCGACCGGGGACGGCTTATTCCGTACGAGGGCAACTACTCCACCTACCTGGAGAAGAAGGCCGATCGGATGTCGGTCGAAGGTCGCAAGGATGTCAAGCTGGCCAAGCGGCTCCGGGAGGAGCTGGCCTGGGTCCGTTCCGGCGCCAAGGCGCGGCAGGCCAAGAACAAGGCCCGGCTGGACCGGTACGAGGAGATGGCCGCCGAGGCCGATCGGACCCGCAAGCTCGACTTCGAGGAGATCCAGATCCCGATGGGTCCGCGGCTCGGGTCGATCGTGGTCGAGGTCGACCAGCTCAAGAAGGGCTTCGGGGACCGCGTGCTGATCGACGGGCTGTCGTTCACGTTGCCGCGCAACGGGATCGTCGGCGTGATCGGCCCGAACGGGGTCGGCAAGACCACGCTGTTCAAGACCATCGTGGGGCTGGAGGCGCCGGACAATGGCGGCGTCAAGGTCGGTGACACGGTCAAGCTGTCCTACGTCGATCAGAACCGCGGCGGGTTGGACGCGAAGAAGAACGTGTGGGAGACGGTTTCCGACGGCAATGACTTCATCAAGGTCGGCCACACCGAGATGCCGTCCCGGGCCTACGTGTCTGCCTTCGGGTTCAAGGGTCCTGACCAGCAGAAGGCAGCCGGGGTGCTCTCTGGCGGTGAGCGCAACCGGCTGAACCTGGCGCTGACGCTGAAGGAGGGCGGCAACCTGATCCTGCTCGACGAGCCGACCAACGACCTCGACGTCGAAACGCTCAGCTCGCTGGAGAACGCCCTGGAGAACTTTCCGGGCTGCGCCGTGGTCATCTCGCACGATCGCTGGTTTCTGGACAGGACGTGCACCCACATCCTGGCCTGGGAGGGCTCCGACGCAGATCCGGCCAAGTGGTACTTCTACGAAGGCAACTTCTCCGACTACGAGAAGAACAAGATCTCCAGGATGGGTGCCGATGCGGCGCGTCCGCACCGGGTCACGCACCGCAAGCTCAAGCGCGAAGACTGATCGGTCCAGCCAAGGACAGCCCGCAGTGCTGCCAACCAGGGAAAGCTGCCGTGAACAGCGACGACACGTCGTCGAGCCGGTAGCGCCGGGCTAGGCTTCCATGCGGCAATGGCGCCGAGATCGCAGAAAGCGAAGTCGATGACGAAGACGGATCGGAATTCGGCCGCAACTCCGGCCACCGGTGGTGGGACGAGTTCGGTGGACGAGGCTTGTCGACTTCGCCCCGAGGCGGAGACGTTGATCCGATCTTATTTCGCGCACGTGCCCGAAGAAGATCGACCACGCAGCCCCCGGGACGTCCTCAATATCGTCGAGAGCCATCTACGGGTGGCGCGGCACCGGAAACCTGGGACCGCTGCGATCCGCATCTTCAATCCAAGCGTCGCGACCGACACCGAACGCGCCTGGTCAGCGACCTCCACCGTCATCGACATCGTGAACGATGACATGCCCTACGTCGTCGAATCGGTGGTCTCCGCCATCACCGAATCAGGTGTGACGGCGCACCGGGTGCTGCACCCGATCCTGGCCGTTCGGCGAGGGAACGACGGTGAGTTGCTCGAAGTAGCAGGCGAATCGCGACGAGGGATGGACCCGCGGGACTGCACCGCCGAATCGTGGGTACACATCCTCATCGACCGGCTCTCCGATGCCGAACGCGCCGAGTCCATCGAGGAGTCGCTGCACGCAGCGCTGGAATCGGTCCGCGCGGTGGTGACCGATTCCGCGGCGTTGATCGGCGCAGCCGCGGTGGTCGCGTCGGAACTCCGATCCTCCATCTCTCCGCGCTCCACTCAAGAGGTCGCCGAGGTGACCGACCTGCTCTATTGGCTGACCGCAGGGAATCTCACCTTCCTCGGTTACCGGTGCGACGAGTCCGTGCCGGGTGGGCACGCCGACCAGATCAGCCCGGTGCCGGACAGCGGCCTCGGCATTCTGCGGGACGGCCTGGCCTGGGCTGCCGATTTCGACGATGAGTGGGTCAACGCCGATGCCTCCGCCGGTCACCTGGTATTGACCCAGACGTCCAAGGGAACCGCACTGAGCCGGGAGTTGCCGCCCTTCTCGATTGCCGTTCGCATCCTGGACTCGGGCGGCCACATCGTCCGCCAGCACCGCTTTCTCGGTGTGCTCACGCCGCGCGCGCTGAATGCCGAGATCACCGCGGCCCCGGTGCTCCGGCAGACCGTGGCGCAGGTGCTGTCCGGGTTGGGCGCAGCTCCGGACTCATACACCGGACAACGCGCGATGGAACTGCTGGCGGCCTATCCGCGGGCCGAGCTCTTCTGGGCGCCTGCCGAGAAAGTGCTGGAAACCGTGAGCGGCGTGCTGCAGCTGTCCAGCCGCCGGCGCCTGCGCGCATATCTGCAGCCTGATCCCTTCGGCCGCTTCATCTCTGTTCTGGTGTATCTGCCCAGGGACCGATACACCACGGATTCCCGCCTCGCCATGCAGAAGGTCCTGATGGACACCTTGCGGGGCACGAGCCTGCGTTACACGGCGCGGGTGGGGGACTCGCTGTTGGCGACCGTGCACTTCGTTCTCAACATCGATTCGGTCCACCCGGTTTCCCTGGACCGCGAAGCCGAGGCGGACCTGACGAGGCTGTTGCGCGCCACCATTCGCACCTGGGAGGACCGGCTCGTCGTAGCCGTGGTGGGTGGCGACGAAGAGCTCGACACCGCCGCGGCGCTGACCCGGTACGCCCAGGGTTTCGACGAGGCATACAAGGAGGACTACCAGGTCGACGACGCCGTCTACGACCTGCGTCAACTCGACGCGCTGACCGGGCCGGACGACCTGCGTCTCGCCTTCACCCTCTCGCCGGCGCACACCTCCGAAAGTCGGCGGCTGAAGCTTTACGTCACCGGCGGGGCGGTCACGCTGTCCCGGGTGCTGCCAGTGCTGCAGAGCCTGGGCGCCGAGGTGATCGACGAGCGGCCGTACGAAGTGCGGCGCACCGACGGAACCCGTTGCCGCATCTACGACTTCGGTCTCCGCTTCCCACCCGAGTTGCTCCCGGAAGAAGCGGAGCTGGCCGCCGCGCGGGATCGCTTCTCGGCGGCCTTCATCGCGGTGTGGAGTCATCAGGCCGAGGTCGATGGGTTCAATTCGCTGGTCCTGGTGGGTGGTCTGGACTGGCGGCTGACCGCGATCCTGCGCGCCTATGCGCACTATTTGCGGCAGATCGGTTCGCCATACACGCA
This sequence comes from Nakamurella sp., assembly GCA_050999445.1. Taxonomy (GTDB): domain Bacteria; phylum Actinomycetota; class Actinomycetes; order Mycobacteriales; family Nakamurellaceae; genus Nakamurella. The sequence continues at coordinate 7,625 of JBPCPG010000278.1, read as the reverse complement.
GGGCTACGTCGAGCAGGTGCTGGCTGCTAATCCGGCCATCACGGCCGACCTCGCCGCACTTTTCGTCGCCCGGTTCGATCCCGCCTTCGTTGGGGCGGATGACGCCGATCACCGCACGGGCGAAATGGATCGACTCACCGCGAACATCACGGCGGCCCTGGACGATGTCACCAGCCTGGACGCGGACCGCATCCTTCGTACCTATCTGAGCCTGATCACCGCAACACAGCGCACCAACGCCTACCGCACCGATGCGGAAGGGAACCGGCGCGAGACGTTGTCGTTCAAGCTGAACCCGCATCTGGTCCCCGGTGTGCCGAAACCGGTTCCCGCTCATGAGATATGGGTGTATTCACCGCGACTGGAGGGTGTGCACCTCCGCTTCGGCGCGGTGGCGCGAGGGGGTCTGCGTTGGTCGGACCGGCAGGAAGATTTCCGCACCGAGGTACTGGGCCTGGTCAAAGCGCAGGAAGTGAAGAATGCGGTCATCGTTCCGGTCGGCGCCAAGGGCGGCTTCGTCCTCAAGCAGCAGCCTTCGCCGACCGGCGATCCGGCCATCGACAGGGATGCTTTGCTCACCGAAGGCATCGCGTGCTACCGCCTTTTCGTCGCTTCGCTGCTCGATCTGACGGACAACCGGGCGGACGGCACGATCGTGCCGCCGGACCTGGTCGTGCGACACGACGCGGACGACTCCTACCTGGTGGTGGCTGCCGACAAGGGCACCGCGACGTTCTCCGACATCGCGAACGGCGTAGCTGCCGACTACGGATTCTGGTTGGGCGATGCGTTCGCCTCGGGGGGTAGCGCCGGCTACGACCACAAGGCGATGGGTATCACTGCACGCGGCGCCTGGGAGTCGGTGAAGCACCACTTCCGGGAGATCGGCGTCGACACCCAGACGCAGGACTTCTCCTGCGTCGGGATCGGCGACATGTCCGGTGATGTCTTCGGCAATGGAATGCTGCTGTCCGAACATCTGCGCTTGGTGGCCGCATTCGACCACCGGCACATCTTCGTCGACCCCGACCCCGACCCCGCCGGTAGTTTCGCCGAGCGCACGCGGCTCTTCGAGTTGCCGAGGTCGTCGTGGGCCGACTACGACGCCGCATCGATCTCCGAAGGCGGCGGGGTCTGGCCGCGCACGGCCAAGTCGATCCCGATCAGTGCGGGGATGCGGACCTGCCTCGGTATCGAGGACGGGGTCACGGCGTTGTCGCCGGTGGAGCTGATCAGGGCCGCCCTGCTGGCGCCGGTCGACCTGCTCTGGAACGGCGGCATCGGCACCTATGTCAAGTTCTCGCTCGAGCCCAACGCCGCGGCCGGCGACAAGGCCAACGATGCCGTTCGCGTCAACGGCTCGGAGTTGCGGGCGAAGGTGGTCGGCGAAGGGGGCAACCTCGGCGTCACCCAGCTCGGTCGGATCGAGTTCGCCAGGGCCGGCGGCCGGATCAATACCGACGCGATCGACAACTCGGCCGGGGTGGACACCTCCGATCACGAGGTGAACATCAAGATCGCGCTCCAGCCGGCGCTGGCGAGCGGGAAGCTTTCGGCCGCCGGCCGGGACGAGCTGCTCGCCTCGATGGCCGATGAGGTCGGCGAGTTGGTACTCGCCGACAACAGGGCGCAGAACAGGGTTCTCGGAGTGTCGCGGCATCACGCGGTACCCATGCTCTCGGTCCACTCCCGATTGATCGACTCGCTCGTCGCCGCGGGCCGGTTGGATCGAGGGCTGGAATTCCTGCCCAGCCACGTGCAGATCAACGAACGGGTAGCTGCGGGGGAGCCGTTGACCTCACCCGAGTTGTCCGTGCTGTTGGCCTACGTCAAGTCGGCGCTCTCGGAGGCAATGTCGTCGGGCGGTCTGCCGGACGAACCGGCATTCACCAGCCGCCTGCCGGAATATTTTCCGCACGCGCTCAGGGCAGCGTCGGACGACGGAATGATCGATATCGCTGACCATCCACTGGCCAGGCAGATCGTCACCACCATGACGGTGAATGACCTGGTGAACGGAGCCGGCATCACCTATGCGTTCCGGTTGCTGGAAGAGATGGCCGCCTCCTACACCGACTCCATCCGCGCTTATGCGGTGACCACCGCGGTGTTCGGGTTGCGCGAGATGTGGGCGGACATCGCAGCGCTCGACAACGAGATCGCCTCCGCATGCCAGGATCACCTCTACCTGGAAGTGCGGCGCCTGCTCGATCGCGGGTCCCGCTGGTTGCTGACCCATCGACCGACGCCGCTCGATGTGGCGGCCGAGATCGAGCGCTACCAGGCGGCGGTCACGACACTCACGCCGAAGATGCCCCGGCTGGTGCAGGGTGTGGAACACAACAACGTTCGGGGAAATGCACTGCGGCTGGTCGAACTCGGTGCGCCGGCCGAGCTGGCCAATCGCGTGGCGTATTCGCTCTATACGTTCAGCGTGCTCGACATCGTCGACGTGGCGAGTCAGGTGGAAGCCGATCTCGTCGTGACGGCGGATCTGTACTACGCACTGTCGGCACGGCTCGACTTCGACCGGATCCTGTCGTCGGTGACCGCGCTGGAGCGCGGCGATCGCTGGCACGCATTGGCCCGGCAGGCGCTCCGCGACGACCTGTACCGGTCGATGCGGTTGATGACGGCGGACGTGCTGGGTATCACCGACCCAGACCTCGATGTCGTCGCCCGGATCGAGCAATGGGAGAATCAGGCGCCTGCCAAGGTGACTCGAGCCCGAGCCACGCTCAGCCAGATCGCCGCGGCCGGAGCCGTTGACCTGGCGGCGCTCTCGGTGGCAGCCAGCGAAGTACGGTCGATGTTGCGCTGATCCAACACTTTTCCCTGACCTCCGGATGCTTCGACCCGGGGCGTCCGGATCCCCGGCCGCGAGACGGGGACTGACTGCCATGATGATCCAGATCGTCCGCTGACCATCGAGAAGGGCCCGCTCGTGCAAACGACCCACCCCACCGGCAGGCGGTACACCACGGAGGTCCGGGTGCGCTGGTCCGACCTGGACGCCTATGGCCACGTCAACAACGCTCGCGCGCTGACCCTGCTCGAAGAGGCCCGCGTCGATTGGCTGTTCACCGAGGCCACCCGGCGGGGGGCGACCGGTCTGACCGGCGGCATGGTGGTCTCTCGATTGGCAATCCACTACAAGCACTCGATCGGCTTCGGAGCGCCGGTGAGCGTGTCGATGGGTGTGGTGGAGCTCAAGAGTGTCTCTACGACGATCGACTACCTCGTCACGGCCGAGAGCAAGATCAGCATTACGGCTACCACACAGCTGGTTCCGGTTGATCCGGTCAACTGGCGACCACGACGATGGGACACCGCAGAGCGCGCGTTTCTGACCGAATACCTGGCGGCCTGAAATGGCGGTACTTCGACCCGCTGACAAGGCCGACCGCGACGACGCGGCGGCATTCGCGGGACGGTTGGCCCGCTGGGACCCGGCCGGACCGGTTCGGCTCAAGGCTTTCGCCGACGGATCGGTCCGGATCTTCGCGACCACGCCGTTCGACTCTCTGGTTTCCCGCACGATCTCGGGCGAACTCGACCCTCGGGACATCACGGTGTACGCCGGCAACCTGCTCTCCGGATTGGCGGTGGCCGTCGATACGAACGTCGATCCGGGGCAGGTCGTGGATTCTTTGTGGCGCTCCCAACTGCCACCCGCCGCCGGCTGGATCGCGGTCGACACGGTACCCGCTAAGCTGCTCACCGACCTCGCCGACCAGGGCACCAGCCAGGCACGCGACAATCCCGGACCCGCCGGTGGCGCTTCGACCGCACTTCTGGACACCGAGGTGCTCACCGTCTCCGGCGCCGGAATGCACGTGGTCGTGCCGCTGCGAATGTTGTTCGCGTTGTCGGGCATGGGCTTTGCGCCCCAATCCGAGGGCGAGCAAGTTCGGGTGAGCGCCACCGATTCGTGGGTGCGGATAGACGCGCGATTCGGTGCTGTACTGCGTCGACGCCATTCGTTGTTGCCGTTGCTGCTGTGAGTTCGTACTAACTGTTCAGTGCCAACTGTTCAGTACTAACTGTTGACCATGCTGTCCGCAGCCATCACCAAGTAGGACCACAACTTCTCGTGGGCCTCGGGGCTCAGATTCGCGCGGTCCACCGCCTCGGACATCGCAGCCAGCCACGCGTCTCGTTCGACCACGCCGATGACGAACGGAGCGTGGCGCAAGCGAAGTCGCGGATGTCCGCGCTGGTCGGAGTAGTCCCGGGGGCCGCCCCAATACTGCTCGAGGAACATGCGGAAGCGGATCTCCGCAGGCCCGAGGTCCTCCTCCGGATACAGCGGTCGAAGGATCGGATCGTGCTCGACGATTGCGTAGAAGCGAGCCACGATGCCTTCGAAGGTAGGTCGCCCGCCAACCGAGTCGTAGAAGGATTCTGGTGCAGTCACCGGTTCATTGTCCGCCCATCGGCGTCGCGTCGCGGCCGCGCGCACCGGCCGCCACACAGTTTGTTGGCCAAAGGTCTGGCCTGGCGGCCGTTCGCAAGGTTCACTAGGGCAAGGTGCTGACCAGTCGGTCATGCCGCAGTGACGGCTGAGGTACTAGGTGGTGAGGGTTCGCCGTGGACATCGGAATCGGCGTCGGCAGAGGCCGGGTGCTGCTCCTCAACGCCACCCACGAACCACTGGCGGTGGTCACCGGTCGACGCGCAGTCGTGCTGATGCTGGCCGGAAAGGCTGAGTGCCTGGTCGAGCAGGCTGCGGGTGAGGAGGTCAGGTCACCCACTTTCACCCTCGCTGTACCCGCCGTCCTGCGCCTCAACCGGTTCGTCCGAGTGCCGTACGCACCCGCGGCGGCCATCACCAGGGCCGGAATACTGCGACGGGACCGGCGCCGATGCGCCTACTGTCGAAGCGCCGGGGACACGATCGACCACGTCATCCCGCGCAGCCGCGGAGGATTGCACTGCTGGGAGAACTGCGTCGCCTGCTGCTCGAGGTGCAACGCAAAGAAGGCCGATCGGCTGTTGCTCGAAATCGGCTGGTCGCTGCCCTTCGTGCCGGCCAGCCCCCGCAGGATCGGCTCTGGACGGCTGTGGCTCAGCGAGGATGCCGACCCCGCCTGGCAGCCATGGCTCGGATCCGCAGCCTAAGGAACATCGGCTTGATCGCAACCAGTCCCTTCGACCCTGGATCGCAGCCGGTCGGCCTCGATCGTCATCGCTGCGACTGGTCTGCATTCGCTCGACCTCCCACAGGTGCGCCAGCCAACCACCCACAGATTCGCCAAAGGGTGACGACCATGTGGCGTCACCCTTTGCCGGAGCGGATCCTTCCGGCAGGTCGGACTAACCGACGCGGCCACCGCGACCGACGCGGCCACCGCGGCCGACGCGGCCACCGCGGCCGACCCGGCCACCGCGACCGACGCGGCCGCCACGCTCCTCAAGACCGATATGAGCTTCTCCGCCGACGGCGCCAGCAGCGATGAGATGAATGGATGCGGACATGAGGTTCTCCTAAAAAGGTGGTCAGCCGACAGTGGCTGCGACGTACGACGTGGATTCCGATGCAGAACAAAAACGAGTCAACTGGGCCGGCGCGGAGTTACCAAGGGTAACTAGCTGCTGCTGACGTGACCGTGACAGTTGGTCGGACTAGCCGACGCGTCCGCCGCGACCGACTTGGCCACCGCGACCGACACGCCCGCCACGACCGACTCGGCCACCGCGACCGACTCGGCCACCACGGCCGACACGCCCACCACGCTCCTCCAGACCGATATGAGCTTCTCCGCCGACGGCGCCAACAGCGATGAGATGAATGGATGCGGACATGAGGTTCTCCTTCAGGATGGTCAGCCGAAGTCACGGCTGAGGGGCGATGTGTGCGTACATTTCCTATTGGGGACGACAAGTATGTGACGACTTTGGTGCGAGGCAAGCGTCGATAGTTAGTCAGGAGAACATTGCCGGGCCGGGAGCAGTTGTCCGTTCTCTTTCGATGGAGCAAGAAATGAGGGATACTGGCCGAGCACACTCCGGTTTGTCGACAAGACTGATAGTAGAGTGTCGATTTCAGGGGTCGGGTAATGCTGCCAAATGAGCGTCACTCTCCGTATATATCCACCCCGCGCGAATCAGTGGCTCTCCGGAAACGAGGCACGCAGACGTGCCAAATCCCGCTTGTGCCATGGCAAATCGCGGATGATGTTCATCCGAATGATTCTTCACACCCGGGTGACCCGGAGGCGAAGACCGTCCTGACACCCATCAAAGGTGGTCCTCGTCACAGGTAAGTCGCCACTCCCGGTCCGGTGTTGCATACCCGGAACGCTCGAACTAATCTCGACGCAGCTGAAGTCGGCGCGCGATCGGCAATGCGGACCTTCCTGGGCCGGATTTCTTGGACCAAATTCTCGAGCACCAGCATTTTGCCGGCCGGAGTCCGGCGATGCCGCACCACTACACGTGTCGATTTGGGGGTAGCCAAGAATGCGTATCGGGCGGTCGGAATCGGCAGAATTGCCGAGCGTGTTCCGGCGCCTGCTTGTTGCCTGGGCCGCGTCGCTGGCAGCTGACGGGATGCGTTTCGCGGCCGTGCCGCTGCTCGCCCTGGCCACGAATCCCACGCCGGCCGGCGTCTCCGCTGTTGCTGCTGCCATGTCCCTCCCATGGCTGTTGGTGGCCCTCCCGGCGGGAGCGCTGGTCGACCGGATGGACCCGGGTCGGGCGATCGCGGGCGCGAACCTCGCCCGTGCGCTCAGCTCCGGCGCCCTGGTCTGGGCGGTCCTGGCGGGTCGGGTCGATATTCCCCTGCTGTGCGCCGTTGGGTTCGCGTTGACCTCCGCGGAGACGTTCGCCGATTCCGCTGCCCAGTCTTTGCTGGTCCGGATCGTTCCGTCGGCGCAGCTGGATCGGGCCAATGCCCGATTCGTCAGTTCCGAGAATGTCGCCCTCGATCTCGTCGGTCCGCTCGCTGCCGGTGGCTTGTTCGTGGTGCTTCCCTGGCTGCCGTTCGCGGTGTCCGCGACGCTGTTCGTGATCACCGGTGTGGCCATGTTGACCCTGACCGGCCATCGGGAACCGCTGCCCGGCGATCTTGAGGGAACCGAAGACTCGCAGGGAGCAGCCGGGACGGGTGCCGGCTCGGCAACCGATGACCGGGCTGCTTTTGCCGACGGGTTCAGAACCATCTTTCGGGACTCCGCGCTCCGAGAGCTGGTGATCAGCGTCGCGGTGATGGTTGCCGCCATCGGCGCCATGGAAGCAGTATTGGTGCTGTACTCCGCGTCGTCGCTGCACCTGCCCACCGCCTTCTATCCGACCTTGTTGGCCTGCTACAGCGTCGGTCTGTTGACATCAGCTGCGTTGGTGGGTCGCCTGGCCGGCCGGTTCCGCCCCGGGCAGCTGATGCTGACCGCTATCGCAGGCATCGGCACGACGATGGTGGTATTGGGCCTGTTCCCGGATCCCGTCGTGGCGTGGGTGTGTTTTGGCCTGATGGGGGCGGCGGGTGGCGTCTGGAACTTGCTTTCGGCGACGCGCCGGCAGCGGCGAACGCCGCGCCACATGCTGGCCAGGGTGTCCAGCACGTTCCGCGCACTGACCTGGGGCGCGCTCCCGGTCGGGGCGACGTTGGGTGGCCTGGGTGGCGA
>JBPCPG010000160.1:0-9968 GCA_050999445.1 Nakamurella sp. | reverse complement strand
CGCAGCAAGGTGCGGACTTCACCCAACCAACTACCGGGATCGCTGGTCTTCGGCGGCCCGTACGCCGGTTGGCTGGGCGCGAGCCGCGTCGAGGTGTGGCGCTACGACCTGGACCGGACGATTCAGTACGGCGACCAGATCAACCCGCCCAAGTCCGGCCAATCCCGCTCCGGATGCACCTTCACCGACCTCGCGCTGGCTGCCAACCAATTCGCCACCGTGGAGCACTGCGCCGCCGAAGGGCCCGACGCCCGGGTGGTCCTGAACTTCGACGACCCGGGCGCGGTCACCAACCATCCGGATGGATGGGACGTGTTCCAGCACAACATTCGAGTCGACATCAACACCGGCGCGAAGGCGGCGCGGATCGTCGGCGTGACCGCGGATCGGGTCGCCGTTCTTGTCTCGACGCCCCAGCCGGCCGTCGTGGTGTACGACGCCTTGGGCAAGGAGACCGCCAGAACACCGGTCAACATTCCGGCAGCCGACATCGCCGCCGCGGACTCCGTCGACCGGCCGGCACGGCCAACACCCTCAGTTCAGATCGACGGGCAGCGGTTGAGCTTGATCGGTCGATCCGTCCTGGCCATCTCGACCCCGACGATCCAGGCGGTTCCACCGGCTACTACGTTCCCCGGCACCAGCACCAGCACCACCACCAGCGCGCCGAGTTCCGGGCCGCTGGGGTCCGGTGTGCTGGGGTCCGGTGTGCTGGGCAGCGTGAGCCCGCCGAAGACGGCGGACATCGTCGATCTACACGTCGATTGGGTCGACGGTAACGCTCTCGGACTTCCGGCCGCAGTCGGTTCCACGGTTCTGCTGCCGACCGCAAAGGGGCTTTCCGAATTCGACGCGGCCACCGGTCCGCATGGACTCCTCGACAAAGTGATTCCGATCAACCGCGACGGTTACTCCGGTCGGGTGGACGTCAGCGCAGTCGGCGAGACGATCGTCGAGAAGCGGGGATCGAGCGTCGTCGCGTTCGGCTGAACCGCGCCGGCCCGGTCAGGTCGCGGCATCGGCCCGCTCGGCCCGGCGCCGGACCGACGGCGGCACACGGCGAGAATGAGCCAATGGCTGATCAGCTGACGCCTAACTCCGCGTTGCGTACCACCATGCAGTCCTCCGCGGGGCCGCTGGCTGCCCTGGTTGCATATCCGCCGGGAGCGGGCGACGCACCGGTGCTGCTGCTGGTGCCGGGATACACCGGATCGAAGGAAGACTTCGCTCCCCTGCTGGATCCTGTTGTCGCTCAGGGCTTCGCGGTGGTGGCCATCGACCAACCGGGGCAGTACGAATCACCGGGCCCGGGCACCGAAGCGGCCTACACTCCGGCTGCGCTCGGCCTGGTTCTCGCTTCCGTCATCCGGCGGTTGGCAGCGGATCGCCCGGTTTTGCTGGTGGGCCACTCCTTCGGGGGGTTGGTGTGCAGGGAGGCGGTGCTGGTCGGTGCTCCGGTGACCGGGCTGGTCCTGCTCTGTTCCGGCCCGGCAGCGTTTTCGAGCGGTAACCGGTTCGACGCCTTGACCTCGGGCGCGCCGGTGCTGCGGGCACGAGGCGTGCAGGCGCTCTACGACGGCGGCCAGACCGCAGCCGGGCTGGATCCGCTAGATCCGAACCCACTGCAGCAGTTCTTCCGCCGGCGTTTCCTGGCGTCCAGCCCAGCCGGACTGCTGGGAATGGGCGGCTCATTGCTCACCGAGCCGGACCGCACCCTCGACCTTGCTGCCGCTCTGTCGGCCGGCAGGATTCCCGTCGCGGTGATCGCCGGTGAGGCGGATGACGCCTGGCCGCTGCAGGAGCAGCGCCGGATGGCGGAGTCGCTGGGGACCGAGCTGGTGCTGGTGGCGGGAGGGGCGCATTCACCCGCGGTGGAGGCGCCTGGCAAATTGCTTGCCATCCTGATACCGGTCTTGCGGCAGTGGCTCTCGGCCGACTGAACCCGGCGTGCGCAACCGACGATCTCCGCCACTCAAAGAATCGGTTCAGGTCGAAGGTCACTGCCACCAGCCCCACCAGAGCGCGGCCAGCGCAGCCAACACCGTTCCGGCGGCCGCCAGGATCCGGGTCGTCAACCGCCGTCGATGTCGGGTGACGTGCAGAATCTCGCCGAGCAGACCCATCCCGATTGGAATCAACACCCGATCCAGCCGCGGACCGCTGGCCGTCGAAAGGCCCGTCCCCTTCACCAGCACAGGACCAAGCACCGCAAGAGCAGCAAGCAGCACACCGAGCACCAGAACCCCGGCGGACAGCAGGGCTCCGACCCCCTCCAACATCCGGACCGGACGAGGCGCCAGCACGGTGCGCGGCGCCGCGGTCAGCGGAGCACCGACCTGCGGCAGGGTGCTGTGTCCGGGCAGCTCTGCCCCGAACTCGGGTCCGGCCGGCTCGGGTCCGGCCGTCAGGAATCCGGCCGGCGAGGAACCGGTGATCTTGGGAAAGGGCACGGTTTCGGGCTGATCGCGGCGCAGGTCGTGCCACCGGGACGCTGGTCGTCTCTCGTCCTCGGGGGTAGCGAATCGCGGCCGGCCCTGGCGTTGACCGTTCTCCGGTTGCGGCATCAGGTTCTCAGCGCGCCCGGCCGACGGGCCCCAGCGGCACTGTGACGCCACTGGTCCGCTCGATCAAGGCGGTCAAAACGGCCAGGGCCGTGGACTCCTGGCCGATCCGCAGCTGCTTGTTGGAACCGTGGTAGTCCGATGAACCGGTTCCCAGCAGTCCGTGGCGAGTGGCAATTTCCGTCAGCTCGGCGCGCTCGGCGCGGTCATGGTCCGGATGGTTCACCTCCAGCCCGGCCAAGCCTTCAACTGCCAGCTTGCCGATGAAATCCGGAGTCAGGACCCGGCGCTCGCCGCGGCCGCGCGGATGCGCGAGCACACTCGCGCCGCCCGCCGCCGAGATCATCCGCACCGCCGTTCCCAGATCGGTGTCCACCTTGGGAACGTAATATTTCGCCTGTCCGGCCAGGAGTGTCGCGAAGGCTTCGTCGACGGAGGCGACCACGCCGGACGCCACCAGGGCGCGCCCGATGTGCGGACGCCCGACCGGAGCGTTCCCGGCAATTCCCAGCACCTGCTCGGCAGAGATCGGCAGTCCGTCGGCCACCATGCGCTCCACGATTGCCAGGCCGCGCCGCCGACGCTCCTGCTTCAGCCGGGCCTGCTCTTCGACGATCACCGGATCCTGCGCATCGAACAGGTATCCCAACAGGTGCACGCTGGCGGAGCGCCCGTCGACGGTCACCTGAGTGGAGAACTCGGCGCCGCGGATCAACGTCATCAGCGGCGGCCGGGCCTTCGCCGCCTCTACCCAACCGCCGGTGGTGTCGTGGTCGGTGATCGCGAGCACCCCGACATCTGCGGCCGCAGCCGTCCGCACCAGCTCGGCCGGGCTGTCCGTGCCGTCGGAGGCGTCCGAATGAGCGTGCAGATCGATGATCATCTCCTCCATCTTGCCTGGTGCGGCATCCGATTGCGCACTCGCGGCGCAGAACTGGATTGCCACCTCCTATCGACCTGCGAGGCATGCGCCCGGGCCGGCCACGACCTTCGACTTGGCGGTCAGCGTGGCGGTTGGCCGGGGACGGGACGGGAGCCTGGGAGGACAGTCGGACGGCACTGGCCAACCTGCGTCTTGTCGGAGCGCTCCCGGGTAGCGTGAATGTGGCGTCTCCGTCCGAATCATCGATGCCCAAGACCATTAAGGAGGGTTCCCCGTGCCCGTCCTGCCTCCGCTTCCGGGCTTCATGACGATCGGCAAGAAGTCGCCGCCAGGCCTTGTCGCACCGACGCACCAGGCCCTGATCAACTGCGGCGCCTACCTCGACGGGCGCCGTGACTCCTCCTGCACCGATCCGGTCTCTGCCCTGCTCCGGGTGCGGAGCGCGGCGAACGGGTTCGCCTGGGTCGGCTTCCACGAGCCGTCCTACGCCGAGATGGCAGATGTGGCAGACACTTTCAAGCTCCACGAACTTGCCGTGGAGGATGCGGTTCTTGCCTATCAGCGGCCGAAGATGGACCGGTACGGCGAGTACCTCTTCTTCGTGCTGAAGACCGTCAAATTCGAGGAACACGTGACCGCCGCCGCTCTGGGTGGCACCGTCGTGGCCAGTGGCGAAATCATGATTTTTCTTGGTCGCGATTTCATCGTCACAGTTCGTCATGGCCGACATTCTGAATTGGCCGGTCTGCGGGCTGCGCTCGAGGATGATCCGGAACAGATGGCGTTGGGACCGGCCGCCGTACTGCACGCCATTGCGGACCGGGTCGTCGACGAATATGTGCTGGTGGTCGGCGAAATCGAAGAAGATATCGACGAGATGGAAACGCGGGTCTTCAATCCGCAGGAGCATGTCGACAGCGAGCAGATCTACCGCCTCAAACGCGAGGTGCTCCGCCTACGGAGGGCCGTTGCCCCGTTGGCCGGCCCGTTGAGGTCCCTTTCCGAGACCCAGATGTCCTTGATACCCGACGATATTCGTGAATACTTCCGCGATGTCGAGGATCATTTGTCACACGTCGCCGAGCGGATCAACACCTTCGACGAGATGCTCAGCACGCTGATTGCAGCGGCACTGGCCGAGGCCGCGAACCGCCAGAACCAGGACATGCGCAAGATTTCCGCCTGGGCGGCGATCGCGCTGGTGCCAACCGCGATCGCCGGGATCTACGGCATGAACTTCACCAACATGCCCGAGCTGGAGTGGAAGTTCGGCTATCCAATGGCCGTCATGGCCATCATCATCGTCTGTTCCCTGCTCTACCTGGCCCTACGCCGTAAACGCTGGCTATAGGCCGCCGCTTCCGAGCTCAATCCGAACCGCGACTCCTGAACCGCCATCTTGGACCGACTCGTCCGGCAGGGCAATACATTTCGCTTTCGTCAGATTCCGGACGCCAATTCCATCTTGGCAAGCAACATGCGAGCCTGCTCAGCCGTCCGCGGCTGGCAGAGCACGTCATAACGTCGCGCCACCACCTGGGAGGCAGACGTGAAATCGCGGCGACCCTTGGCCACCGAGTACCCCAGATATCCCATCACCGCACCGAACAGCGCACCGATTGCGATCGCCACCAGAATCAGGATGAAACCGGCCTTGGATCCACCGTAGAAGCTCATCAGCAGACCGACGAACAGCCCGAACCACGCGCCAGAAGCGGCGCCCGCGCCGGCGAGCTTGCCGGCGGTCAAGCGCCCGGTGACCCGCTCGACCAACTGCAGATCCGTGCCGACGATGGTGACGTCTTCGATCGGGAACTCATTCTTGACCAGATGTTCGATGGAGCTCTGGGCCTGCGCGTACGTCGGGTAGGCTGCGACCGCGAATCCGGTCGGTGGGGTCGGTAGAGACGGCGAGCCGGTCGCACCGCCGAACCGCAGCGGGGATGCTCCCATTGGCGAAGTCATGTCGCGGACCTCCTCGAGAGTTGGCGTGGATACGGATGTGCGGCCCGTGTCCTGGAAAGCGGATCGCCATGACGTGAGTGGCGACCGTGTGAGGTCCATGCTGGCACATTCAGGTGTGCATCCAATGTGGACGGCGCACGCAGGTGCCAGAGCGAAGGACGACCTGAAGGCTCGGGTGGGTCGGCCATCGTTCCGGCTCGTTCGCTCGCGCCGTAACCTGGTGACGGCGGGAACGGCGTTCTCGTGGCACGACCAACCCGAAGGAATCATGACCGCCACTGCTGCAGAGCTGACCACACTGATCCGCACGGCCCTGGACGCGGTGAAGGATCCGGAGATCCGCCGGCCGATCACGGATCTGGGCATGGTGGAGACCATCGATGTGAGCGAGAACGGCATCGTCGAGCTGACCGTGCTGCTGACCATCGCGGCCTGTCCCCTCCGGGACAAGCTCACCGAGGACGTGACCAAGGCCGTTCGTGCGGTACCGGGTGTGAGCGAGCTCCGGCTGACGCTCGGCGTGATGACCGACGCCCAGCGCACCACCTTGCGGGACAATCTCAAAGGCGGTGCCACCAAGGACATTCCCTTCGCCAGACCGGAGTCGCGAACCCGGGTGTACGCCATCGCCTCCGGCAAGGGTGGCGTGGGCAAGTCCACGGTCACGGTGAACCTGGCGGCAGCGCTGGCAGCGAAGGGGCTCGCTGTCGGGGTACTCGACGCGGACGTCTACGGATTCTCGATCCCGAGAATGCTCGGCGTGACCGGCCGCCCGACGCGCATCGGCGAGATGATCCTGCCGCCGGAGGCGCACGGGGTGAAGGTGATCAGCGTCGGCATGTTCGTCGATGGCAATACCGCTGTGGTCTGGCGAGGTCCGATGCTCCATCGGGCGCTCCAACAATTTCTGGCGGACGTCTTCTGGGGTGATCTGGACGTGCTGCTGCTCGACCTGCCCCCCGGCACCGGCGACATCGCCATCTCGACCGCGCAGCTCATTCCGACAACCGAGATCCTGGTGGTCACCACCCCTCAGCTCGCCGCTGCCGAAGTGGCCGAACGGGCCGGGTCGATCGCCCTGCAGACCCGTCAGCGGATCGCCGGCGTTGTCGAGAACATGTCTGCCATGACGCTGCCGGATGGCACTGTGCTGGAACTGTTCGGCTCGGGCGGGGGGGCGATCGTCGCGGACTCGTTGACCCGCGCCACCGGCGCCACCGTTGCGCTACTGGGGCAGATTCCGATGCAGGTCTCGCTGCGGGCCGCAGGGGACGCCGGCGTGCCGCTGGTTCTTTCCGACCCGACTTCCCCTGCGGCAATAGCGCTCAGTGCCATTGCCGACGATCTGGCCGCGCGCACCCGCCCACTGGCCGGTGTGTCGCTCGGCATAGCGCCGTCCCGCCGCTGACCCGTTCGCCAGGGTCTGGCGGACTGGCCACGGGCGTCAGGTGGCGTCGTGGTCGAAGGTCGTCGGGGCCCGATGACGAGCGGACGGCCGAGGCGTCTGCTCCGTTCCGACTTCTGCTGCGGTCGACTTGGTCAGGTCGATCGAAGTCGTCGAGTCGCCGTCGACGGCTCCGGCCTCGCCGGCACCGGTGAACGATGCACCGTCGGATACGCCCGAGGCACCGTCGGATCCGGCCGAGGCACCGTCGGAAGGCGCTTCCACCTCGGGCGCTAGGTTCTCGGATTCCGCCGGCTGGGCCATCTCGATCGAATGATCAGGAACTTTGAACAGATCGACCGGTTCGGCCGCCACCCCCGAGCCCGTCTTGTTGGCGTCGCTGCTGTTCAGGCCGAGGAAGCCGCCGATCCCGCCGATTCCGCCGGAGAACTCCTCGCCGAGGATGTTCTTCGTCAGCATGGCGCGGGGGTTCAGATCGCGTAACTTGCGCAGATCCTGAATCTCCTTCAGTGACTGCAGATCTGCCACCTGACGGCGCAGCTCCTCCAGTTCGGGACCGAATTCCCCCCGAAGTTGTTCCTGCGCACCGGCTGCCATCGTGCGTACCGTGCGGAGCGACGAGCTCACCCATTTCACCGCAACCGGAATTCGTTCCGGCCCGAGAACGAACATTCCGACAGCCAGGATGATCATGATCTCGACCCAGGACATGCCGAACATCGCTGTCGGCCTCCGTCCTGTCGCTGCTGTCGTCGTGAAGTGCAGTCATCGTGAAGTGTCGTCGTGAAGTGTCGGCGCGACGTGCTGTCGGATGAGCTGTCGGGGCTCAGGCCCAAGCTTACCGGCGCCAGGGCGCAGACCACGATGATGTCATTCGGTGAGCAGCCCCCGGTGTCATTCGGCGCGCAGCACCAGTTGTCATTCGGCGCGCAGCACCAGTTGCACCTTGAAGGTCTTTCCGTCCCGACTCGCCGTCACAGAGACCGACTCACCCACGGCGTGGGACTGCACGGCGACCACCAGCTCGTCCGCGTTCCCGACCGCCCGAGTGCCCACCCTGGTGATCACGTCCCCCTCGTGGATGCCTGCCTTGGCGGCTGGTCCACCGTCGACGACGTTCTGCACCTGGGCGCCGTCGTTGGTCCCGTCTGTCGCCGACTTGGCGTTGACGCCGATGGTGCTGTGCACCACCTTGCCGGACCGAATCAGTTCCTGGGCAATTGATCTGGCGTAATTGATCGGAATTGCGAAACCCAGCCCGATGGAGCCGCTCGATTCCCCTCCCAGCGTGCGGATGGCCGAGTTGATACCGATCACGGCTCCGGTCGCATCGACGAGCGCACCGCCGGAATTGCCTGGGTTGATCGCTGCGTCGGTCTGCACCGCATCGATCACGGCGTTCGTGTCCGATCCACCGCCGGAGAGTCGGACCGGGCGGTCGGTCGCCGAGATGATTCCGGTCGTCACGGTCCCGGCAAGGCCGAGAGGCGAACCGATGGCGATGACCGAGTCGCCGACCTGCAATTTCGCGGAATCGCCCAACTGCGCAACCGTGGCTCCCGTCACATCGGCCTTCAACACCGCCAGATCCGTCTCGGGATCACGGCCGACTATCGTCGCCGGCACCCTCCGGTTCCCCGGGAACACGATCGTCAGGCGGGCCGAATGGTCGGACGCGGCGAGTGAGATGACGTGGTTGTTGGTCAGCACGTACCCCTTGCCGTCGATGACGACGCCGGAGCCGGTGTCGCCGGTGTCGCCGGTTCGCACCTCGATGGAAACGACGGCAGGAATCACCCTGTGAGCCACCGCCGCCACCGAGCCGGCAGGCCTGTCGATCGCCGCCGACACCGGCGTCAGCTGAAAATCCGGTTGAGTCGTGGCTGCGGGGAGGCGAGCTCCGGCCAACACTCCGATCGCGGCACCGCCGAAACCGATCACCAGGGCGAGCACGGTGAGGACGATCAGACCGGCCGGACGAATCCGCCGCTCGAAGAGCGCCTGCCGCAGGGTGAATCTGGCGGCGGCTGTCCGCGGCGCCGGCTCGACCTGCGGCTCGGCCAGCGCGGGCTCTCCCAATCGAGCCGGAGCTGCGGGATTTCGCCAGGGGTCGACCGGCGCATCCTCGGTCTCGTTCGGCGGACCCTCGGGCGCCCGGCCGAGCGGCGACATGGCTCCCGCGGGCCGGCCGAAAGCGTCCGCCAACATCTCGGGCACCAGCTCTGCGGACGCCAGCGCCCACCCGTGCGGCGCGGCGGGCGGCCGAGGGATGAACGAGGAGTCAACGCCGGCCGGCCGGCCGAACGCAGCGACCTGCGACGGGTCGACCGGGGGGCGTCGCAGCGGGCGAGGTGCCAGCCGAGTTCTGCCGTAACTGGCCGGATCGGCGGGTGGCGAAGTCATCATGTGCAGATTACGACACTGCTCGCCGGCATGGAGCGATCACGCCGATTCCCCTGATCGGAGATCCATCGAGGATTCGAAGCGTCGGTGGCCAGAACCCGTCGCGCCGACGGTGTTCTCACGTCGGCCTCTCATCGTCCGGTGGAAACGGTGCTCCTGGCCATGACGTCCACGGCGGTCGGGTGCACCGTCGTCGGGCTCTGCGTCGCCAAGAGGCTCGAAACGGCCGGCCGGTTCGGGCGGTCCAGGTGTATCGGATCGACCGGCTGCTCTCCACCGGCCGCGACCACCACTGCGCCGACGGCGAGACCGGCCACCAACGCGCCGGCGCCCAGCCGGAACCGTCGACCGCGTCCGGACACCGAGGAGCCGGTGGACAGAACGCGTCCGGAGACGGAATCGACGACCACTCCCGGCACCGGCCCCGCCTGCGGTAGGGCAACAGGAATCGAATTGAGCGCGTCGAAGAGGCTGCCCGGCATGACCGGAGCCTGTGCCTGGCGCAGATACTGCGACGCAGCTGTCTGCTCACCGACCTCCGCCGCACACGCCGCACACCTCGAAATGTGCGCAGCCGCCCGTTGGTACGGGGTCAGGCTCATCTCGCCGTCGGCGAAGGCGACGATGGCATCGAGGGACAGGTGGTCGTCGAAGACACCGGTCACGGCATCACGACCTTGGGAGAAAGCGCACTTCGGATATTCCGGTATGACCCGCCCTCGGCTCGTGCCTCGCGCCGCCGCTCGATCGA
>JBPCPG010000050.1:0-13452 GCA_050999445.1 Nakamurella sp. | reverse complement strand
CCAGCGAGTAGTCGGCTATCGCGTGCGGATTGAAACCCTGCACCGCGCCGTCGATGCCAATCGTGATCCGCGGCTCGACCGGGCCAACGCTGCCGCGGACGGAGGTGGCAGTCGGACCGATCGGCGCAGGAAGGCCCGGCGGCGTGCAGCCGGACGGCAGGAGTACAGCGACCGCCGCAGCGCAGGATCGGATGCGCGGCCCCGGAGCTCGCATCGTTCGACGTCGAAGATCCGTCACCCCTCACACCCTAGGCAACCCTCCGACCTCGGCGCCCGGTTCACCCGATCGGTGGAGGCTCGGGTGGTGGTACGCACCCTTTCAGGAAGAGACCTTGCTGCGCGACCTGGTCCGCGCCCGCTCCCCCGCGTTCAGCACCAACTTGCGAATGCGCGCGGACACCGGGGTGATCTCCACACATTCGTCGTCGGAGCAGAACTCCAGAGCCTGTTCCAGGCTCAGCACGCGATTGGGCACTAGGTGCACCAATTCCTCGCTGGAGGACTTGCGCATGTTGGTGAGCTGCTTCTAATTGGTGATGTTGACGTTCATGTCGTCGGCGCGGGAGTTCTCGCCGATGATCATGCCCTCGTACACCTCCGTTGTCGGCGGCACGAACATCGCGCCGCGCTCCTGCAGGCTGAGCATGGCGAACGGCGTTGCTTTGCCGGCCCGATCGGCGACCAGTGAACCGCTCGCGCGGGCCCGGAGCGCACCGGCCCACGGGCCGTAGCCGTCGAAGATGGCACTGGCGATGCCGGTGCCGCGGGTGTCGGTGAGGAAGTCGGTTCGGAAGCCGATGAGGCCGCGGGACGGAACGTGGAACTCCAGCCGCACCCACCCGGTGCCGTGGTTGCTCATCATCTCCATCCGGCCCTTGCGGACCGCAAGGAGCTGGGTGACCGCGCCGAGGTATTCCTCCGGAACGTCGATGGTCAGGCGCTCGAACGGCTCGTGCTTGCGGCCGTCGATCTCCTTCAACACCACCTGAGGCTTGCCGATGGTCAGCTCGAAGCCCTCGCGGCGCATGGTCTCGACCAGGATGGCCAGCGCGAGCTCGCCGCGGCCCTGCACCTCCCAGGTGTCCGGGCGCTCGGTGGTCAGCACGCGGATCGAGACGTTGCCGATCAGTTCGGCGTCCAGCCGGTTCTTCACCTGTCGGGCGGTCAGCTTGGTGCCGCCGTCCTTGCCAGCGAGCGGCGAGGTGTTGATCCCGACCGTCATCGAGATTGCCGGCTCGTCGACGGTGATGGGCGGCAGCGCGACCGGATTCTCGGCGTCGGCCAGGGTCTCGCCGATGGTGATGTCGGACATGCCGGCGACTGCGATCAGATCGCCGGCGTAGGCGGACTCCACCGGAACCCGGTCCAGCGCCTCGGTGATCAGCAGCTCGGAGACCTTGGTGCGGACGACCGTGCCATCCAGCTTCATCCAGGCCACCTGCTGGCCCTTCTTGATGGTGCCCTCGATGACCCGGCACATCGCGATGCGGCCCAGGAACGGCGAGGCGTCGATGTTGGTGACCTGAGCCTGCAACGGGGCGCCCTCGGTGTAGGACGGCGCCGGAATGGCCTCCAGCAGCACGTCGAACAGCGGGTCGAGGTTCTCGTGGTCCGGCATCTCGCCGTTGCCGGGCTTGTTGAGGCTGGCCCTGCCCGCGCGGGAGGCGCAGTACACGATCGGGAACTCGATCTGCTCGTCGTCTGCGTCCAGGTCGATGAAGAGCGCGTAGGTCTCATCGACGACCTCGTCGATCCGGGCGTCCGGGCGGTCGGTCTTGTTCACCACCAGCACCACCGGCAGGCGCGCCTCGAGTGCCTTGCGGAGCACGAAGCGGGTCTGCGGCAACGGGCCTTCGGAGGCGTCGACCAGTAGCACCACGCCGTCGACCATCATCAGCGCTCGCTCGACCTCGCCACCGAAGTCGGCGTGACCCGGGGTATCGACGATGTTGATGATCATGTTGCCCTGGGGGGTGTTCCTGTGTACGGCCGTATTCTTCGCGAGAATGGTGATGCCCTTTTCCCGCTCCAGATCGTTCGAGTCCATCACTCGGTCGGTGTGGGCCGACCCGGCACGAAAGGCGCCGGACTGCCACAGCATGGCGTCGACCAGGGTCGTCTTGCCATGATCGACGTGCGCGACGATGGCGACATTTCGCAAATCTGACCGAACAACCACAGCTGGAGTACTCCTCGTTCGACGGTGCCACCGCTGACGGCGGCAGGGCGCCCGGGTTGCGTCACAACGCCGAGAGCATGACAAAAGCCGCGACGCCAGGCCGCGGCAGCCACCCACTCGGACGTGGCCCGACGCAGTGCAGCTACTTCAGTCTACCGGGACGCTGCATCGATCACGAGACTTCTCGGCGTTTGCTTGCCCACAGCAGCCGACGTGCCCGCCACGGGCCCAGCGGCCGACGTAGGGTCGGGGAATCCTCGATTCGCCTGACCGGAGGTACCACCATGGACGAACACCTGCCCTCGGGCAACGACCCTTTTCCGCTCGAAGTGCTCGAGGCGGACGAAAATGTGCCACCGCGCCCTGAGGAGGAATTCGCCGACCTGGAGCGGGCCGAGCCCGATCCGCGGTGAGTGCCTGCAGCGCGCGCGGGTGGGAGGGCCATCGCGGGCGCCGACGTCGGTCTCCCCTCTCAGAGCACCTTGGACAGAAAATCTTGTGTGCGTGAATGTTGCGGATTGTTCAGCACGTCTCGGGGATTGCCGGCCTCGAGCACCACTCCGGCGTCCATGAACACCAGCGTATCGGCGACCTCACGCGCGAAGCCGATCTCGTGGGTAACCACGATCATCGTCATTCCGCCCTCGGCGAGGTCGCGCATGACGTCGAGCACCTCACCCACCAACTCGGGATCCAGGGCAGAGGTCGGTTCGTCGAACAACATCAGCTTGGGGTGCATGGCCAACGCCCGGGCAATGGCGACCCGCTGCTGTTGGCCACCTGAAAGCTGCGAAGGGTAGTAGGCGGAGCGATCTGCCAGGCCGACCCGGGCCAAGAGTTGCTCGGCTTCCGCTCGGGCTTCGGCCTTCGACACACCCAGCACCTGCATCGGCGCCTCCATGATGTTGCCCGCTGCTGTCATGTGCGGGAACAAGTTGAAGCGCTGGAAGACCATGCCGATGTCGCGGCGGTGTGAGGCGACCTCGGAGTCTCTCAGCTCATAGAGCTTGTCTCCCTTCTGCCGGAAGCCGACCATCTGCCCATCGACCGAAAGCCGGCCGCCGGTGATCTTCTCCAGGTGATTGATGCAGCGTAGAAATGTCGTCTTCCCCGACCCAGAAGGACCGAGCAGGCACGCTACCTGCCCTGGATCCACCGCCATATCGATGCCTTTGAGCACCTCGAGATCGCCGAAATGTTTGTGCACACCCTCTGCGAGCATCATCGGGAGCGCCGGCGCACTTTCGGCCGGTGCAATCACGCTCCTACCGCCGACGTGATCGGCCGGGGCTTCGTTCTCCGTTTGATCTTCACCACTCCTCTGCCGAATCGCTTCTCCAAGAAATATTGACCGATCGACATCAATGAGGTCAGCAGCAGATACCAGAGGCTGGCCACCACTAGCAAAGGTATCTGCTCGTAGTTGCTGCCGTAGATATTCTGGGCAGTTCCAAAAAGTTCGTAGATCGAAGCAATGGCCAACAGTGAAGTAGTTTTCAGCATGGAGATGGTTTCGTTACCGGTGGGCGGCAGGATGATCCGGATTGATTGGGGCAGGACGATGCGGCGCATGACTTTGAGGCGAGTCATGCCCAGTGCTTCTCCCGCCTCTGTCTGCCCGGGATCGACCGAGGCAATTCCGGCCCGGACGATCTCGGCCATGTAAGCGCCCTCATTCAACCCCAGCGCCAACAGGCCACCCAGCCACGTGGGGATCAGTAGATTGGTGTCGAAGAAAACGAACTCCTTGCCGAACGGAATTCCGATGCTCAGAAAGCGATAGAGCTGCGCCAGGAAACTCCAAAAAATGATCTGTACAAGGACCGGAGTTCCCCGGAAGAACCAGATGTAGATCCACGCAACGCCTTTGACGATAGGATTACTGGAAAGTCGCATGACGGCCAGGACTATTCCGAGCACCACGCCCATGACCATGGCGCCGACAGTAAACTCCAGGGTCAACAGCAGGCCCTTCAGAATGGGGTCCGAGAACACATACTGGCGAACGGTGGCCCAGTGCCAGGCAGGGTTTGCGATCAACGAATGGGCAACCATCGCTGCCAACACCATCAGGACAGCCGCCGTCACCCAGCGCCAGGGATGACGGACCGGGATGGCCTTGACCGGCAACGGCTGGTCGCCCACCACAGCCGAATCGGACGGTGCGCTCATGTCGGGTCGACCGACTATTTCTTGGAGCCGGCGGCGTTGATGGTCGCCGTCTTCACACCGCCCGAGGCCACCCCCCAGTTGGTGAGAATTTTGGTGTACGAGCCATTGTCGATCAGCTTCTGCAATGCCTTCTGGATCGCAGGAGTCAGTGCCGCCGGCTCTTTTGGAACCGCAATGCCATAAGGGGCGACGCCAATGTCCTTGCCCACGGTCTGGAACTTGGCACCGGTCTGTTTCACCGCATAGGCGACCACGGGGGAATCAGCCAGGTAGGCGTCGATGCGACCGGCCAGCAATGCACCATTGACGTCGGTCTGTGTTGGATATCCCTGCGCAGTAGGTGCGGGCTTACCTGCGGAAGTGCAGACCTTCACCACCGAGTCGTCCGAGTCGGCCTTCTGCAGCATGCTGAGCTGAGTGGTGCCGTTCTCGGCGCCGACCTTCTTACCGCACAGATCCAGGTCGGAGTTAATCTTCAGTGGGTTGCCGGCCAGCACCATGGTCGACGTGCCGGCATTGAAGTAGTTGACGAAGTTGACGACCTTTTCGCGGTCGACATTATCGGTGAACGACGAGAGCGAGAGGTCGAATCGCCCAGCGTTGATACCGGCCAGGATCCCGTCGAACCCTGCCTTCTTGAACTCGACTTTCAGACCGAGCACCTGCGCGATAGCGGTTCCGAGGTCGACATCCATGCCCACCGGGGATCCGGCGCCGTTCACCAAGAACTCGTTGGGTGCGTACGTTGCGTCGGTCGCGATGATCAATTGTCCGGCAGCCTTGATTTTCGCGGGCACCGAAGCAGCCAGAGTCGGGTCAGCGGGCAACTTCAAATCCAGCGGCGTCGGCTGGCCATTACCGCCTGCTGCTGCAGTCGTCGATGCAGCCGACCCACTGGTGAGCGCCGCCGAACTGGCCGCAGAAGCGCCCCCTTTTCCGGAGGCGGGGAGGGAGGTGCCGGCGGAACCCGACGAACTGCCTCCGGTCGCGGTTACTCCCGGCGACGCGGGAGCCGAGCTGACTGCAGCGTTTGGATTGGTGGTCGTGCCACCGCAGGCGCTCACGACAAGAGCGCCGGCCGCAACGACAGCCAGCAGGGCTGCTCGGGTGGAACGACGTTGGTTGGATGCCACGTTTTCTCCCAGGAGAATGCAGAGGAACTCCGTGCCCCGGAGCGGGGAACGGAGGTTGCGCGTTCGTGGCATCCTGCCACGAGGGAGATGTCAGTTGGATGGCCAGCAGGTACACACCTCGAATTGACTGCCGAATCGCGACCTTGAGTTGCTTACTGAAGCGCCTGACGCAACGCGGTGACGAACTGGCGATCGGTATCGAGCAGGTCGGCGGCGTCGAACTCATCCGGCGAGGCCCACGTGTACTGATCATGATCGGTCAAGCTGACGACTGTTCCGGTCGCGATCGCTACCCGATAACACAACAATGATCCGGAAGTCAGGTCGATCACCGGCCCGATCCGCGCTCCCACGGTCGCCTGGACACCAAGTTCCTCCCACAGCTCTCGCCGTAGCGCCTCGCGGTCGGTCTCGCCGATTTCGACCTTCCCGCCGGGCAACTCCCAACGACCCCCGTCCGGGGCGCCTGCCTTTCGCTGGGCCAGCAGCACCCTGCCGTCCGCTGTCACCGCGCCGGCCACCACCCGGACCGGCTCCCTCGCAGCCAGGGTGGCGATTCCGAGCAGCATCCGAGCGAAACGCAACAACCGGCGCCGCAGGCCCGGCCGTGTCAAGCTCGATGCTCCCCTGTAGTGGAACTCGACAGTCGTGAGGGTTCCGACCGCAGCCGGCTCCACCGACAGACGCACGTCGATCCCGCTGGCGACAAACGGCTCGATCAACGTCCGGCGCGGGAATCTGTCGACCTCTCGCACTCTGAGCAGCAATGGCCGGAACGGACCGCCGGCACTGAACCGGACAAGCCCGCTCGGCGCCAACCGGTGGCCGCCGCCGGCGACTTCGAGGCGTCCTCCCGTAGCCCTTGCTGCTCTGACCCAGACCGCCGATGCAGACAGCGCTCGGCGCACAGCGGCCGGCGTCGCGTCGATCGACACCCCGTATCCAACCGTGCCCCACGGCCGGGAGGTCACGCCCGGACCTGGTTCGCAGCGGCCGAAATGCGCACGGACCGCCGAGCGACCGATGCCAGCACCAACAGGGTGACCACGCCGAGCACCGAATAGATGGTGCCCAGCCACGACTGCCAGCCAGGCCTGGAATTCACCGGCACCGCACCTTGGATCACGATCAAAATCGGCACCAGATAGCTGAAACAGGCGACGCACCAGGCTCCGGTCAGCAGTCGCACCGACCGGTCCGAGCTGCGCGGGCCTAGCAATCCCCAGACCAGCAACGGCAACACCCAGACCCAGTGGTGCGACCAGGAGATCGGCGAGACGAGCAACCCGACGAACTGCACGCAGAGCAGGCCGGCCATTCGATCCCCGGCTTGGATCGAGGCCCAGGCCGCCCAGATGCCCAAAGCCGCGGAGATGACGCAGGCGATGAGCCACGAGGTGCTCACGTCGTGCCCGGCGAGCCTGGCCAGGGCGCCGCGCCAGGATTGATTGATCGCCGAGAACACCGGACCGGTCCGCCCGGGGTCCAGCATCAACTTCGTGAAGTAGCGGGTCGTCTCGCGCGGAATGATGGCAAGCATGACGGCGATGGTCGCGCCGAACCCGGCCACCGACCAGGCCACCACGGCGATTCTGCGTTGCAGCAGGTAGTACAGACCGGTGATGGCCGGAATCAGTTTGATCCCCGCGGCAACACCCACGCCCGTTCCGGCCAGCCAGCTCTTGGCGGTTACAGCGCCGCCGAGGATGAGCACCGCCAGGAAGAGGTTGATCTGGCCGTAGTTGAAGTTGGTACGCACCGGTTCGAGCCACAGCGCGACCGCTGACCAAGTGAGCACCAGTCCCCGCACTCCGACCACCGGACGAGCAGCACCCGGGCCGGCCCTTCCCAGCAGCCGCAAGGACAGATAGGTCAGTGCCGGAAGTGCAGCCAACATGCCCAGTTCCCAGACCATCCTGGTCACCGTCCAGGGGAGCCACGACAGCCCGGCGAACACGAGCGCCGAGAACGGCGGATAGGTGAACGGCAGCTGCAACGTTCCCGACACGAAGTCGTACAGCGTTCCATCCGTCAGATGCTCGGCACCATCGACATAGACATGCAGATCGACCATCTCGAACGGATCGGCCCCTAACACGGTGACCACGACGTGCAGAGCCAGGCTGAGGGCGCACAGCGCCCATGGTGCCCAGGAGGACGTGACGAACCGTCGGCAGGCGGAGGCGATCAAGCGGCGGTCAACCCTTCGGCTGGATGGGGTGCTCGCTGATGGTACGGGTCGGGCGGCTGCTCGTCGGCCGGTACATCATCACGCTGACCACGCCTTTCGCCTACGGCGCCCGGTAGTCGTTTCGTCACCCCAATGGGCACCGCTGCGATCACCAGGGTGAACGATCCCGATTCGGGCCTCCAGCGTTCACTCACCGCTACGAGCGCGGGAATTAGTTCAGCCAACCAGGGACTGGTAATTGATCTCCGCAGGTCACAGTATTGAAGAACACCGACAGCACGTCGGAACAAGCCCCTGGGAGGTGCTCCGCGATGACGACATTGACCATGACAGGGGCCAGACGGGCGGCTGTATCGACTGTCTCCGGACCTACCCACTTCGATCGCCAGAAGATCTTGGTATGGCTCGCCTGCCTCGCGTTCTGTGTGACCTTCTGGGTCACTGCGGCGTGGCTGCTGTTCGCCTGAGTCGAGTGTCGACCGCCCCGTGACGCGGTGCGTGGCCCAGGAGCACCGTGCGTATCCCCATCAGCTTGCATGTCCCCGTAGCGCCAAGCGTGGCCCGAAGCACGGTGCGTGGAACCTGTCGCACCGCGGGTGGCCCCAAAGCACCGCGCATCGTCCACCACAGTCTCGAGGGGCTTTCGGCGTTGCAGGGGACCCGCTTGGGCGCCGAACTACAGCGTGCTGTGAAGGACACCGCCGGCTGCGCTGTTGAACCGGCGGCGCCCAGCGAGGGTGCTGCACAGAATTGCGCCTCGCCTTCGAGACAATGCCCGCCGACGCCCAGCTTTACTCCGGAAAGCTGTCCTTCGCCCGAGCCGGGTCGGCCCAGCAGGTGAGCCGAGTCGGCGCCGGTGTTGACTTTCCGGTCCGATATGCAGCATAAGATGCGGTTCGCGAGACTTTCGGTCCCACCATCGGGCGGCCGGTCAGTGCAGGGACAACCTCGCGGAGGAGACCGTACATGGACAACCTGGCGAGAGCCGCAGCGGCTTTGGCCACCGGCATTCGGCAACCGATGGGGTGGTTCAAGTACGTCGTCGCAACCGACGAATGGATCTGGTCGAACAGTTTGTACGCGATGCATGGATTCGAGCCGGGCGAGATCGTGCCAACGACCGAAGTGTTCCTCGCCCACAAACACCCGGAGGACCGAGCCCATACCGGCCGGGTGCTCGACGAGGTGATGGACGCCGGCCAACCGTTCTGTTGCCGGCACCGCATCGTCGACGCGCAACAGAACGTCCGGGTGGTGGTGACCATCGGAGTGGGCGACGTGGGTCCGGACGGCCAGGTCACGGTCGTGCACGGATACTTCGTCGATATCACCGATGCCTCGGCGCAAGCCAGGCGCGAAGAGATCACCTCCGCGGTAGAAGCCTCGGCGGCGACCCGGGCCGCCATCGAACAAGCCAAGGGTGCGCTGATGCTGGCAGAAGGGCTGAGCGCCGATGACGCATTCGAGGTACTCGCCGCGCACTCCTCTCAGACCAACATCAAGCTGCGTGAGGTTGCCCGGTCAATCACCGACCAGCTCGCGGTTCCCTACCGCGACGGTGAGACCCCCAACCAGCGGATCGGCCGGCTGCTCAGAGACGTGGTCACCACCATGACCGTTGACCATGAAGCCCGGTTGACTGCCCTCTAGCTCGAGGACCATCCCGAACCGGGTTGCACCGGTGGCATCGGGCACTGCTCACCAGAGGGCTGACCGCGGCTGTCTGGACATCCTGTCCCGACATCAGGGCGGGCGCCCATGGGTCAGCTGATCGGTTTTACACGTTGAACCGAAATTCCACTACGTCACCGTCGTGCATGACGTAGTCCTTGCCCTCGATGCGGACCTTGCCGGCTGCCTTGGCCGCCGCCATCGAACCGGCTGCCGTCAGATCGGCGTACGAGACGACTTCGGCCTTGATGAAGCCGCGTTCGAAGTCGGAATGGATCACACCGGCGGCCTGTGGAGCGGTGGCGCCCTGCTTGATCGTCCAAGCGCGGGATTCTTTGGGGCCGGCGGTCAGGTACGTCTGCAATCCCAGGGTGTGGAAGCCGGTCCGAGCCAGTGCGTGCAGTCCGGGCTCGTTCTGACCGACCGACTCGAGCAACTCCACCGCCGACTCCTCGTCCAGTTCGAGCAATTCGAACTCGACCTTGGCGTCGAGGAACACCGAATCTGCTGGGGCTACGGCAGCCGACAGGTCGGCGCGCCTGTCCGAGTCGGTCAACACGCCCTCGTCTGCGTTGAAGACGTACAGGAAAGGCTTCGCGGTGAGCAAGGTGAGCTCGCGCAGGGCCAGCAGATCCAACTTCGCCCGGGCAGAGAACAAGGTCTTGCCCGAGTCGAGGATGGCGGCTGCCTTTCTGGCTGCGTCCAGGATCGGCTTGCGATCCTTGGCCGTGCGCGCCTCCTTCTCGAGCCTGGGCAGCGCCTTCTCGATGGTCTGCATATCGGCCAGGATCAACTCCGTGTTGACCGTCTCGACGTCGGCCAGCGGATCGACCTTGCCGTCGACATGGATCACGTCGTCGTCATCGAAAACCCGCACCACCTGGCAGATCGCATCCGCCTCGCGAATGGTGGCCAGGAATTTGTTCCCCAGACCGGCGCCCTCGCTGGCGCCCTTGACGATCCCGGCGATGTCGACGAACGACACCGTTGCGGGAACCGTTCGCACCGACGAGAACACCTTTGCCAACACATCGAGTCGCGGATCGGGTATCGGAACGACGCCGACGTTGGGCTCGATCGTCGCGAACGGATAGTTCGCTGCGAGCACGTCGGAGCGTGTCAGCGCGTTGAACAGGGTGGACTTGCAGACGTTAGGCAGGCCGACGATGCCGAGGGTCAGACTCACGAGGAATCAGTCTAGGGGCGCCGAGCCGGGCCCGACGCATTTTGGCTGGTCAGAGGTGTTGCTCGGGGTCTGGATGCCACTGGGATGCCGGGGCCCATCGCGTCGCCGCCGGCGCTTGCTCCTGGCCATCGGGGTCGGGACGCCGCAGTACGGCAACTGTCCAGTCCGATGCGTTCTCGAATGGACGAAGATCCCAAGTCCCGAACTGGTGCTCCACCTGGAGATCCAGCGCGTCAGCGTCGGCCAGGAACGAGGCCGGTGAGTAGTCCCGGTCGGTGGCGAAGCCCGCGATGAGGCGGCCTGCGGGCTTCAGCAGTCCGGTCAGCACTCGCAGCACCTCCCGCTCGGTGCCGGCCGCCAGGTAGACCATGACGTTGCCGGGCAGAACGATGATGTCGAACTCTGCCGGGGCGCCGACAGCCGTCAGGACCTCGATGTCCAACAGCAGCAGATCGCGGTTGAGGTACGGCACGCCCGGGTAACGCTGCTTCGCGATGTCGATCAGTCCGGCGTCCTTGTCCACGCCGATCGCCCGGTGTCCCATTCGCTGCAGCGCTGCGGTGATCCGGCCGGTGCCGCACCCGCCGTCGAGCACCGCAGCCCCGCGCGGCGCCAGAGCGTCGACCAGGCGAGCCTCACCTTCCAGATCCGTGCCATCCGCGACCATCTTGTCGAAACGGCCGGCGTAGAAGTCCCACTTGTCCCCCACGACCTGCTGTTCCCAGCGCGTTGGGGGTGAGGTCTGTGCTCCGCTCATGTCGCTCAGCCTTTCATGATGGCCTGGATTCCGGGCTGCACCGGGCTCCGACCGCTCGAATTCCGCACAGGTCACCAACTGCTCGGTCCATCCGTCCACCCATCTGCCCATCTGCCCATCTGTCCGTCTGTCCGTCTGTCCGTCCATCTGCCCATCCATCCATCCGTCCATCCGTCCATCCGCCAGTCCATTCCGCCCGGCGCTGATCAACGTCCACCCCACCGGCGCTTCGACGTCCACCCGCTCCAGCGCGGATTGATCCCAGTTCGAGGAAGGCCTGGCCCGCGTGCTGGAAAATGACCAGTTTGGGAATGGAGTGACGAAAGGAGACAACTGGTGCCTGCAGCACCCAAATCGCGGCGACAAAGCGGTGCACTGTCGGTGCGATGAGATAGCTTTTTCGATATGACGACCACCGGATTCGACGACACCGACCAGGTGCACCACCTGGCCGGCGCTGCCCTCTCGGTCGTCCGCGAAATACCCGAGACCGAATTCGGGAAGATACTGCCCGACGACCTTCTGACGCTCGGACGTCAATTAGAAACGCTATCCAGAACAACTCACGCCGCACAGCTGCATCTCACCGGTGAAATCGACACCCGAGGCATGGCGGGTCTTCGGTCGTGCTCGTCGACTCACGCGCTGCTCCGCCAAACTCTCAATATTTCCAACGCCGATGCGATCGGCCGCGTCAAGGCCGCAAGGCAGATCCTGAATCGCGAAACGCTGACGAGCGACGAACTGCCGCCTCTTCTTCCGGTCCTTGCGCACGCCGTCGACAACGGGGAGCTGGGCGCCGAGCACATCAGAACCATCGTCGAAACGATGAACAAGATTCCAGCCGCAGCCCCAGTGGCTGCCATAGCAGCGTGCGAAAAGGCACTGGTCGAAACCGGCGTCGCGTGCGACCCGAACTTTCTCGAACGCGCCGCGACCCGGATCCTGGAACGCGTCGATCCCGACGGGGATCTCGATGACAGGACTCCAGATGCCAGGATGGGCCTTGACTTCGGCGGACGCAACATCAGGACCGGACTTACTCCGCTCAAAGGGCACCTCGACGATCACGGCGTCGAAGTTGTCAAAAAAGCGCTCGATGCGCTCGCCGCACCACTCCCGGCCTCCGATGGCAGTCCCGATTCTAGAACGCCGAGCAACCGGCGCGCGTCAGCTCTCGTGGCGGCGTTGCGCGGATACCTCGATGCCGGCACCGGACCCAGCCAGGGTGGCGAAAAGCCGCACCTGACGGTCATCCTGAGCTGGGACGTCATCACCGGCATGATCAGCAACGCCGGCTACGACACCGGCGGTCAGCTGACCCCTGCCCAAGCCCGCCGCCTGCTGTGCGACGCTCAGGTCATCCCCGCAGTGCTCGGCAGCAACGGTGAAGTCCTCGATATCGGCCGAAAGAGCCGCACCTTTCCACAGGCCATCCGCCGCGCCATTGCCGCCCGCGATCGCGGATGCGTCTGGGACGGCTGCGACCGGCCACCCGACTGGTGCGACGCACACCATGTTAAATTCTGGACCCGCGATTTCGGACCGACCAGCTATTCCAACGGCGTATTGCTCTGCCCCTACCATCATGCCGAAATCCACAAGGAAGCATGGACCATTCGAATGGCGCCAGGAGGAATACCCGAACTCATCCCGCCCAAATGGATCGATCCCGCCCAAAAGCCCAGGCGAAACCGACTGCACCATTTCGCCATCGAGACGCCTGCATGACGCGCGTGCTCCGTGCGACAATCCTGCCCATTTCGGGGTGAGGGGTAATCGAGACGCCTGCATGACGGGCGTGCTCCGTGCGATCATGTTACCCATTCAGGGACCGAGACCATCGGGCACTGCGGCATGCAAGTCGCGTGATCCGACACCGCGTCCTGCCGGCAAGCCGACCGGTCGTGGTCCGACTTCCGTGTCCGAAAACCGCAAGTCGCCGCGCCGCGAGCGGGCGACGTCGTGCTGGAGATCAACGACTGCCGTGTCCGAAAACCGCGAGGCATGGAGCTGAGTGGCTGGCAGAGTGGTCATGGTGATCAACGATGCCGAGGCCGCCTACCGGGCGGTGCAAACGCGAGACGCCCGCTTCGACGGGCAGTTCGTCACCGCGGTTCGAAGCACCGGGATCTACTGCCGCCCCGCCTGCCCGGCCCGCAC
>JBPCPG010000049.1:0-4171 GCA_050999445.1 Nakamurella sp. | reverse complement strand
ATGTCAACGAGCTGGGAGACAAAGTGAGCCCACAGCAAATCGCCATGCGGCAGAAGGCTCGGTTGCGTGGCTCCGTGACGTCGGTCCGGAATCACATCATGGGTAGCGCGGACGACGTGAAATCGTCTTCCGGCGATGCGCTGTCCTCCGCGCAGGATGCAGTGGGCGGCGCCGCATCCTCGGTGGGCGACGCTGTCAGCAGTGCGCCCGGAAAGGTCGCCTCGCAAACCAGAGGCAATCCGATGGCGGCTGGTCTGATCGCCTTCGGCGTCGGTCTTCTTGCGTCATCGGCGATTCCCGCGTCCCGCCGAGAGGCGCAGGCCGCTGCTGCGATCAAGGAGCAGGCGCAACCGCTGGTCGACAAGGCCACGTCTGCGGCGAAGGAAATGGCCGGCAATCTGCAGGAACCGGCCCAGGATGCTCTCGAGTCCGTGAAGTCGACGGCAGCCGACGCGGTGGACACCGTCAAGGAAGAAGGTACTTCCGCGGCGGATGACGTCAAGGGTCAGGCGATGGACGCCAAGGACACTGTCGCGCAGCAGGCTTCCAGCAGCTGATCAGAGACAACCTGACGGACGAACGGTGAGGCGGGACCAGCGTTAGCGCAGGTCCCGCCTTCCTATGCTCGCCCGTCGACGGCTGGACCTTCGAACAACCGACGAGCGAATCATTTGAAGGACAACACATGGTCGAGCAGGAATCCAGAACGAAGGCCAGAACGGCGCCGCACCCGGATGACGACCGGAAGCCGGATTCGATGTCCGATCTGAACAAGCGGTCATGGAAGTTCATCCTGAAGAAGACGATGCGCGAATTCTCCAAAGATCAGTGCACCGATCTCGCCGCCGCGCTCACCTACTACGCCGTACTGGCACTGTTCCCTGCCATTCTTGCGCTGGTCTCGATCCTCGGTCTGCTCGGACAGGGCCAGAAGGGGACCGACGCCCTCATGGGCATCGTGCGCGACGTGGCACCCAGCGCGGTGAACACGATGCAGGGCATCGTCACGCAGCTCACCCACAGCCAGGGCGCTGGGTTCGGCCTCGTCATCGGAATCCTGGGTGCTCTGTGGTCCGCGTCCGGATACATCGGCGCCTTCGGCCGGGCGATGAACCGAATCTACGAGATCGACGAGGGTCGCCCGTTCTACAAACTGCGCCCGATGCAACTCGTGGTGACCCTGATAGCGGTGATCCTGGCTGCACTGGTGGCCATCGGCCTGGTGATCTCCGGTCCTGTCGCGAGCGCAGTCGGATCAGCCATCGGCATGGGTAGTACGGCGGTCACCATTTGGAACATCGTCAAATGGCCGGTGATGCTGGCAGTGGTGATTGCCATCGTCGCCGTGCTGTATTACGCGACACCGAACGTGAAGCAACCGAAGTTCAAATGGATCAGCGTGGGTGCCATCATCGCGGTCGTGGTCTGGATTCTGGCCTCCGTGGCGTTTGCATTCTACGTCGCAAATTTTTCCAGCTACAACAAGACCTACGGCTCCCTGGCCGGCGGCATCGTTTTTCTGCTCTGGCTGTGGATCACCAATCTGGCGCTCCTGTTCGGTGCCGAAGTGGATTCAGAAACCGAGCGAGGGCGCCAGTTGCAGGCCGGAATAGCAGCCGAAGAATCTTTGCAGCTGCCGCCTCGTGACACCAAGGCCAGCGACAAGCTCGCCAAGAAGGATGAGGCGGAACTGCAGGAGGCTCGCGCCATCCGCGCAGAATCTGCATCTGACGCCGATTCGACGAACTCCGATTCGTCCGGCCGGGGCGCCGCACGGTCACCAGACGGTAGGAAGCCGGTCGGGCAGACGGGCTCCACACCCCTCGGAAGTGATGGTGCGAGCGGAGATCCAGGCAAGGGACTGCCGGCGCCCAAACGATGAGCGGGTCGGGCAGCCTCGATTCCGACAGTGCCGAGGCCCTTGGTGCCGCCGCAGCACCGGTTGTGCCGATCAGTCAGCGAGGATCGCTGACCAGGCGCAAGGTTCTGGCCGCAGCCGTACAGACGATCGACGCAGAGGGTCTGCGGGAATTCAGTATGCGGGCGGTCGCCAAACGACTCGGCGTCGAGGCGATGGCGCTTTATCACTACGTCCATGGACGTGAAGATCTTCTCGATGGAATCGTGGAATTCGTCATCGACGATCTTTATGGCGATCCGGACGTCCACATGAACACCGACGATTGGCAGGACTATCTGGTTCGGCTGGCTCACGGAGTTCGCCGAATTGCGCTGGCCCACCCACAACTGTTTCCACTGATTGCGACCCGGCCACCGGCTGCACCGTGGGTGCGGCCTCCGCTGCGAAGCCTGCGCTGGATGGAGTCATTTCTCGAGACGCTGCATCGGTGTCATTTCTCCGATGCCGCGTCGGTGGCCGCATATCGAGCCTTTTCGAGCTTCTTGCTCGGGCACCTCCTGCTCGAGGTGTCGGCGCGCGGTGCCGACACCAGTCCCATCGAACAGAAATCGCCGGAAGAACCGCACGCGGCGGACCTTTCCGGCTACCCAAGGCTGTCGAGCCTGGAGCCACAGCTGTCGCAGGACCACTCGGCCGAAGAATTCGAGGAGTCGTTGGAGAACCTGCTCAACCGACTCGAAATGTACAGCCGCCGTTGACCGGCGAGTAGAAGCGAAAGGAGCGGCATAACCGATCGAATAAGCACCCTGTTGGTTCTTGGTGCGAGCGGCGACCTCGCCGCTCGCCTCCTGCTCCCGGCGATGGGCCAGCTGCTGGACAGCACCGAAGGCCCGGAGCGTCTGACCCTGATCGGTGCCGGCTCCGAGCAGTGGGATCAGAAAACGTGACGAGACCGGGTTCAGACTTTCTTCGTCGCCGGAAAGGCGGTCGGGTCGCGGACGGAGGAGGTGCTGGGTCGAACCAGATATCTATCGGCGGACGTCACCAAGGCGGCCGATCTGATGCACCTGCTGGCGGCCTGCGACGGGCCGCCGGCTAGCACTTCGCGTTGCCGTCGGCGGTCACCGCGAAGGCACGCGCGGCGCTCGCCGATCTGGAACTACCGACCGGATCGGTTCTGGTGATGGAAAAGCCATTCGGAGTCGATCTGCCGAGTCTGCAGGCTCTCAATGCCGTGGTCGGTCGGCTGGTTCCGGAGTCGCAGATCCATCGGGCGGACCATTTCCTCGGGAGAGTCCACCGTTCTGAATCTGCTCGGTCTGCGATTCGCGAATCGACTCTTCGAACCGCTGTGGAACGCCGATCACATCGAATGGGTCGACATCATTTTCGACGAGCCGCTGGCTCTGGAGAACCGCGCTCGTTACGACGACGGCGCCGGCGCCCTGGTGGACATGATCCAGAGCCACCTGCTGCTGGGGCTCGCGTAGGTGGTCATGGACCCGCCGGCCACCCTCGATGCGGAAGACGTGCGGGACCGCATAGCCGAGGCTCTTCGGGCCTGCAAGCTGTGGGGCGACGATCCGGTTTCGGCGGGTAGGCAAGCCCGCTATTCGGCCGGCACCATCGCCGGCAGAGAACTGTCTGGATACGCGCACGAGAGCGGCGTCGATCCGAGCCGGCACACCGAGACCCTGGCGGAACTCAAGCTGCAGGTCGACACCCCGAGATGGGCCGGAGTGCCGTTTCGGTTGCGCTCGGGCAAGGCGCTGGGTGACCGTCGGAAGGAAATCGTGGTCACCTTCAAGGGTGTACTGCGCCGTATTCCGGGCCTGTCCGGCCACGAGCTTCCGACTCGGTTGCGCTTTTCCCTCGGACCCGACCGGTTGGCTCTGGATGTGAACATCAACGGACCGGCGGACCCGTTCGAGATCGACCGGGTGGAACTGTCCGCAGAGTTCGCGCCGGGCCGACTTTTCGGCCTACGGCGAGGTCCTGGCAGCTGTCCTTCGGTCCGACCCGCTGCTGTCGATGCGCGCGGATACCGCCGAGCAGTGTTGGCGGATCGTCGATCCAGTACTTGCGGCGTGGCGGGAGGACCGCGTACCGCTCGAGGAATATCCGGCAGGATCCGCAGGGCCGGCAGGGTGGGATGCAATCTGACCGGGCTGCCCGGACGACCGGGAATGGATCAGCTCGATCGCTCGTGCTGGTGCAGATCGGCCCTATCCTTTGCATAGTTTAAGTTGTAAAGTAGGCGCCTCGGCCCAGGCATGATGTGACTGTTGCTCCACCACCGGTCGCCTCGCG
>JBPCPG010000043.1:0-9756 GCA_050999445.1 Nakamurella sp. | reverse complement strand
GCGCTGTCGATCCGCACCGCATCGGTTCCCCCGTCGGTGCGCTCCACCTGGACGATGGTGTCGGCGCCGGGAGGCAACGGGGCGCCGGTCATGATTCTGGCGGCCGAACCGGGTCGCAGCGCAGCTGTGTCCATTCGTCCAGCTGGAATATCCTGCGAGACAGGAAGTGTCACCGGGAATTCGATCAGGTCGACGGCCCGGACGGCATATCCGTCCATGGCGGAGTTCGGAAAGGGAGGCAGGTCGATCGGAGCCACCAGATCGCGGGCGAGCACAAGCCCGGCCGTCTCGGCCAACGGCAACTCGATGATCGAGGTGGGGGAGAGCAAGCCCGAGACGATGCGGGCGTGCTCGGTGACGGTTCGCATGGCCCCATCCTGCCCGCAGCGAACTCGCCGGCGCAGCACCGGCTGTACCCGCGTCGGAGTCAGGGCGCCGCGCCCAGTCCCACCCGCTCGGCGATGCGGTCGGCCGACATCTCCCCGCCGCCCCTGCGCACGATCTCCGCAGCCATTTCCGCACGCTGCTCGAGCGCGCACACCGCCACCGCGGAGCCGGGCGGGAGTCCGGCGTCCAGCAGGTACATCAGCGCCGACAACTCATCGGGTGTCTCCGTCACGTCGAGCACGCCGGCCTCGGCAGCGCCGGAACGCCAGAGTTGTTCCATCTCATCTGGTTCCCGACCCCGAAGATACTTCCGCCGACCGGCGATGACCATGATGTCGGCGGCGGAGGCCGCCATCTGCCCCATGGCATGAATCGCTTCGTCGGTGCGGTCACCGGCGGTTCCCACCACCACGGCGAGACGCCCATGGGGAAGCCGCAACGCGGCAGTCACCTCGAGCAGCGATTCCAGCGACGCCTCGTTGTGGGCGAGATCCAGGACCAGTACGACGGTTCCGACCACATACACGTTCAGCCTGCCGGCGTTGTGTTCCGCGCCGGCCGTGAACGACAGCAGACCGGCCCGCACCGCATCCAGGGACGCGCCGACAGCCAGCGCCGCCGCGGTGGCGGCCAGGACGTTGGACACGTTGACCCGGGAGGTACCGGCGAGGGTCAGGGGCACCTGGGCGATCGGCACCACCGCAGTCGGGTCCAATCCGCGGCCGAGCACCACGATGTTCCCGTCCAGAACGGTGATCGCCTTGCCGCCGGCCTCCAACGCCTCATCCAGGTGGGGGTTGTCGGCGTCGGGCGAATAGAACCAGGGCCGGGCTCTGGTGACCATCCGCATCTGCCGCACCAGTGGATCGTCGGCGTTCAGAACTGCCCAGCCGGCGGCTTTGGTGATCCGCGGAACGACCGATTTCACCTCGGCCAACTGCTCGATGGTGTTGACGCCCATCAGGCCGAGGTGGTCCGCGCTGATGTTGGTGACCACGGAGACGTCATTGGCCGCGGTGCCGATTCCACGCAGCAGGATGCCACCGCGAGCCGTCTCGGTGACGGCGACGGTGACCGTGGGGTCCTCCAGCACTCGAGCGGCCCCACCCGGCCCGGACCAGTCGCCGCTCTCCACCTCGAGGCCGTTGATCACGATGCCGTCCGTCGACGACCATCCTGGAATCCGGCCGTCGGCGCGCATCAGATGGGAGATCAGCCGGGTCGTGGTGGTCTTGCCATTGGTGCCGGTGACGGCGATGACCGGAATGGCAGGCCGCAGCGGACGAACGGCCTCGCCGGGATCGACACCGACCATCGCGGCACCGATGCCGGCGACGGCGACCGCGGGGTCGACACCCTCGCGGGTGATCCGGTCGAATGCAACAGCGACGGCCTGGCCGAAATGTTCCGCTGTTCCCCGTCGCCGGAACGGAAAAGCCACCGCGACGGTGCGGTCGTCCCCGCTCCTGGCCACTGCTGCGACCCGGGTGCGCAATGAACCGGCGCCGCGTCGCACCACGGCAGCCGCCAACTGTGCGGCCGCGGCGGACCTCGCAGGGGAGTTCGCCATTCCGACGATGCTGTTCGCGGGTCCGGTCCCCGGTCCGGCCCCGGCATTCCCGGTCCCGCCGACATTCCCGGTTCCATTCCGCGGGGCAGACCGGGCGGCATTGCGAACACCCAGCGCACGCTGCCAACCGACGACGGTCGCCGGGTCCGCTTCCAGCACGCCGGTCGCGTCGAGGATCAGCTTCACCGCAGGCCGTGGGAAGTAGAGATTCGGCCCGGTCAGCACCCGCAGCTCGATGGGAACGTCCTGGCTCGCCTGGTCCATAGCCGAACCCTACGGTCGGATGCAGCAGGGCCGACACGCCTGCCCGGTGCTGCTCGGTGCCGCGTCGGTCTCCGCCCTGATCGATCGACGCCGCGCGGCGCACGACGGCTCTCCGCAACGACCGGACCTCTACTCTTGGGGCTGTGTCGGTCGATCTCAGCGGGCAGCGACTGGGGCACTACCTCGTCCAGGAAGTGATCGGCCGTGGTGGTCTGAGCGTCGTCTACCGCGCTCTGGACCAGCGGCTCGAACGCCTCGTCGCGCTGAAGGTGATGAGTGAGAACCTCTCCGCCGACCCAGAGTTCCGGAGCCGGTTTCTCGAGGAGGCCAGGGCGGCATCCGCGATCGACCACGTCAACGTGGTGCCGCTGTACGACTTCGGTGAGGCCGGTTCCCTGTTGTTCATCGCCATGAGACTGGTCGACGGCACGGATCTGGCCCGCGAGCTGGGTCGTGGTCCGATGCCGATTCGGCGGGTGATGAGCCTGCTCGGTCAGGTCGGTGCGGCGTTGGACATGTTGCACGAACGCGGACTGGTGCACCTGGATGTGAAGCCGGCCAACGTGCTCATCACCCGGAACGAGTCGGTGGGGAACGAGCACGTGTACCTCGCCGATTTCGGCCTGACCCGACGTGGTCCGACCGGCCATCGAACCGCCTCCGGCGATTTTCTGGGGTCGCCGACCTACGCCTCACCCGAGCATCTGCGCGGTCAGGAGATCGTGCCCAGATCCGATGAATACTCGCTGACCTGCATGCTGTTCACTGCGCTCGCCGGCCGGCCGCCCTTCGTCGGCGATGTCCGGACGGTGATCACCGGTCACCTGTCCGGCGTCGTGCCGTCCTTGTCCGCGTTGACCGGCTTACCACCGGCTATCGACCGGGTGATCGCCCGCGGAATGGCGACCGATCCGGCTGCGCGGTATGCCACCAGCTCGGATCTGTTGAGCGCGACTCGGCGGACGGTCGCCGATCTGGGCGACGACGACCCGCGACTGGTCGCGGCGCGCGAGACGACGCCCAGAACCCACCCTGGCCGGTTCGGCGGCGATGCCGGCCAGGAGCAGGTCCGGCCCTTGCTCCAGCCGCCGGGGCAGGCTTCGACCTGGACCCAGATCAGCAACGCCATCCAGCCGGTGCACCGTCGGGAAGACCAAGGTCCGCAGTCGTGGCAACCGTCGTCGCCGACCGCGCAGGTTCGCCCGTCCCAGCTCGGACCCGAGATTGCCGGCCGCCGTCCAGCCAGCCACCGGATCGAACCGGCCAAGCCGAAGTGGCCGTGGATCGTCGCCGGTGTGACGCTGCTGGTGGTCGTTCTTTCCCTGTTGGTGGTCGTGGTGCTCGGTGTCAATCGGAAGCAGTTCGCGCCGGCGCCGGGGCCGCGCGGTTCGCCGGCCGCCTCCGAGCAGCCGCTCGCCTCCTCGGCCTCGCCGGGGCAGGCGCCGTCGCGAAGCGCTGCGCTGTCGCCGACCGTGCTGCTGACCCGGCTGTCCCAACTGCGGGGCGTGTCGACGACCGCTTCCGGCCCGAGCGGTTGAAGCGAGCAGGTGATCGACAACGCGAGCCCTCTTACCCCGATTGCTTGCACTCGGCACCCGAGAGTGCCAGTATGAAATTGGCACTCGGGACTCCCGAGTGCCAGGTCGAACCGATGAGTGTTCTGACGCCCCCAGCCACCGATGGCAACGGGTTCTCGGGCACGTCCGTCGCGGGCATCGTCCAGACCGAACACAACGCCAATGCTTACCGACTGTTCGTTTGGCCTCCGGGCCAGCCGCAGTCGGCCGATCTGGAGGATCTAACCTCATGGCCAAGCTGATCGCTTTCAACGAGGAAGCGCGTCGCGGGCTCGAGCGCGGGATGAACATCCTCGCCGACGCCGTCAAGGTGACGTTGGGGCCGCGCGGCCGCAACGTCGTGCTGGAAAAGAAGTGGGGCGCGCCGACCATCACCAACGATGGTGTGTCGATCGCCAAGGAGATCGAGCTCGAGGACCCGTACGAGAAGATCGGTGCCGAGCTCGTCAAGGAAGTTGCCAAGAAGACCGACGATGTTGCCGGTGACGGCACCACCACGGCCACCGTGCTGGCCCAGGCCCTGGTTCGCGAAGGCCTGCGCAACGTCGCTGCCGGTGCGAACCCGCTGGCGCTCAAGCGTGGGATCGAAAAGGCCGTCGAGGCCATCTCGACCCAGCTGCTGTCCGACGCCAAGGAGGTCGAGACCAAGGAGCAGATCGCTGCCACCGCCTCGATCTCGGCCGCTGATCCCGTGATCGGCGAGCTCATCGCCGAAGCCATGGACAAGGTCGGCAAGGAAGGTGTCATCACCGTCGAGGAGAGCAACACCTTCGGCCTCGAGCTGGAGCTCACCGAGGGCATGCGCTTCGACAAGGGATACGTGTCGCTGTACTTCGCGACCGACGCCGAGCGCCAGGAAGCGGTTCTCGAGGATCCCTACATCCTTCTGTACGGCTCCAAGATCTCGGCCGTCAAGGACCTGCTCCCGATCCTCGAGAAGATCATGCAGTCCGGCAAGCCGCTGCTGATCATCGCCGAGGATGTCGATGGG
Source organism: Nakamurella sp. (assembly GCA_050999445.1). Taxonomy (GTDB): domain Bacteria; phylum Actinomycetota; class Actinomycetes; order Mycobacteriales; family Nakamurellaceae; genus Nakamurella. Next base: position 4,967 of record JBPCPG010000043.1, on the reverse strand, counting down.
GAAGCTCTCGCGACCCTGGTCGTCAACAAGATCCGTGGCACCTTCAAGTCCGTCGCCGTCAAGGCTCCTGGCTTCGGTGATCGCCGCAAGGCCATGCTGCAGGACATCGCGATCCTTACCGGTGGCCAGGTCATCTCCGAGGACGTCGGGCTCAAGCTCGACTCGGTCGATGTCGCCCTGCTGGGCACCGCCCGCAAGGTCGTTGTCACCAAGGACGAGACCACCATCGTCGACGGTGGCGGCGAGGCCGAGCAGATCGCCGGTCGCGTTTCCCAGATCCGTGCCGAGATCGAGAAGTCGGATTCGGACTACGACCGCGAGAAGCTGCAGGAGCGTCTGGCCAAGCTGGCCGGAGGCGTTGCGGTCATCAAGGCCGGTGCCGCGACCGAGGTCGAACTGAAGGAGCGCAAGCACCGCATCGAAGATGCCGTGCGCAACGCCAAGGCGGCCGTCGAAGAGGGCGTCGTCGCGGGCGGTGGCGTCGGACTCCTGCAGGCCGGCACGAAGGCTCTGGCCACCCTGGAGCTCGTCGGTGACGAAGCAACCGGCGCGAACATCGTCCGCGTTGCCATCGAGGCTCCGCTGAAGCAGATTGCGATCAACGCCGGTCTCGAAGGCGGAGTCGTGGCCGACAAGGTCAAGCACCTGCCTGCGGGCCAGGGTCTGGACGCTGCTACGGGCGAGTACAAGGACCTGATCGCGGCCGGGATCATCGATCCTGCCAAGGTCACCCGTTCGGCACTGCAGAACGCCGCGTCCATCGCCGCACTGTTCCTGACGACGGAAGCCGTCGTCGCGGACAAGCCGGAGAAGTCCGCTGCTCCGGCCATGCCGGGTGGCGGGGACATGGACTTCTGAGTCCAGGCACCCGGCTTCACCTGCACTGAGCTACGCAGCTCAATCTGCACCGAGCGACACAGCTCAATCTGCATTGCACAAGGGCGGTCCCGCTACGGCTGGGCCGCCCTTGTGTCGTCGCGGGACTGCGCCAACTCTCTGGTTCCGCCGGCCGTGCCGGGCGATGTCCTGGCAGATGAGTTCGCCGGTAGGGCGACGGTCGACTCCGCCGGCGCAGCTGATGGCTTCGGAGGACAGATGCAACTCGTCGGGCCAATGTCGGACCCTCGCAATAGGGTTGTCCAATGACCGACACCAGCACCCTGCAATCCGTTCTGAGCAAGACCGGGGACATCGTCGAGGGCGTGGGCCCCGAGCAGGCGGCGCTGCCCACGCCCTGCCTCGACTTCACCGTCGGCAAGCTCGTCGACCACATCGTCGCCTGGATGCGGATCTTCGCCAACGGTGCGGCGGGGGATCCGCAGCCGGCGGACCCCGACAGCTACTCGTCGCAGCATCCAGCCGGCGACTTCAGGGAGGCCGCAGCGAAAGCAGTGGCGGGGTTCGAGAAGCTACCGGACGACGCCCCGGTCAGCCTCAGCTCCGGTTCGATGCCGGCTGCGGCGAGCGTGGCGATGATGACCGGCGAATATCTGGCTCACGGCTGGGATCTTGCCAAGGCCACCGGGCAGCCGGTCCGCTACACCGACGAAGAAGCGGACCTGGCTCGGGTCGGTTTGGAGCCGTTGCTGTCACCGGAATACCGTGGGGAAGGAAAGCCGTTCGGCAACATGGTCGAGGTCCCAGAGGGCGCTTCGGCACTCGACAAGTTCCTCGGGTTCTCGGGCCGGGATCCGAACTGATCGTTCGGTATCCGCGGCGCCGTTGTCGGGTTCGAGTCGGTCCGATTCGTTGGGGATAATCGCTCGGTGATGGATCGTCGGCAACGCAGCATCGCCCTGCTGGTCGCCGGGACCTTCTTCATGGAAAACCTCGACGGCACCATCGTGGCAACGGCGGCGCCGAGCATGGCCCGCTCGTTGGGCGTCTCCTCCGTGGACATCGCTGTCACCATCACCGCGTACCTGTTGACGCTTGCTGTGTTGATCCCACTGTCCGGCTGGCTGACCCAGCGTTGGGGCGTCCGGACGATCTTCCTGTCCGCCATCGCCGTATTCACTGTCGCGTCTTTGCTGTGTGCCGTCAGCACGAATCTGCTGGAACTGACGGGTTTTCGAATTCTCCAGGGTGTCGGTGGGGCGATGATGGTGCCGGTCGGGAGATTGGCGGTGCTGCGCGGCACGGCGAAATCGGACGTCATCCGCGCCATCGCCCTTCTGACCTGGCCTGCGCTGGCGGCTCCCGTTGTCGCTCCGCTGCTCGGTGGTCTGTTCACCACCTACCTGACCTGGCACTGGATCTTCCTGGTGAATGTGCCGTTGGGGGTGGCCGCGTTCGCCGTGGCCCTCCGGCTGATCCCGTCCGGACGGCAGGAGAAACCGCCCGGGCTCGACTGGAACGGACTCGTACTGACCTGCGGTGCGGTGGGATCGCTCGTGATATTCGCCGACGTACTTGCCGGAGTCAGGGTCCATTGGGCGCCCACTGCCGGGCTCGCTGGGGCGGCGTCGGTCATGGCCGCATTGGCGATCCGGCACCTGCTCCGGACCGAGCATCCGCTGCTGACCCTGCGCATTCTGCGGGTGGCGACGTTCCGGATGTCGCATGCCGGCGGTTCGGCGTTCCGAATGGCAGTCAATGCAGTGCCATTCCTGCTGCCGCTGATGTTCCAGGATGCATTCGGCTGGTCACCCGTGAAGTCGGGCGCCATCGTGCTCTTCGTTTTCGTCGGTAATCTGGCCATCAAACCGGCGACCACGCCGCTGCTGATGCGGTTCGGCTTCCGGACGGTTCTGTTGGCCGCTACTGCAGGCGCCGCGGTCAGCATGGTGCTGAACGGCCTGCTCCGGTCATCGACCCCGATCGCGGTGATCTGCCTGGTGATGGTTTTCGGCGGAATCGCCCGATCTGTCGGATTCACGGCCTACAACACGATCGCGTTCGCGGACATAGGTCCGCAGGAATTGCACGACGCCAACACCCTGTCGTCCACGATGCAACAGATTGCGGCCGGCTTTGGAGTGGCAGTCGGCGCCGTCGCCCTGCGCGCGGGCGGGCCGGTTGCCCACTTGACGCAGGTGACCGATCCAGCCGGTCCCTATCGGATCGCCTTCTTCCTGCTGGCGCTGCTCGCCGTCATCCCGGTCGCGGAGGCCGTTCGAACGGACCGCAGTGCCGGGAATGTGTTGCGAGCCGGGCGGATCTGACCGCCCCGCGCGCCGACAAAACCTTCGATGCACTCGAGTACGTCATAGCGACGCTCGCCGAGCCGAGACGTCGGTCCCCGCACCGGATGACTGCCGGAGCGGACGGCCACGAGCGCGTGCTGCGGCCGCCCGACGCAGATTCGGCTACCGCGGTGGCAGGTAGTCGGCGATACCCGGCGCTGCCTGCAGCCAGATCAACGGGCGGAGGCCGGCCGGCGCAGCCGGATCGGCCAGCGCAACCGAGGAGACTCTGGTCGCCGGCAATCCCGAGGTCACCACCAGCCCCGGGTCCGACGGTCCGAACAGCGAATCCACCGACGCCGGTCCGACCGTTCGCAGCGCCGCGGCGATACCGGCGTGGGTCAGATTCCGGTCAGCGCAGGCCTGCACGATCAGGCGACCCCAGGCGGCGGCAACGGCATAGCCGGACATCAGGTTCGGACCAGGATCGGTTTGGCCGGATGCGACAAAGGCCTTCGCGACGGCCGCGGCAGCGGGGTTGTCGGAACCGAAGGCCGGGCCGGCCATCGCGATCAACAGCCGTCCGTCCGGCTGGGTGATCAGTGCCCTGTCGTACCCGCCGAGGTTCGTGACCACGTCCACCGTCGCCGGCGCAGTCAGCAGGACTTTCTCGATCTCGGCCGGATCGGCGACGACCAGAACGGCGCCGGCCCCGGTGAACGCGCGGTACGGGCTTTCCGCTGGTCTGCTGACCACGGTCACCCCGTTGACCTGCGACCACCAGGCGGCGCCGGCCAGGGCATTCGCCGCGGCGTCGGCATCCGAGCCGTCGGTGACGACATAGAGCGTGCTCCCGCGAAGGAGCTTTCCCTTGGATCGCAGGTAGGCCAACGCGTTGATGGTCTTGATGTCCTCGGTGGCGCCGATCACCACCGATCCGGTTCTGCTCAGCTGCGCAGAGCTCCCGGTCAGAGTGAGGGCGGGGATCTCATCGGCGCTGGTCAGGTCGTTCAGGCGCGCGGCGTCGGTGGGTGACGCCAAGGTGATCAGACCCAATGAAGTGCCGGCAATTCGGTGGTACGCATCCGGCAGCGACTCGCCGGAGCGGCCGACCAGCAAGCGAATGCTGCGTCCGCACAGTCCTCCTGAGGCGTTGACCGACTTCTGCCAGAGCGCGATCCCGGTCGAGAACCCACGATCGAGGCGCTGATCTACCAGCGATCCCACCGTCATGGAGGTGTCGTCAACACCGAGGCCGGTGATCATTCCGTTGGGGGTAACGGGGGTCGGGCCGGGTGCGGCAGTCGTCGTTGCGCTCGCGCTGCCCGTGGGCGGCGTCGTCGGTTGGGTCAGGTTGACGGTGCCGGAAGAGCCGAGCGCGGCGCCGGAGGTACAGGATGCAAGAAGTGCGACGCACAGTCCGGCGAGCAGCAGGAGGAACCGGGAGCGGGACACCGGCCAACGGTACCGATCGGGCCGACGATGCGAGCAGCGTGAACATCGAGCCGCGCAGTCGTGGACGTTCGGATGCCTTGGCGACTGCGTGCCGGCACGCCCGATGCCGGCAGCGTGAGCACTGCCCGGCAGCAGTGAGCACTGCCCGGCAGCGTGAGCACTGCCCGGCAGCGTGAGCACTGTCCGACTCTGTGAGTACGCCCCGGCCGTCTGAGCGCTACCCGGCCAAGTCACCGCGGCGGCTGCCACAATCCCTGCTCGTCTCCGGGAGCACGTCCAATCCCCACGGGCACGGCCCGCCCGAGTCACCGTTGCGGCTGCCGCATCAGCACGGCTCGGCCGCCTCAACCATCAGACCTGTGGTGCGGTGGTTCGCGACGTGCGGCC
>JBPCPG010000138.1:0-4539 GCA_050999445.1 Nakamurella sp. | reverse complement strand
CCCTCGGCGACGACGGTGAACTGCAGCGTCTCGGCGATGGACAAGATCGCTTTGACGACCGCGTCGACGGTCGTGCTGCGGCCGATCTGGGCGGTGAAACTGCGGTCGATCTTGAGGATGTCGACGGGCAGTTCGGTGAGCCGGGTGAGGCTGCTGTAGCCGGTGCCGAGGTCGTCGATGGCGAAGCGGACACCGCGCTGGCGCAGCTCCTGGATGTCGTCCACCAGGGAGCCTGCCAGGAGCGGAGTGGTGGTCTCGGTGATTTCCAGGACAAGCCTGGACGCCGGCAGGTTCGACATCCGCAAGGCGTGCAGGACATCGTCGCGGAGGTTCCCGGTTTCCAGTTGTCGGCCGGAAATGTTGATGTACACCGCCGGTGGCGCCGTGGCGCGGCCGTGCGGGGGCAGGTTCGCAGCGATCCGGCAGGATTCGTTCAGCACTCGTCGCCCGATGGGCATCATGAGTGGACCGTTTTCGACCACATCGAGAAATTCGGCGGGCGCCAATACCCCGCGGGCGGGGTGGTTCCAGCGATCAGGGTCTCCACCGCGATGATTTCCCGGGTGGTGAGGTCGAGAATCGGCTGGGCGTGCATGACCAACTGATCTCGTTCCAGCGCGGTGCGGAGCTCGGCCTCCAGGTTGAGGTGCCGGACGGCCCGGGCGGTCCTGGACAGCGCAGCCGGGTCTTTCGAGTTGTGCCGGTGGACCTGGTTCTTGCCGTTGTCCTTCGCGATGTACATAGCGTCGTCGGCGTCCCGCAGGAGCCGCTCCGCACCGCTGCTGGGATCGGACACCGCGACGCCGATGCTGGCGCTGAGGTGATGCACGGCCTTCTCGCGCCGGTACGGCTCGGACAACACGGCGAGCAACCGACCCGCCAGGACGGTCGGGGCCGTATCGTCGGCGAAATCCGGGCAGAGCACCACGAACTCATCACCGCCCATCCGAGCGACGGTGTCACCGGGGCGCACGCTGTCCCGCAGTCGCTGGGCGACCATCAACAGCACCTCGTCGCCGGCGAGGTGCCCAGCATCGTCATTCACCGACTTGAACCCGTCGAGGTCGACGAAGTGTACGGCCACGCGCTGGTGGGAACGGTTCGCCGCAGCCAGCGCGTGCTCCAGCCGGTCGAGCAACAAAGTCCGGTTGGGCAGCGAAGTCAGCGCGTCGTGCAGCGCCAGATGCTGCAGCCGCTGCTCGGCCTCCTTGCGGGCGCTGATGTTCTCGACCATTCCTACGACCAGCAGCTTCCCGTCGTGGCGTACCGGGGCGATGCTGGCCTGCACCCAGATGTCATGTCCGTCGGCGTGGATCCACCTGCGTTCGATATCCAGCAACAGGGAGTCGCCGTAGGACAATGCCTCGAACGCTTCACGATGCAGGGCGCGATGATCGAGGTGGGTGAGGTCGGCAACTGTCATCCCCAACAGTTGATCTCGGGTGTATCCGGTGATCTTGCACAGGGCCGGATTCACTCGCAGGATCCGACCTGCGACGGAGTCGGCGGCATCGGCTAGCACGATCCCCATCGGTGCGTGGTCGAAGACGCCCTCGAACAACGCTTCGCTGGCCTGCAAGGCTTCTTCGGCCGCCACCCTGGGGGTGATGTCCGTGCCAACTTTGATGAACCCATTGATCGTGCCGTCAGGGTCACGCATCGCGGTGGTGGTGAGCATCGCCTGCAGCCGCCGACCGTCTTTGGTCAGGTAAGTCCATTGCCGCGTTTCAGGCTCACCGAAAGCGGCCCGGCCGATGATCGCCCGGAAGTCGGCGTCGACACCGAGCTCGTTGGCGCGGGCCCGCACCTCGGCCGGGTCGTGCAGCATCGGCGGGCTGGTCAATCCGACCATTTCCGACGCCGCGTAGCCCAACATCTTTTCCGCGCCGGTGTTGAACACAGTGATTACACCGTCGACACCGAGCCCGATGATCGACTGCTCCGTGGCAGCGTTCAACACCGCGGCGAATAGCGCTCCCCCACTGGTCATCCACTCACCGCTTCCCCTACGCCATCCCGCCGGTGCGCCGTTCGCAACCGCCGCAGCAAAGCGGCGTCGTCGACCCTGCATCCCGCGTTCACTCCTCGAGACGACCGACGCTCCCCGCAGGTTGCGCGGTGACCTCCAGGAACGTACCGCAAGCGCTGATCGGAGCGGCTCCCGTGGCGGGAATTCCGACCGCCAGAACATCATCGTGAAGAGCACCGAGTTCGTCCGGCAGGTCGACGACATCCCAGTACGGCATCGGACAGGGCCCGCGCATCAGCACTGCCGCGGAAGGACGAACGATGCGGTCCGGGTCGCTGGGCGGCGATCGCCGATGGCCGCGCTTCGGGCCCCGAGCATGCAGGTTGGAAGTACACAGCGTGCTGTCGGTGCCCCTGCGCACTCCGGGCGGAGTGCTCGGCGCGATGAACGTCTGCGCCCACGCCCATGACGCCTTCGAAGACCACGCCGAGGAGGTGGGTGAGATGTTCGCGGTCCCTGCGGCGACCCCGGTGCTCAACGCGCAGATCCTCGCCCAGAGTCAGCGGCTCGCGTCGCAACTGCACGCTGCGTTGCCGTCTCGCCCGATCATCGACCAGGCCATCGGCATTCTGCGCAGTCGTCACGGCGACACAGCTCAGGGAGCCTTCGACACACTCCGGAAGCTCAGCCAAACACGGGCACATCAATCTCGTCGAGGTGTCCCGGAAAATCGTCGAGGAGGCCGCGGCCGAAGCGCGCGTCCGCCGTAGCCACACCTGAAGCCCCGCCAGCGATCGAGAACTACCTCGAACGCCGATGGTTGCAATTCCACGGGACGAACACCATCATCGGCCACATTTGTCACCTCGAGCCGGAGCGTCCATGTCAGGGGCTCGATCTATCTGCCAGCAGGAATTGCGCTTTTCAGCGCCTGCTATTGCTTTGGCTTCGGAGCGACGCTTGTTGCCTTGAAAATAGTCTGCGCTGACGCCGTCTAGCCATCGGGCGAGCCTGGTCGTCATCCCGAAGTTGGCTGATGACGTGCGCTTCCACCCTGGCGAGTTCACGGATCACTCGACGTCGTCGCCACCGCAAATTTTGAGCCTCCAACATCAGCTTCGTCAGATACATCAAGTCGGCTTGCAGACTTTCTGGGTTGGGCAGGTCGGGGTGCGTTTCCAACGTTCGAGCCGCGAGCAGTATCTGGCGTCGATTCATCGAACTTCTTCCGGGCAGGGCGAACGTGACAGGAATGAATTATCGGTATGCTGAGGAATTTTCATACTGGTAGGCATCTTACTCCAGGCAATCTGCGGTCCTCGCTGGTCAGGCCGCGGTCGCACTGACGGCCACGCTCAGGCGGTGTTGTCGTCGAGGAGCGGGCGGCCGGTTGGTCCGGTGCTGGAGGTTGCCCAGTTCGATGAACCAGGACGCAGAAGACCTGGTGACGGGGATGTTTCGCTGCCGGCACGACGACACCGAGGCCGCGCCTGCGGCGCTATCGTCGCCGTGCGACCAAGAGCCATTCCCGGCCTGGCCGATCTGGCACGTCGCGGACGTCGAGCAGGTCCAGCTGGGCCTGGTCGAGATCGGCGCCAACCTCGGCACCCTCGACCTGGCCATCTTTCACCCCCCAAGACGACGGAACGAGGAACCCGCTGGAAATCGCCCGGCGACCCGCTCGCCGTAGAAATCATGCATCACGACTGACCGGTCACCTGCGCTGGCCGGCCGAACATCGTGCTGTCGCCGCCGCTTAGCCGCCCACGAGCCAACGATGCCAGACCGAACGGTCGTCAACCGGGGCGTTGAACCTCATCAGTGGTGCCGGTGCCCGTGCTGGCGATCGCGCTCACGGCCCGCTCGAGGAGTATGGAAGCGTCGTACAGGATGCGGTAGCCGTCGGACAGAACTCGCCGGGTACCGGTGTCCAACGGAACGGCCGCCCTAGCTGGGTCGGCGAACCCGATGTCGATGTGGAGGCCTGACTCGAGCCGGAGTCGTCGCTCGGTGACCGGTCCCCAGCGTGCCGTCCCGATAATGCGAGCGTGGTCCGCCATTGAACTGACCCAGTCGGTCTGCTCGGTATAACGCTCCGGTCTGCTGGTGAGAACCAGAAGGTCAACATCACTGGCCGTTGACGGGCGGCCGTGCGCGTAGGAACCGACCAACGCGAGGCCCCGGATGGCGTTCTCCTGCATCGCCCACCCGGCGGCGGCGTCAATGAGGCGGGCGGCCTTGTCTCGTCGCGCTCTCGAGCGTGGTGTCACGCTCGAATTAGCGCCGATACCTCCCGTCGGTTCCTTGTCTGGACCGGCACCGCGTAGCTCGCGGTGCAGCCCACATCGTCACCTGATGGACGATCCGTGAGCGGGACGCCGAAATTGACGGGCGTCGTCGGTTGAGCTATCGAGGTTCCGCGACGCCGAATCCCCGGTTCCTGGCTGCCCCGATCAATTGCCGGTCGGCACTAGCTACGACAGTGGCCCGCACCGCCACCGCAGCCGCCAAATGCACAGCGTCGTAGCCACGGAGTCCGTCGAGTTCGGCGATGTCGCCGGCCGCCCGCA
>JBPCPG010000301.1:0-5704 GCA_050999445.1 Nakamurella sp. | reverse complement strand
CGCCGTCGGAATCGCCGTCATCGGATCGGTGCTCTTCGGGTCGCTGTCCATCACGGGTGGACACCCGTGGCGGTCGCCGCAGGCTTCACGCACAGCGCGGCCCTGTCCGTCGCGTTCCTACTCGTCTTCACCCTGCCGAAGAAAGTCTTTCCCCATCGCGGCTGATCATCCCCCCGGATCCCTCCCTCATTGTCCCGGTCAGCCATGGGTTCACCGGGGCGGCCCGGAGCCCTGAGAGGATTGCCGCATGCTGCCGTCGGCGATGCCTCGATTGATCAACGCACCTGTCGCTCTGCGCGCCTTCGAGACCCGTCGCCGCAACCTCGTCGCCTCGGTAGCCGACGATCCGCTGATCCCACTCATCACGACGGTGCCCGGCAGCGGTTGGCGGCACCCGATGAGCGGGGGTTGGTTGAGCAGAGGCAGGCAGAACTGCGTCTGCTCGCCTGGATGCGTCGTCCAGCGTGCGGGCGTTGTCCAGCGACGCCCAGCGCCAGCCTCGTGGCCGCTGGCCCGCTTCTTCACGAAATCACTGCCCGGCTGGATGTCCGGCGCCGAAATCTCTGGGTTTGCTACCGGATTCAACCGGTAGATCTTGGTACCTCACTCGAAGCGGGTCCGCCGGTCGTCACGCCGGCGTCGCTGAAGTTCGCGACGGCGGCGGCGTTCCGCAAGGTCAGCGTGTGTTGGGTCAGCGTCATGGTGAGGGTCCCGGCCAGTCCGGTCAGGACCCTGCCTCCGGCCTCGTCGCGTAGATCGGTGATCGCATAGCAGGACATCACGACGGTGACCTGGTCGGTGAATTCGATGCCGCCGTTGACCTGATGCCAGCGGCCGGTGCGGTAGAAGCAGGCCGGTCCCTCCATGGTGCTGGTGCCGTCGGCGTTCAGCTGCATAGTCGTGGCCTTGTCGGGCGGAAGTGCGATGTTCTTCCCACTTTGAGTGGCGGACACCAGTTGCCAGGCGAAGCCGGTCACAGCTGCCGCTGTGGAGTCGGTCAGCGCCCCCGACGAGGGACCCGGATTCGTCGCGGCGTCGTCGGCGGCGGTGAACGTCATGGTCGTGGTGCTGTTCCGCAGGTGCAGGACGTTCGCTGCGGTGGTGAAGCTCATCGGGCCGTCCAGTTGCAGCAGTGCCAGGCGGGGCGCAGTGGAACCCATCCCGATGGGGCAGCTGTGCTCCAGGGTGTGCTGATCGCTGAAGATGACCGTCGTTCCGCTCTGATGCCACTTTCCCTGCCGGGCCAGACAGAATCCGGTGGCCACACTGGCGCCGTCGAGATAGAGGTAGAGCGATTCCGTCTCGTCCGGCGTGCCGCCGTAGGTCGGGATACCCGACACCGTCGCCGAGGTCAGCTGCCAACGGATGCCGGCCACGCCCGATACCGGCGGCGAAGCGGGGCGGGTCGGCTGCGAATGGCCGTGCACCACGGCAATGACACCGGCCAGGATGGCGACTACCGCGATGGATGCGGCGATCGCGAGCCGGCGATGCAGGATGATGCGGTGACCTGAGCGTCGTGAGGTCGGCTTGGTTCCCTGCCGGACACGTTTGAGCACGGCATCCAGATCCGGTAAAAACCGTTCCTGCCCCACCAGTTCGGCCCGCAGCTGTTCCAGGTCCATCGCCGATCAGCCCCTTTCTGCAGGTTGCGTCAACCGCAGCGCACCGAGCGCGCGGGAGATCGTGGAGCGAACGTTGCCCAGAGAGCAGCCGAGAGCCTGCGCGATGTCGGCGTCCGGTAGGTCGAGGTAGAAGCGCATCACCACCGCCGCGCGCTGGGTCGGCGTCAATCCCCGGAGCAGCCGGTCGAGCTGGTCCCGATCCTCCAGTCGCCCCTGCGCATCCTCCTCCGGTGAGACGAGCGACCCGGCCGGATCGGCCTGCGCAGTGGTCCGCCGGCGGTGGTACAGACGACGGTCGGCCACGAAGGCGCTGGCCACGATCCGGCGGACGTAGGCCAGCGGGTACTCCATCTGTCCAATCAGGTCCCATCGGACCGAGGCGGTGATGAGGGCGTCACTGAGTACATCCTCGGCCAGATGCCGATCTCCGGTCAGCACACCGGCATACCGGCCGAGTGCGGCAAGGTGCGCCCCGACGAATTCGTCGAAATCCATCCGGCCTCCTTCGCACTCGCGCATGTGTCGGACCTTCAATGACGCGACCGATGCCTTTTGTTGCAGCGTCAGGCCACTTGTTGCGTCAGACCCGGCCGGCCGAGTGCCTGAAGTACTGCGCGATCATGTCCTCTGGACGGGGGAGGGCCCGATCTTCGTTGCACGTGGTGTGTCTCAGTTTTGGTTGACGTTTCCGAGGGCGACGAATGGCAAACGGAGATCCGGCGTCTGATGCAGGGAGAGGTTCACATTGGGTTGGCCAGCGGGAATCTGTGCCATCCCCACAGTTTTCACCGCGGTGGTCCGCTCCGAGGTCATCGCCTGCTGCACCGGTCACATACTGCGCCCCAGTGTAGCACCGGAGGGCATCCGTGTTACACTTCTACGATGCCGACTACCCGACCACGACACTTCGTGACTGAGACCGACGATTTGGCGCAGGCGCTGGACGCGGCCGCGACCCGCTGGCCGCGCCTGAGTCGCGCTCAGGTTCTGGTTCAGCTCGCACTGGAAGGCCATCGCGCCGCGCAGCAGGCGCACGATGAAAATCGCCGTCGTAGGCTTGCCGCGCTCCGCGAGCACAGCGGAATGCTGACCGGCGCCTACGGACCGGACTACCTGGACCGACTGCACGAGGGATGGCCGGCGTGATCGTGCTCGACGCCAGCGTTCTGATCGCCTACCTCGACGGTGAAGACAATCATCACGGCCGCGCCGAAACCCTCCTCGCCCGCGAGATTGACGACGATTTCGCCGCCAACTCGTTGACCCTGGCCGAGGTGCTCGTCGCGCCCGCCCGCGAGGGCCGACTGGATGCTGTCCGCAACGCGTTACAGGACCTGGAAGTGCAGGAGCTGCCCTTTCCCGGCGACACCGCCGTCAAGCTCGCCGCTCTCCGCGCGAGCACCAACCTGAAGATGCCGGACTGTTGCGTACTACTCGCTGCCCAAGACGCTCGCGCACGCCTCGCATCGTTCGACGACCGGCTCGCCGATGCCGCAGTCACTGCAAAGCTCGTCACCGTTCGCAACTGACGGACGTCGGCGGCGCTCGATGCGGCACCGGCTGATTCCTGTAGGCGATAGCCCTTTACAGGGCCGCGCACAAGCGCAGCGGGGCGCCGCTTCGCCGCCGCTGGGGCGCCGGCCTAGCTGTCGAGTCGATCGGGAATGATCCCGGTCATTGACGCTCATGCTGGCCGGTGGGGCGGTCCGACCCCGTCACCCAGACCGGCCGACCGCTGCCGGGCCGGACACCCGCACCAGGTGGTGTCTCAGCTGGTCTACCGGATATCCCCGGCTGCGGTTGCCATCTGCGTCGCGCGCACCCGCCACCCTGTGGCGGCGACTTGCCGCAATCGCCCACCACCATCGCGTCGCCGGGCATGCCGTACCGACCGATTCGACACGAGAGGTGGCCCGCCGGCGAGGGAGCTGATCGATCCCGGTCAGGTCGACATGCTGATGCGGCTGCTGCCGTCTAACGGGTGGACCGCCGGGCTGTTCGGCCGCCGGGACCGCGCCCTGCTCACCCTCGCCGCCGCGACGACCATCCCGTACCGGCAGGTTCCCCGTCTCACCGTCGGCCAACTACATATCGCCGACGGAACCGCGACCATCATTGACCACCGCGGCACCAAGCATGTCGTCGAGGCGGCGGCGGATCCGGTGCCGTGCGGGCCGTACACGTTGGTGCGGTGGCGCCGCGTCCTGAACACCGCCGTTACCCGCCACGCCACCCGAGCACTGACGGACCTGCTCAAGAAGGCCAAGGAAGTCACCGGCACCAGTCACCACCCCTGCCGCAACCCGAAACGCATCGACGACAAAACCCTGGCCGTCCCGCTGTTCCCGCCGATCAGCCAATGGGGACATCTCCCCGAACCGATCCGGGCCCTGAGCCCGCATTCCACCTCACACCTGGCGCGCCAGGCCGACACCGGCCTGGCCCACCACAAAGCGTTGGACGTTGACCAGTTCGTCGCCGTCATGGCCGTCGACCAGAGCGCACCGGAATCGGCACCCGCGGTCGAGTGGCCGATGTGGGACTGGACCGCCGCCAACCAGAAGAAGAAAGAAGCGATCGCAGCGTTGGCGACGCTGACGCAGACGATGGACGACATCGATGCCCGCATCAACGCCCTCCTCGAACGCACCCGAAATCTCGAACTCCACTGACCCCGGTACTGCTCCGCAACACCTCCCTCACCGGAACAGCTCACCGGGTGGGTCCCACGGGTATGACCTGGTCACAGAGGTGAACTGACCGAAGGCGGCCCAACTGGCACCGCTCGGCGTTCGGCATTCGGAACTGGCCAGCAGCCGGTTGAGGTAGTGGGACAGTGCCACACTGATGCCCCGATCCTCCGGAGGTCTTCACGTGATAGACGCCAGCAGAAGTCGCGACGAATGGGTGTACGTCGTCACAGACATCGAGGTGGACGGTCCCTGGCCGGGCCCGAATTCCATGAGATCTTTCGCTTCGGTGGCGGTGACCGGATCGGGGGAGGAACTGGACACCTTCGAGGCGGTGTTGGAGACCCTGCCCGGAGCGGCCCCGAACCCCGACACGTACGCCTGGTTCCAAACCCAGCCGGAGGCGTGGGCGGCGGCAACGACCGATCCACACCCGGTCGAGGCCGTCATGGCGCAGTTCGTCACCTGGGTGCGGCAACTGCCTGATCAGCGAATGTTCGCAGCATCGCCCATCTCCTTCGACGGCACCTGGATGGACTACTACCTGCGCCGCTTCACCCGGTACGGACTCGTGCAAGGTCCCTACGAGGCGGAACTGCTGTTCCGCGGACCGGGGTTGTGCCTGCGCAGCTACGCCGCTGCGGTCACCGGACGACCGGTGGCTGCCATCTCGCCCCAGACCTTGCCGGCCGAGTGGTTCGGCGACGTCGCGCATACCCATCGAGCAATTGATGACGCACGCGGCTACGCCCACCTACTCGGTGAGCTGTTCCGTCAGGCGCGCAGCGCACACCCCGAGGGCTGAGAAACAGGACGCCCGGTGGCCGATCCCGTTACGGGGAATGGACGCGTTCCCAGAAATCCGGGTCTGGGCAACGTTCAGGACCCGCTGGCGGCAGCGCGGATGACGCTGTAGACGTACATGTTTTTGCGGGTATCGCCCACCCGCTCCCAATCGCGTAGCAAACCTTCGCGCTGGTAACCGCACCCCTCGGCCGCGCGCCACGAGCCTTCGTTCCAGGGCTCGACGAACAGATGCAGTCGCTGGACCTCCTCGTGCGACAGTGCCCAGTCGGTGAGGGCCTGCAGGGCAGCTCGGACGTAACCGCGTCGTCGGAACCGTTGCGCGATCCAGTAGCCGGTCGAAGCTCGACCGGTGCTGATCTCCTGCGTCCATAGACCTATCTGGCCCACGGCCTCGTCGGTGTCGCTATCGGTGATCGCGAACGAGTACCCGACGCCGGTGGCGAGGCGGTCGTGCTGCCGTTGCAGGTAGGCCGCTACATCCTCAGGGGAACCGCTGCCGGGCACCGTCGTGATGAGCGGGATCAGCGGATCGTCGGCTACCGAGGCGACGAGGTTGCGGTCACGGGTCTCGAAGGCGCGTAG
>JBPCPG010000236.1:0-6954 GCA_050999445.1 Nakamurella sp. | reverse complement strand
TGGCGCCGTTGGCCGCCGGGCAGGCGCTCGCGGTGGCGTGCACGTCCTACAACGGAGCCGTCTTTTTCGGCCTGACCGCCGATCGGGACGCGATTCCCGACCTCGGGGAGTTCGCACTCCACATCGGTGAGGCCATCGAAGAACTGCTGCCGGGCTCTGCCCAGGCAGTGTCAGCCCTGTCGAGCCCAGAGGTCGTTGACGGTTCGGCCGCGGACGAAATCGGCGAGGTGATCGCGGAGGCCGCGGTGGAGGTTGCGGTAGGTGCGGCGGCTGCGGTAGGTGCGGTGGCCGCGGTAGGTGCGGTGGATGAGGTAATCGCGGTAGGTGCGGTGGATGAGGTGGTCGCGGTAGGTGAGGTGGCTGCAGTGGATGAAATGGTCGCGGTAGGTGAGGTGGCTGCAGTGGCTGCGGTGGAGGAAGTGGTCGCGGTTGCCGCCGGGGGTGAGGCGGCCGGAATCGCCGCAGCCGAGGAGGTGGTCGCGGTGGTGAACCAGGAACCGGTCGCGCAGCAGCGGCCCACACGCCGCCCGGCTCGGCGCAGCACCGCCATCGGGCAGGCGGAGCGCCCAACAACACCAAGACCGTCCGGCTCTCGCGGATCCGGAGCGGATCGATGAGGATCTACGTCCCGGCGACGATGTCGACATTGCGACAGGTGGTGGCCGATCGTGAGATCACCCCGCGCGGAGGAATCGTGTTCGCCGTCACCGACGACCTTCGGCAGGAGTATCCCGACGCGTTGGAGGAAGACCTGGAGTACCTGGCACTGTCCGACGCGGCCCGGGCGTGCCTGCGGCTGCTGGCGGCGGCCGGTCCGGATGAGCCGACGTTGCGCGTCGTCATCGCCGCAGATGTAGCTGGTGCCACGGCCGCTCCGCAGCTTGACCGGGCCGCTGCGATCATCTCCGGCCCGGTGCCGTGGAAGCAGCTGGTCTCGTTCCATCTCGACGGCGCCGATGCCGCGGATATCGTGCAGGCCGCTGCCGCGATCGTCGATCAGGCAGACCTCGGGGACGATGACGCCGAATTCGCGGTCGGCTCTGCCGACGACATCGACCTGGCCTGGTACGCACCGGGCGAGATTGCGTACTTCATCGAGGACCTCGACAGGGCGCCCTGACCGCCGACACGACGCACGGAGCCCCGCGCCCGATCCGAGGATCGAAGTGCGCGGGGCTCGAGGTATCGAAGCCGGTTGGCGTCCCTGGTGCCGTGTTCGCCGAATCGAAGCCGAACTCAGACGTTCTTGGTGAATTCCAACTCGAGGGCGATCTCGACCTTGTCGCTCACCACGGAGTTACCGGCGCCGAAGGCTGCGTTGAAGGACACGTCGAACTCTTTACGGCTGATGAACGTGGTGGCTGAGAAGCCTGCCCGCTCTGCTCCGTACGCGTCGGTGGTCGCGCCCAGGAACTCGGTCTTGAGCTCGACGGGCTTGCTGATGCCGCGGATCGTCAGGTCGCCGAGGAGAACGAACTCGTCGCCGTCGAGGTCTTTGACTGCGGTGGAGACGAAGGTGAAGGTGGGATGCTCGGCGACGTGCAGGAAGTCGGGGGACTTCACGTGCTCGTTGCGCTGCTCCTGCTTGGTGTCGACGCTCGCTGCGTCGATCACGGCTGTGACGGTGGCGCCTTCCAGCCCGGTTTCGGGAACGACCAGGGTGGCGGATTCCAGAGCAAAGGTGCCCTTGGCCTTGCCGACGGCCATGTGACGAACCTTGAAGCTGACGTCCGAGTGGACGGCGTCTCCGGTCCAGGTTCCGGTGAGCGTGGTGGTGGGCGTAGTCATGAGGTCCTCCGGTTTGTGATGTGTCAACTACCTTGACAGTGAGCCTAACGTCGGAATGTGGATCTGTCATCCAAAGCGACGGGGACGCATTCTGTGATATTCGCCATGAATCGTGTATCCAGCCGCGATCGGTCAAGTTACCGATAGGTAACATTCGTGCGCGTGACCTCCGCAACGTCCAGCCCACCTCGTCGGTACGTCGCTCTGGGCGACAGCTTCACGGAAGGCGTCGGAGATGATCTGCCGGACGGATCCGTCCGAGGCTGGGCAGACCTGGTGGCCGGCGTGCTGTCGCAGCGGTGGCTGGTCGAGGGCCCGGCTGGGGAGCGAACCGGATACGCCAACCTGGCGATCCGGGGGAAGCTGCTCGGCGCCATCATCGAGGAACAACTTGATGCGGCCGTGGCCCTGAGGCCGGACCTGATCACCTTCGCCGGTGGCGGTAACGACATGCTGCGGCCCCGAATGGATTTCCCGACCCTGCTTCAGTTGCTCGACCTCGGCGTGGCGCGGCTGACTGATACCGGGGCCACGGTGGTGATGTTCACCGGAGCGGACCCGTGCGACGGGCTCCCGCTCGGCGCGCGCATCCGAGCGGGTGGGGACAGACTGGCTGCCTGCGTCCGGAAGATCGCGGCCAAGCGCGGAGCGTTGTTGATCGACTTGTGGCCCATCGCCGAACTTCGCCGTCCGGGCTATTGGGCGCCGGACAGACTCCATCTCAACCCAGCCGGCCATCAGCAGGTGGCCGGCCGCGTTCTCGATGCCCTCCAGATCGATCGTCCGGCACTCTGGACCACCTCGCTGGGATCGCAGCTGCAGCCACCGCGGACGATTCGCAATCAGCTCGACTTCTACCGGGAGTTCGTCGGCCCCTGGGTGCGCCGGAGATTGACCGGGACATCGTCGGGCGACCACCGCCCACCCAAGCGGCCGGTGCTCTCGCAGCTATCGGACTCCGCTGCTGTCACACCGACCGATTGAGCGAATGAAGTCGTAGCCCAGGTACGAGTTCAAGACCCGTGAAGGGCCCGCCGTGAGCTCTCAGGCAGGACCCTCCGTGGCCTCCGTGGGCTCTCAGTAGGTCTTCACGGCCAGGTTCTTCCATTGCTGCCATGGATAGGTCCAGTCGAAGATGTCGCCATCGGAAGGCTGCAGTTTGATCGTGGTGCCGGTCACCTCGACGGGATCACCCCGCATGGCGGATTTGAAGTACGCCTCGGCGTCCTTCAGCGAGAGGTTCACGCAGCCGTGGGAGACATTGGTGTTGCCCTGGTCCCCCACGGTCTTCGGATTTGCGTGGATGAACTCACCGTTGTCGCTGATCCGCACGGCCCAGTGTTCCAGGACGTTGACGTACCCGTACTTCGGGTTGCTCATCAACTTGGTCGGGAAGAGGTCGTTGACGACATGGATGCCCGACCGGGTGATCTTGTCCGGGGTATCGCCCTTGCCGTACGAGGCCGGGTAGGAGGCGACCTGATGGCCGTCGCGGAATACCTGCAGGAAATGCGAGTTCACATCGGCCTTGACCACCTGATTGCGTCCGATGGTGAAATCGCTGGTCACATCACTGGACCCGTAGGCGCCGGCTGCGAATTTCAGACCATAGACCTTCGCCTCGACGTGGACCTTCGTGTTCGCCGGCCAGTAAACGGCCGGCCGGAAGTCCAGCGCCCACCGCTTGTCATCGTGCTGGATCCATACCCATGCACCGGTGACCTTGGGCGTCGTCCGAATGGAGACTGCCTTCGCAATGGCTGCTCGGTCGGCTGGATTCACAGCGAAGGCGACGATCACCGGAGTGGCGACACCGACCACGTCACCGTCACTGGGGCTGATCGTGGTACGCACCTTGCTCGTCGGCACCACGGTCGAGAAGCTGCCCGCGATCGGGACTGCCTTGCCATCGGTGCCGGTGGCGGTACCGGATGCCGTGTACGTCTTGCCGTACCCCAGAACTTCACCGAGCGACCAGCTGGTGCCATCGGCCGACACTGCACCTTTGAGCTCGTGCCCGGTGGAGGTCGTCACCTTCACGTCGGTGATGCGGCCCTGTTGCACCGAGATCTTGAGTGGATCAGCGACGCCGAGCGTCTTGCTCCCGAACGCCGGGCTGGCGCTGACCTTGGCGACCGGCAGAGCGTTGGCCCCAGCGGCAGGCGACGAAGAGGTTCCGGGCCCGGAGGTGGCGGGCCCGGAGGTGGCGGGCCCGGAGGTAGCAGGCCCCGAGGTAGCGGGGCTCGATGCCTGGGCGCCGGATGAGAGGGCGCCGGATGCGGCCGGGTCGGAAGAAGGGGGCGCAGTCGTGGACCCGCCGGCGCTTCCCGCAGCTGTGACGGAGGTTGTGTTTCCGCTAGCCGCGACCGTTGAATTCACCACCACGGTCGGCGAAACGGCTGGACCTCCGGAGGAGCAGGCGACGGCCGCGAGCCCCAATCCTGCCAGCAACGCCACTAGCCGAGTCGAGCGGACAACCCCATGTTGGTGAACCATCAATTCCTACCTGTTCGAGTGTCAAGAAGTTCGATGTCGTTGTTGACCTTGCGGAGCGCGCCGATCGAGCACGGCCGACTGAGCCCGTCCAACCGAGCCTCGGCCGACCAGGAACACCAGCCCGACCGATGGACGCGCTGCTACCCGCTCCGGTTGCCCGTCAGCCCTGGAAGGGATCGTCTGCCCGTGGATGCACCGGTTCGGCTCCGCGCCGGTTCAACCCCGTACGCAGTGCTCAGAGTTGTCCGCTCTTGCTGGTTCTCCTCGCATGCTCGAGCCGCCCCGGTTCCTTGCTCCATGGTGCCTGACGCCGGAAGCGGCGCAGTCTCCAGCGACTCCTCAGAGGTTGGCCACTTGAATCGGGACGGCCTGACCTCGCGACACCAGGTGCCCACGTCCGGCCGGTAGCGACCCTCGCCGGCGCGGAAGTACCGCGTCCAAAAGGCTGCCGTCGGTGGAATCAGCGTGCAGCAGGAGGCCTGTTCGCAGCGCGGCGAGCTCCGCGATAGGTCCGCGGGAACATCGCACCGCACGATCGAGGCGCGCACCCACTGCGAGATTCTGAGCGACCCCGGCCACCGTGACGAATCTCGCCAGGAGTGCTTCGCCCTCCGATGGCCAACTGTCGACCTCGTCCGCCACCAGCAGGAGCGGGCCCTGGTGATCGACGAGCAGCCCACGCAGTGCGTCGAACCCGTCGCGAATGTCGACGTCTCGGCATCCGACATCCGGGTGCGGCGATCCGACGCCCGGCAGGTAGAACGGTGGTGGCGGCGGCGCACTCGGGCGGGACCCTGCACGCAGCACCGGAATTCCGGCCGCCGCGGCCGCCATCGCAAGGACGCCGAGCGCTGTAGTGACGCCACTGCGCCGAGGACCAGCGACCAGAAGGCCGCCCGCGCCCGTCAGATCAACGGTTCGAGCGCCGGCATCGTCCCCACCGAAGCCGATCGGTACCGCTTCTGGGGCAGCGGCAGGTAGATCGAGGAATTGTGCGAATACGGGCAACGGTCGGACGGTGATCTCGCGCTGGGGGATCGGCTCGATCGAAGGTGCCGAAATGCCGGCCGGACAGTGGACGACCTGCATCTCGTCCGGACCGCAGCGTCCCCGGCCCGGCGGCCCGGACATCACGTCGCCGCGGTCGTCGACGCCCAAGCGCAGCACACTGCCGAACGCGCCGGCGATCCGGTGATGCGCCAGACGTAGATCGCCGCTGAGCACGACCCGGATGCCGGCGCTCGGTCCACGGCCGGCAAGGTCTGTGATGGCGGCCGACGTGGCGCCGTAGTCCAAGGCGTCGAGTGGGCCACTGACGAGATCCCAACCGTCCACGAGCAGCAGGACAGGAGGACCGGGCACCCCGTTCCGAGTCCGGAGTTCGGCCTGGAGTCGGTGCACCAGGCGTTGGACCAGAACCGGATCCTGCCCGTCGAGATGACTGCGCGCACCGGGCCAGCTCGACAGGTCCGCGAGCCCGCGTCCCGGGTCGATGACCAGGACCTGCGCGCCATCGGCAGCCGCCATCCATCCGAATCTGCGCAGTGCGCAGCTGCGGCCGGACGCCGGCGGCCCCAGCACCAGCACCGATGCCGCCGGAATGCGCAACAGCGGTTGCAGCTGTTCGGCGGGGCGATCCAAGATGCCGATCACATCCTGTCGGCCGGCTTGATCGCCGGTCGGCGGTACGAGGTGCGGGAGGGCGGGCAACCAGGGAGGTGCCGGCCGTGGCATACCGAACGCTGCGGCCGTGACCGCCTCCACGATCTCGTCCAATTCTGATCTCGTCCCAAGATCCGATCTCATTGTTCCAAGATCGGATCTGTTCGTTCCAAGTGCGGAGCTGGTCGTTCCACGTGCGGATCTCGTGTCGACACCAGCGGTGGCCTTCCGAGAATCGCCGTGATCGCCGGCGGTGGACCCGCGCAATCGAACGAGCGGACCCCTGCGTGCTGTTCCGGAGACCCTGGCGACCTGGACGAGACTGAGCCGGGAACGCTCGTACCGCACCCACGCTCGACCGGCCACCTCGCCGCTGAGCCGCGCCGCGGCCGGCGTGTCGATGACATCCACCGAATCGGCGTCGTCGGTGACGCGCAAGCAAATACGCAGCCCGATGTTCGCCTTCATCGCCGGGCTCAGCACGCCGGCGGGCCGCTGGGTGGCCAGCACGAGGTGCAGCCCCAGGGATCTCCCTCGCTGCGCGACGTCGAGCAGACCACGCAGAAACTCCGGCAATTCGGCACCGAGGGTCGCAAACTCGTCGACGACAATCACCAGGGAGGGCGGCACCCGCACGTCAGCGCAGTGTCGATCCGAGGTGTCCGAGGCGCTCGCACGGTGGTTTCGCAGAGCCTTCAGATCGCTGGCTCCGGCCGCGGCCAGGATTCGCTCCCGTCTCCGAACCTCCGCGTGCAGGCTTCTCAGCGCCCGGACAGCCAGAGCCGCGTCCAAGTCGGTCACCATTCCGGTGGTGTGCGCCAGGTTTCCGAGCGCGCCGAAGGCTGCGCCGCCCTTGTAGTCGATCAGCAGAAACGCTGTTCGATCGGGCGGCGCTGCACAGGCCAACCCGGCGATCAGGGTCTGCAACAGCTCCGACTTTCCCGAGCCGGTGGTGCCGGCGATCAGCAGGTGTGGACCGTCGGCTTCAAGATCGATTGTCACCGTTCC
>JBPCPG010000192.1:0-10888 GCA_050999445.1 Nakamurella sp. | reverse complement strand
AGGCGGTCTCCGGCGCGCTGGCCGCAGCCGATGTCGACCCCGGCGACGTCGATGTCATCTTCTCCACCACCGTCACCGGCCTGGCCGTACCCTCGCTCGACGCGCGAATCGCGGCCCTGGTCGGCTTTCGCCCCGATGTCAAACGGGTTCCGATGTTCGGGCTCGGCTGTGTCGCGGGCGCCGCCGGGATCGCCCGAATGCACGACTACCTGCTGGGCCGGCCCGACCAGGTTGCGGTGCTGCTGGCAGTAGAGCTGTGTTCCCTCACGGTGCAGCGCGACGATCGCTCGGTCGCGAATCTGGTTGCCAGCGGCCTCTTCGGGGACGGCGCCGCTGCCGTCGTTGCGGTCGGTGCCGGGCACGAGAAGGCTGCCGACGGGCCACAGGTCGTCGACACGCGCAGCCATCTGTATCCAGACACCCAGCGGACCATGGGCTGGGACTTCGGCGCATCCGGGTTTCGGATCGTCCTGGACGCGCAGGTCCCCGCCCTGGTCGAGCAATACCTGGGTGCTGACGTCAGGAGCCTGCTGGCCGAGCACCAGCTGTCGGTCGCCGACGTCGCCCACTGGGTCTCGCATCCAGGTGGCCCCAAGGTGATCGAGGCGATCGAGAGGGAACTGGAGCTGCGGACCGAAGCTCTCGAACTGACCTGGCGGTCCCTCGCCGAGGTCGGGAATCTCTCGTCCGTCTCGGTGCTCCACGTTCTGCGGGACACCATCGTCAAGCGGTCACCCGTAGCCGGCACTCCCGGCCTGCTGATGGCGATGGGCCCCGGGTTCTGCTCGGAACTCGTCCTGTTGTCCTGGTGAGCCGATGATTGCCTTCCTCATTCTGATTCTGCTGGTGGGAATCGAACGTATCGGAGAATTGGTGCGCTCGAATCGGCACCTGCGGATCAGCGCGGCCAACGGAGGACAGGAATTCGGCGCCGGACACTATCCGGCCATGGTGGCCCTGCACGCCGCCTTGTTGATCGGTGCAGTGGCGGAGGTCTGGCTGCTGCCCCGACCGTTTCTGCCCTGGCTCGGTTGGCCGATGCTCGCGATAGTCGTTCTGGCGCAGGGGCTGCGCTGGTGGTGCATCCTGGTACTGGGCACCCGCTGGACGACGAAGATCATGGTCATCCCGGGCGACTTGCTGGTCCGCAGTGGCCCGTACCGTTGGCTTCGGCATCCCAACTACGTCGCAGTCATCACCGAAGGCGTGGCCCTGCCTCTGGTGCATACCGCCTGGTTGACTGCGACCATTTTTACCATTCTGAATGCCTGGCTCCTCACGGTGCGGATCAGAACCGAGAACCGCGCCCTGACAACGGCTGTCATCGCATGATCGATCTGCTGGTCGCAGGTGCCGGACCAGCCGGATTGGCGACCGCCATGTATGCCGCCCAGGCCGGATTCGAGGTGATCGTCCTGGACCCCCGTTCCAGTCCCATCGACAAGGCGTGCGGCGAGGGTCTGATGCCCGGAGCAGTCGAGGCGCTGAGCACCCTCGGCGTGAGGCTGCACGGAATGCCTTTTCCGGGAATCCGCTATTCGGATTCGCACCGCTGCGCCACCGCCTTCTTTCGTGCCGGCAGCGGGCTGGGAGTTCGGCGCACCGCCCTGCAGCAGGCGATGACCCATCGCGCCCTTGAACTGGGCGTGCGTTTCGAATCGGTCGCGGTCGGCCACATCTCGCAGGATGGTGACAGTGTGACGGCGGGCGGCCACCGCAGCAGATACCTGGCAGCCGCAGACGGCCTGCACTCCCCGATCAGCCGGACCCTTGGCCTGCGCTCGGCGCCAGCGCCGGCAGGCGGGCGGATTCGGGGGTGGACTCCGCCCCTCCGATGGGGTCTCCGGCAGCATTTTCCGCTGCGCCCCTGGACCCGTCTAGTCGAGGTGCACTGGGCCCGGCATTCCGAGGCCTACGTGACGCCCGTCGGCCCGGACCAGATCGGCGTCGCGGTGATCAGCTCCCTTCGAATCTCGCTGTCGCAACAACTTCGCGCCTTTCCCCGATTGATGGAACGACTCGGGAACGCAGACACCTCCGGTGCGGTGCGGGGCGCCGGACCGCTCCGCCAGCGGGTGCCGACCCGGGTGGCCGGTCGAGTGCTCCTGGTGGGCGACGCAGCAGGTTACGTCGATGCTCTGACCGGCGAGGGAATAGCGGTGTCCCTGGCTTGCGCCCGATCCCTGGTGACGGCGCTGCAGCGGGGAGAGCCGCAGGCGTACGAGCAGCTCTGGCGCAGGGATACCCGCAGATATCGCTGGTTCACCCAAGCGCTGCTGGCAGCCCGGCGAATTGCTGAACCCGCGATCGTGCCGGCGGCGGCAACCTTTCCCGATCTCTTCTCGCTCGCTGTGAGTCAGCTGGCGCGATAGCCGAATCGCACTTGTCCAGTCGTGCCCTACCACAAGCCGGCCGGTGCGGCGCATCTCACTCCGGCTTCCGATAGGCGGCCTGGCCGTGATTGCATGGGGCACGACAGGGCCGAGTGGCCGAAATCTTTGTTGCGCTCAGGTGGTCCTTCCATGCGTCTTTTCTCCTCCGTTCGCCGGTTCGCCGGCACCGCTGCCGTCGTCGGTCTGGTCGGTGCCGTTTTGGTCGCCCCCGCCGCTGCGGCAGGCGTGCCGGAGTCGGCTACCGCCGCCACCGCGCCTGCCGTAGCCACCGCGGTCGCCCCCCCGGTCAGCGTGCCGATCAAGATCGCCCCGGGCCTCAGGGGGTTCGACACCAAGAACCTCGAGTCGCCGACCAAACTCGGTTGCCTAAGCGATGCGGGTTACTCCTTCGACATGGTCAACACCGTCGATCCCGCAGGCAGCACCTGGCAGAACCAGTACAACGCCGCCGCGGCGGTCGGGCTGAACGTGGTTCTCTTCCAGGGCTACGACCGAGCCAGCTGGGCAGTGCCCTCGGAGGCGACCCGCCGGGGGACCATCGCACGGGACAAGGCAGTAGACGTCGGATATCCGCGCGGCAGTCAGATCTTCCTGAATTTGGAGGACAATCTCAACGGCGGCCCCAGCACGACGATGATCACCTGGGTGAACGCCTGGGCGAAGATCATTCGCGACGCCGGATACAGCCCGGGCATCTACGTCGGAGCGCCCCAGCTGTTGACGGTGGCGCAGATCAACGCGATTCCGAACGTCGTCTTCTGGCGGTCCTTTTCCAGCTCCGCGCCGCAGGCGGCGCGGGGCTTTGTCAGCCGCCAGACCTCCGTCTCCTCACCGTCGTGTGGAGTCGTCAACGGCATCGACCAGGACGTCGCGGGAACCGACAGCAGGGGCGTACAGCTGACCGGTGCTGCGTTTCCGAAACCGGTCGTCCAACCAACAGCTGGCGGCGCTCTCGTTCCGCTGAGTCCGACCCGAATTCTCGACACCCGCCTTCATCAGGGTGCGGTAGCCCCTGGCGCTTTGAAGTCCGTCGACGTGCAGATCACCGGGCAGGCCCATGTATCCGGCACCGCGACCGCAGTGGTTCTCAACGTGACCGCCGTCAACCCGGGCGCGGACGGCTACCTGTCGGTATATCCGACCGGCGGAACCCGATCGGCGTCGAGCTTGAATTTTCTGGCCCGGCAGACCGTGGCGAACCTGGTGACCGTGAAGTTGGGCACGAGCGGCAAGATCACCGTCTACAACGGCTCCGGACGAACCACTGACCTGGTCGCCGATGTCGCGGGCTACTACCTGTCGGGCACCGCGTCCCAACCCGGCACCTTCACCGCGGTGAACCCCTCCCGCGTGCTGAACACTCGTCCGACAGGAGTCGCGGGGAATTCTTCGACCATCGTTCAGACGACAAAGGCAGCGCCCAGCGGTCTGCCCTATGACTCCGTCGTGCTGAATGTGACCGCGGTCGCGCCGAAGGCCGGTGGTCACCTCACTGTCTATCCGGCCGGGTCGAGCAGCATTCCCGCCACCTCGAATGTGAATTTTCTTCCCGGCCGGAACGTACCGAACATGGTGACAGTGCCCGTCGACACCACCGGCCCGACCTCTGGCGCTGTGAAGATCTTCAACGGCTCGGCCGGCCGCACCGATCTGCTGGCGGATGTCGCGGGCTACTACCGCAGCGGCATCCGCGTCGCTTCCGGCACGTTCCAGCCGCTGCCCACCCCGACCCGCATTCTCGACACCCGCCGCACCGCCGCGGGGAGAGTGCCCAGCACCAGCGCCTTGTCGCTGCGGGTCACCGACCAGAACGGCATGGCCCTGGGTGGCGCTGGATACATGCCGCGCGCAGTGGTGCTGAACGTGTCCGTCATCCAGCCGTCGGCGCCGGGATACCTCAGCGTCTTCCCATCCGATCAGTCCGTGCCCACCTCGTCGTCGGTCAACTTCGTGCCGAGAACCGACATCGCCAACCAGGTGATCGTTCCGGTCGGAGCGGACGGGAGAGTCGTGCTCTACAACAGGTCGGGTGGCAGCACCGATCTGCTCGCCGACGTGGCCGGGTACATCAGGGCCTGACGGATGCCACGGTAAATCCAGCGCACCGAACCAGAAATCCAGCGCACCGAACCAGCGCACCCTGATCCGGCCCCGACCGGCCCCACCAAGAGTCGTCGAGCTGTGTTCCCGACGCTGCCGGTCACGCAGACAGCGTCGGGAACACCCACGAGCTCCTCGGTCAGGAGGTGGTGGGCGCCGGGCTGCTGGTGCTCGGGGCGCTGCCACTCTGCCCGGGGGTAGTGGGCCCGTTTGCCGATGGCGGATCGACTTTGCCATTTCGGCGATCGCCGTGAACTCCGCCCGGACCTCTCGGGCCGCCTCGGCCCGGACCACCGTGCATGCCGGGAGCGGGCCTCGCGCCGATGGTGGTGGCGTCGAGCGCCGTGCCGTTTGCATCGACGGTGCCTTCGGCGACAATCTGCGTACCGACGGGAAGCGCCGCCTTCATCCCGTCGTTGTAGATCGTCTTGGCGCTGACGACGATGCTGCGGGTGAAGCCATCACGATCCTTGATCGTCACTGTCGTACCCGCCACGGCAGTTACAGCGCCGTCCAGGTGCGGGCTGCGGGTTCGCATCTTGGGTACACCACCGGTCGCGGTGGACGGCGCGCCCGGCGCCGCTTTCGGTGCAGCGGGTGCGGTCGGCGACACTGTCGCGCTAGTCGATGCCGCCACAGCCTGGCCGCCGGTGACGGGTGCCGAGGCCGCTGCGACCGCACCACCGCCGGCGATCACGGCCGCGGCGATACCGCCGATCGCAGCCGCCCGCAGCCGGTGCCTCCTGGCGTTGGCCACGGTTGCCGACGCAAGGCCGCCGGACGAGCTGCCTGGACTGCCGGCGCGGGCGCCGGATGAATCGTCCGTGGAATAGTTGCCTTCTGTTCGCAGATCTGCCATCGGAACAGGACCTTTCTTCGTACCGTTCGGGACCGTCCCGACCGGATGACCCCACTGTGTCCGCTGACCCTGAAGACCGCCTGAAGAGACGTTCCAGGCCGCTGACACTCAGCGTTTCCTCAGCTCGGGGGTGCACGCTGGCCGAATGGACACCGATGCGGCCAGGGTGCTGGTGATCGAGGATGATGCCGTTCTGCGAAGCTGCATCGTCGACGAACTCACCCACGCCGGCTACCAGGTGAGCGCCGCGCCGGACGGTTCCGGCTTCGCCGCTCTGGTCGAACGATTCCGCCCCGACGTCGCCGTGTTGGACGTGATGTTGCCCGGCGCCTCCGGTCTCACGCTGGCTCGGCACCTTCGCGAACACACCCAGGCCGCGGTGTTGTTCCTGACCGCGCGCGATGCCGTCGCCGACCGGCTGGCGGGCTTCGACGCGGGAGCCGACGACTATGTCGTCAAGCCGTTCTTCATGGCCGAACTGCTGGCCAGAACCCGGGCGGTGCTGCGGCGCGCCGGCCGGCTCCGATCCGGGCGTCTGCAGGTGGCCGATCTGCTGGTCGACGAGGACGCCGGGGAGGTGATCCGCGCCGGTCACCCGATTCAGGTGACCGCCACCGAACTGCGATTGCTCGTATATCTGGCTCGCAATCGCGGCCGGGTGATGTCCAAGACCCAGATCCTCACCCAGGTGTGGGGCTACGACGCCTACGATCCAAACCTGGTCGAGGCCTACGTATCCGGGATCCGCAAGAAGCTGGAGGGCCGGGGCGAGCGGCTCATCCACACGGTGCGGGGCGTCGGCTATCGGATGAGCGAGGGTCGCACCGAATCGCGAGCGTCGTGAGACACCCATCCGGGACGGATCGCCAGCTGCGGACCACCTCGCTGCGGGTGCGGGTGACGGTCTGGGTACTCGCGGTGCTGATCGTGGTGCTGACCGTGCTGGGCCTGGTCATCAACTGGCTGCTCGGCAACGCGTTGCGCTCCGACCTGCGTCAACGCCTGGAGGACAAGGCGGGTTACGCCGCCATCCTGGAGCAGCAGGGAATCGATGGTCAGGCTCTGGCGGACCGACTCACCGGTACCGGCGTGTTCAGCCTGTTCACCTCCGGCGATCAGCGGTTCGTCGGACGCGACATCGGGCCACCACCGGCCGGCGGCCGGGGTCCACGACCTGGTCGGGCAGCGCCGGCGGCGAGCCCGGTCGTCACCTTCGGCGAGTCGGACGGCAAGCTGACGGCGGAGGTCATGCTGCGCAGCGGCAAGCTGACGCTTTCCACCAACGAGACGTACATCAGCGACACGCTGCTCCGGCTGCGATCCATCGAGTTGCTGGCCGGCGCCGTCACCGTGAGCGTCGCTGCGGCACTGTTGATCACCGTGGTGCGAGCCGCCCTCCGGCCCCTGGCGCGGATGTCCGGATTGGCCACGCGCATCCGGGACGGCGCCCGTGGCCGGCGACTGCGGCCCACTCGACCGCGCACCGACCTCGGCCGGACGGCGGCCGCGTTCGACGACATGCTCGACGCCCTGGAAGCGGCAGAGTCAAAGGCCCAGCTGGCAGAGTCCCAGATGCGCCAGTTCCTGGCAGATGCCTCGCACGACCTCCGGACACCGCTGGCCGGCGTCATCGCCGGCACCGAAACGCTGCTGCAACTGCCGGCGTCCAGGGCCGATCGGGAGGACCGACTGGTGCAGGTGGTGCGCCAGGCGCGGCGAGCCGCCCGGCTCGTCGACGACCTGCTGTTGATGACGCGGCTCGACTCGGCGGCCCGGTCCGGCGAGCAACCGCCGCCGCAGTGGCGTGCGATCGATCCGATCGCGCTGATCGAACAGGAACTGGACCTGCTGCACCTGCGTCACCCGGATCTACTGCTCCAGATCGGGGACGGCCCCGCAGCGCCGATCTGGGCCGACCCGGACCAGTTGCAGCGGGCGTTCGCCAATCTGCTGGAGAATGCGGCCACCGCAAGCCCGGCCGGTGGACCGTTGCGGATCCAGCGGGAACTGGTGGGCAGCTCGCTGGCCGTGCGCATCCTGGATTCCGGACCCGGGGTGCCGTCGATGGACCGAGAACGGATCTTCGACCGCTTCGTGCGACTCGACTCGGCCCGGAACGGCGGGGGATCCGGGCTCGGGTTACCAATTTCCCGGGCAGTCGTGCAGGCCCACGGTGGGAGCCTGCAATGCCTGCCCACTGCAACCGGTGCGTGCTTCGAAGTGCGGTTGCCGTTGCTCTCGGTTTGCGGACGACCGCTCGAAGCACCGGGTGTCGACGGCCGGTCGCGACCGCGCGTACTCACCGGGCAGGCCGGTTAGCGGTCCAGCATCGCCTCCTCGAGGTCCAGCTCCCGCTGCACCCGCCGCAGGACCTCGTCGTCGATGCGGCCGGCATCCCGCTCCGAGATGTAGACGGACCGTTCCTGGTTCAGCATGTCGCGACGCAGCCGACGGTAGAGCTCCGACGGTGTCTCCTGCCGGTCGTCACCCTGGGGGCCAAGGCGCTCCCAGGCGGCATTGGCCCTGGTCTCGGCAGAATTCCGCAGGTCGTCGACGACCGGCAGATTGGGCGGCAACTCCGCCTCCGCGATCTCTTCCAGCCGCTCCACCGCCGCCTGCGCGGCCTGCTGAGCGGCCTGGGCCTCGGCCAGCGCATCCGACTGGGTCTGGTCGAACGGCAGATGTACCCGCTTGATCAGCCAGGGCAGCGTCAGGCCCTGCACCAGCAGGGTGGCCAACACCACGACGAAGGCGCACAGCAACACCAGGTCCCGTCCCCGGAGCAGCTGGCCGTTCTCCATGGTCAACGGCAGTGCGTAGGCCGCAGCCAGCGTGACGACGCCGCGCATCCCGGCCCACGCCAGCACCGCCACCATCGCCTTCGGCGGCGCCGGATCCCGGTCCCGGAGCTGCCGGGACACCCATCGCGGACCGTAGGTCGCCGGGAACATCCAGATGATCCGGGCGACGAGAACGGCCAGCGTCACAGCGACCACGAGCAGCACCACCTGCGCCGCGGACCGGTCGTGCAGCGAACTGATCACCGACGGCAGCTGGAGGCCGATCAGTCCGAAGACCAGCGTCTCCAGTACGAAATCGATGGTCGCCGTGACCGAACTGCCCTGCAGCCGGGTGGCGTAGTGCATCTTCGGCATCTTCCGACCGAGCAGGATGCCGGCGGCGACCACCGCCAGGACGCCCGAACCCTGCAGCTGCTCGGCGAGAGCGTACGCACCGAACGGGAGCAACAGGAAGATCGCCACCTCGACCAGAGGATCGGACAGTTTGCACAACAGGTAGCTGCTGGCGAAGCCGATAGCCAGGCCGACGGCGACCCCCACTCCGACCGCCAACCCGAAGAGGCCGACGCCGTGCCAGACCGAGACGCCGCCTCCCACCGCCGCGATCAGCGCAATCCGATAGGCCGTCAGTGCGGTGGCATCGTTGAGCAGGCTCTCGCCACCGAGGATCGTCAGTATCCGGCGCGGAAGTTTCAGATTGCGCGCGATCGCGGTCGCCGCCACCGCATCGGGCGGTGACACCACCGCTCCCAGCACCAGCGCCAACGGCCAGCCGAGGTCGGATCCGACCACCAGGTAGGCCACGCAGGCCACCACCACCGTGGTGAACAACACCAGCCCGACGGACAGCAGCGCGACCGGCCGAATGTTCGCCCGCAGGTTCAGATAGGAGCTGTCCAGCGACGCATTGAACAGCAGCGGCGGCAGCACGCCGAAGAGCACCATATTCGGATCCAGGGCGATGTGCGGGATCGCCGGCACGAACGACAACGCCAGACCGGCGACGACCAGCACCAATGGTGCCGGCAGGTTCCATCTGCGGGCCACTGCGGCGATCCCTATCGCGCCGCCCACTAACATCAACGCCGTGGCGCCTGTCATTTTCCTGCTTCCTGCAGTACGGCTCTTTGCCTTCTGGAAACGTCGGTAGGCGCCAGTAGACGCCGTAGGCGTCCGACAACCACTTTCGTCGATGACATCTGACTGATCGGGAGCCTGCCATGGCCTGCAGCCACGTGAAGGACCTAGGCCCTGAACCGGAGTTCGACTCCCCGGCGGAATGCCAGGAGTGCCACGCCGAGGGCGTCGCCACCTGGGCGCACCTTCGCATGTGTCTGACCTGCGGTCATGTCGGCTGCTGCGACTCCTCGCAATATCGTCATGCCCGGAGCCACTTCACCGAGACCGGTCACGTGCTGATGCGCTCGATCGAGCCGGGCGAGACCTGGAAGTGGTGCTACGCGGACAAGACCATCGCGTAGGCCGCCGATGCCGGGCCGGTCGGAGCCGGCGGCGCCTGGAACACTGGAGGGATGCGCTCTCTTGGTCGCCGACGCGGCGTCAACCCCCTGTTCCTGGCCGCCGGACTCACCGCAGCGGCGGCCTTGCTCGGGGTCGGCCGGGCCACCAGGGGGCTACCTGTCGCAATGGGAGCGTCGCGGCGGAGCATCGGATCGCAAGTGGTCGGTTCGCCCCGGTACGACGGTGGAACCTTCTCGAACGTGCTGCCGTCGGTTCTGATGGTCCCAGGGTCGGGCGCCACCCTGCTCAGGGGCTGGTTGCGGCGGGGTGATACCGGCAGACCGAAGGGGGACGTGCCTCTCACCGAGCCCAGTCCGGCGACCGAAGCCGCTCCGGCAGCAGTGACCTGGCTGGGACACGCCAGCGTCCTGATCGAATTGGACGGGCACTGGATTCTTGCGGATCCGGTCTGGGGCGACCGCGTCTCGCCATCCCCCACCGTCGGTCCGAGCCGCCTGCACCCCGTCCCGATGACAGTGCAGGCGCTGCCGCACCTGGACGCCGTGATCATCTCGCACGATCACTAAGACCACCTCGATCTGCCGACCATCCGCGACCTCGTCGCCGGCCAGGACGCGCCGTTCTTCGTGCCCATGGGCGTCGGCGCTCATCTGCGCAGGTGGGGGGTGCCCGAGGATCGCATCGTCGAGCTCGACTGGGACGGCAGCGCGGTTGTCGGGAACATCACGCTGACCTGCACCGAGGCCAGGCACTTCTCCGGACGGGGAATCAAGCGGAACACGACTCTCTGGTCGTCCTGGGCGCTGGCCGGTCCGCAGCACCGGATCTATTTCGGCGGAGACACCGGCTATACCCCCGCGTTCGCGGAGATTGGCGCGCGATTGGGGCCTTTCGATCTGACCGTCCTACCGATCGGCGCCTACGGCGACCAGTGGCCCGACATCCACATGACCCCCGAACAGGCCTGGCGCGCGCAC
The DNA here is from genome assembly GCA_050999445.1 of Nakamurella sp. GTDB lineage: Bacteria > Actinomycetota > Actinomycetes > Mycobacteriales > Nakamurellaceae > Nakamurella. The sequence goes on along the minus strand of JBPCPG010000192.1, from coordinate 276 downwards.
GGTGACCTGGGCGGCGGCGTGATGATTCCTATCCATTGGGCCACTTTTGATCTCGCCCTGCACCCGTGGTCCGAGCCGATCGAGCGGCTGCTTGCCGTGGCGGACAGCGAGAAGGTGGCGGTTCCCCGGCCCGGCGGTCGGGTGGTCGTCGCCGAGCCGTCCGTGCTGAACCGGTGGTGGGAGGGGCTCTAGCACGCGGCCGGTCGCGCCAAGTGGACCGCGCACGGCGCAGCCGGACAACCAGGGCATCGGGCAACCGGTGCACCGGCAACGGGG
>JBPCPG010000161.1:0-8145 GCA_050999445.1 Nakamurella sp. | reverse complement strand
TGCGAGCGACCGCCTGATCCAGGGTGTCGCAGGTCAGAACTCCGTTTCCGACCGGAACCCCGGAATCAAGGGCCACCCGGGTGAGTCCTGCGGTCACCGAGTCGCAGACGTACTCGAAATGCGGCGTGCCGCCGCGAATCACCGCGCCCAGGGCCACCACCGCGTCATGGTCGGAGGCCAATTGCTGTGCAACGACCGGGAGCTCCAGTGCGCCGGGCACGTGGACCACGACAGGATCAGCTGTCCCTGCCCCGGCACAGACAGACAGCGCGCGTTCGAGGAGCACGTCGGTGATGTCGGAATTCCAGCTGGTGGACACGATGCCTATCCGCAGGCCCGGCGCACTGGGCACGCGCAGCTCAGGACGACCGGAACCGCTCATCTGCTACTCCCTCGCCCACGTCGCCGACTTCGCCCGCAGAACCGGGGCGCGGTGCGCCGCTCGCCGACGTCTCGATCAGGCATGACCCAACTCTTCGATGTCATGGCCCATCCGGTCGCGCTTGGTGGTCAGATACTTCACGTTCTCCGGATTTACCGACACGGCCAACGGTACGCGCCCGACGATGCGCAGGCCGTAGCCTTCCAGGCCGGCACGCTTGGCCGGATTATTCGTCAGTAGCCGCATGGACTTGATACCGAGATCTGCCAGAACCTGTGCACCGGTGCCGTACTCACGGGAGTCCGAGGGCAGACCGAGGGCGAGATTGGCGTCGACCGTGTCTGCTCCGCTGTCCTGCAGCTCGTAGGCACGCAGCTTGTCGAGCAGCCCTATTCCCCGCCCCTCGTGCCCACGGATGTACAGCACCACGCCGCGGTCCTCCGCCGCGACGGCGTCAAGGGCCGCGTGCAGCTGCGGTCCGCAGTCGCACCGCAGGGAGCCGAACACGTCACCCGTGAGGCACTCCGAATGGACGCGGACCAGCACGTCTTCACCATCGCCGAGATCGCCGTGCACCAGGGCGACGAGTTCCCGCCCGGTGACGTGGCTCAGGTATCCGATGGCGCGGAAATCCCCTTGCGGCAGAGGCAGTCTGGCGTCGGCGATCTTGGTGACCTGAATCTCGCGGGCGCGGCGGTAGGCGACGAGATCAGCGATCGAGATCAGCGCCAGGTCGTGCTCGGCGGCGAATTCCTTCAGCTCTGGAAGCAGAGCCATCTCGCCGACCTTCGTCGAACTGACGACCTCGCAGATCCCGGCCGCGGGCCGGATACCGGCCAGATTGGCGAGGTCGACCGCGGCCTCCGTATGCCCTGGACGAACCAGGACGCCACCCTCGCGGGCGCGAAGTGGCAACACGTGGCCTGGTCTGGTCAGGTCACCGACAGTACTGGCCGGATCGGCCAGCACGCGCATCGTCAGAGCTCTGTCGTGCGCCGAGATCCCTGTGCCCACACCATTCCTGGCATCCACGGAAACGGTGTAGGCGGTACCCTTGCGGTCCTGGTTGATGTGGAACATCGGTGGCAGCCCGAGGCGGTCACAGTCCTCGCCGGTCAGTGGCACGCAGAGCATGCCGGACGAATGCCGAACGACGAACGCGACCAACTCCGGTGTTGCGAGCTCTGCGGCGAAGATGAAATCGCCCTCGTTCTCGCGATCCTCGTCATCGACGACGATGACCGCGCGCCCCTGCGCCAGTTCCGAGACGGCGAAGTCGATCGAGTCGAATCCGGCCTCGTTGCGGACCCGGTCCGCCCTGGTGCTGATGGTCATGACCGCTCCGAGTTGGTGGATGAGGCCCGACCGACGGCCGGGACCGGGCTGCCCGAAGCCGCCCCGCGGGAAGAAAGCAGGCGCTCCACGTACTTGGCCATCACGTCGACCTCGATGTTGACGGCGGAGCCGACCGTCGAGGTGCCCAGGGTGGTGGCAGCCCTGGTCTGCGGAATGATGCCCAGGGTGAACACGGCTCCACCGCCCCCGTCAGCACAGTCCTGGACCTCGATGACGGTGAGCGAGATTCCGTCGACGGCAACGGCTCCCTTGCCGGCGATGTATCGGGCGAGATCCTTTCCGACCGAGATGCTGAACTCGTCATAGCCTTCGTGCGGAGTGCGGGAGACGATCGTTCCGACGCCGTCGACATGGCCCTGGACCAGATGGCCACCCAGGCGGGTGGTCGCCGTCACGGACCGCTCCAGATTGACCGGGCGCCCAGGGGTCCAGTCCTTCGCGTTGGTCCGCAACAGCGTCTCTGCCATCACGTCCGCGGTGAAGGTCGAGCCCTGCGAGTCCACGACCGTCAGACAGACTCCCGACACCGCGATCGAATCGCCGTGGTGGACGTCCGCAGTGACGACCGGACCGCGGATCGTGACGCGCGCGTCCGCGCCGGCCGGCGCCAACTCGAGCGCAAGCACCTCGCCCCGCTCTTCGACGATGCCGGTGAACATGTGTCGATCCTTTCGCCCGCGCGACCGGTTCTCCGATCCACGCTCTGTCATCATCCCCCGATGCACCGACGTCAGCGCCGACGTCGAACTCCTCGGGTTCCTGACCGCGGGTGAGCCCGCGCCAGCATGAACGCCTCGGCCGGAACGTCAAATCTATGAAACGGGAGTGTCCGGGCGGGCGAACTTCATCGCCCTGGCCCGCAGACCGGCGACAGCAGCACCGGGGTCGGACATGCCGTACACGGCCGACCCGGCGACGAAGCAATCGGCTCCTGCTTCCGCAGCGCGCTCGATGGTCTCGAGATCGATGCCGCCGTCGACCTGGACCACCACCCGCAGGTGACCCGTCTCGACCATCCGCCTTGCCCTGGTGACCTTGTCCAACATGTCAGGCAGGAACGACTGACCGCCGAAACCGGGCTCGACCGTCATGATCAGCAGCGTGTCGTAGTGCGGCAGCACGTCGATCCAGTCGTCCAGTTCGGTGCCCGGCTTGAACGAGAGACCGGCCTTGGCCCCTGCGGCGCGGAGTTCGACCGCCATCGTGACCGGATCGGCGACCGCCTCCGCATGAACCGTGACGTTGTACGCCCCGACTTCGGCATAGGCGATGGCCCAACGGTCGGGGTCGTCGATCATCAGGTGACAGTCCAACGGCAGGTCGGTCGCCCGGAGCAGCGACTTGACGACCGGCAGACCCAGCGTGAGATTCGGTACGAAGTGGTTGTCCATCACGTCGATGTGCAACCAGTCCGCGCCCGAGACGGCCGCGGCCTCGTCGGCCAGTCGGGCGAAGTCGGCGGCCAGGATGCTCGGTGCGATGAGAGGGTCCACGGGGCTCAGCCTAACGATGCCGAACCCGCTGCCTTTCCCATCCGCACGAGGCGTGGATCACTGGGAGCGCACCGGTGATCCGGCTCTGACGACTGGTGGGAGCGAGCCGGGCGCGGGCACTGGCCGGATCATCCGGTCCGGCGCATCAACGCCAGGAACATCCCGTCGGTGCCGTGCCGATGCGGCCAGAGTTGGACCGTCGGCCCGGCGCCGAGGTCCGGCACTCCGGGCAGGTAGGGCCGGGCGTCGATCAGCTCCAGCTCGGGCGGCCGGGTGTCGACCACCCCGGCGGTCTCGGAGAGGTGGGGCGAGCAGGTGACGTAGGCGACGAGTCCGCCGGGCCGGACCAGGTCGGCAGCCGAGCGCAGCAGCTCCCGCTGTAGTTCCACCAACGGAGCGACGTCGCTCTGCTGCCGGCGCCATCTGGCCTCCGGCCGGCGCCGAAGCGCTCCCAGACCGGTACACGGAGCATCCAGCAGCACCCGGTCGAACCCACCGGCGGGCAATCCCGGATCCCGCCCGTCGGCCGTGTGAACTGCGACCGGCAGCCCGGCGACGGCCTGTCGAACCAGGTCGGCCCGGTGCGGTGTGATCTCCACGGCGTCGACCCTGGCGCCGGTTTGCGCTGCCCAGGCGCCGAGCAGCGCTGCCTTACCACCTGGCCCGGCCGCGAGGTCGAGCCACCGACGATCCGGACCGTCCAGCTCGGCGCTGGCCAGCGCCAGCGTCACCAGCTGCGAGCCCTCGTCCTGGACGGCGGCTCGACCGTCGGCGATCGCGGAGATCCGCCCCGGATCACCGGCCGGCAGATAGACCCCGAACGGTGAGAACCGGGCGCGCCTGCCACCCGCAGCGATCATCAGCTCGTCCTGGCTGATCCGCCCAGGTCTGGCCAGTAGATGCACCTGCGGCGGTACGTCGTCGGCCTCGAGGGCGGCCTCCAGCTCGATCATCGCCGCTTCTTCGTCCCCGGCACCCAGCGCATCCAGAACTGCGGTGGTGATCCACCGTGGATGCGCCGTGAGCAGGGCCAGATAACCGAGCGGATCGGTTCTCCGGTCGGGTCCGATCTCGGCGATCCACCCGGCCAGATCGTTGCGCGAGACCTTCCGCAGCACGGCATTCACGAAACCGGCAGCACCTGGATTGGGGCCGGCCCGAACCAGATCCACCGACACCGAGACAGCGGCGTGGTCCGGAATCCTGGTGTGCAGCAGTTGATACACGGCGAGCCGCAACACGTCGAGCACCGGGCCGTCGAGTTCGGCCAACGGTCGATCGCAGCAGGCGCCGATCACTGCATCCAATTGGCCGAGCGCTCGGCAGGCGCCGTAGGCCAATTCGGTGGCCAGGGCGGCGTCCCGGCCGGAGAGACCGCGGTCGCTGAGCAACCCCGGCAGCGTGAGGTTGGCGTACGCACCGCGGGACCGGACCGCGGCCAGCAGGTCCAATGCGGCCTGCCGGGCGTGGTCGACATCCGGCGGCCGTCTGGTCTGCGGACGCCCGGGCGGGCCGCCGCCGTGCCGGCTGTCAGCGGCCCGTCCGGCCCGCGGGCCCTGGCTGGGACGCCCGCTGCCGTGGCCGTTCCTGTCTGCAAAGTTCATCGGCCAGCACTTTCGGGTAGAACTGCTCTGCGTACGGAGAGTGCAGGTGCGCCGCACCTTCGGATGGTCAGAGGCGCCGGTCGGGCGTTCTGAGCAGCGTCCCGGATGCCGGACGCACACCTCGGGCCCAGTCGGCAGCCGCCATCGGGCGCTTGCCTGTCGGCTGGACGTGCCCGAGGTGCACCGCGCTGGTGCCGGTACCGACCAGCACCTGCGACTTGTGCGCCGTCAGCTCCCCCGGCTGCAGATCGGACACGTCGGTGATCTGAAGGCGGCCCAGATTCAGTCGGCCCCACGGTGACGCCGTCCAGGCGCCCGGGGCAGGGGTGAGCGACCGCACCAGCCGATCGATGGCCGTCGCCGGCCGGGTCCAGTCGATCTCGGCGTCCTCGGTGCGAATCTTCGGCGCGGAACTGACGCCGTCGACTGCCTGCGGCACGGCGGAAATCGACCCGGCGGCGAGGCCGTCCATGGTGGCCACCAGCAACCGTGCGCCAGATACCGAAAGTCGATCGAGCAGCTCACCGGAGGTATCCCTCGACACGATCGGTTCGGTGACGAGCCCGTACACCGGCCCGGTGTCCAAGCCGGCTTCCAGCCGGAAGGTGGTGGCACCGATGATGTCGTCACCGGCCCGGATCGCGGCCTGAACGGGTGCGGCACCGCGCCAGGCGGGAAGTAGCGAGAAGTGCAGGTTGACCCAGCCGTGAGCGGGAGTGTCGAGAACGTTCTGACGCAGAATGGCACCGTAGGCGACCACCGCGGCGGCATCCGGCGCGATCGCCTGCAGCCGCTCGACGAATTCCGGATCTCTCGCGGAGGCCGGCGTCAGAAGCTCGATTCCGGCCTCCCGTGCCAACGCGCCGATCGGCGAGGTGACGAGCCTGCGACCGCGTCCGGCCGGCGCGTCCGGCCGACTGAGAACGGCGACGACCTCGTGGTCGGATTCCAGCAGCGCCGCCAGCGAGGGAACGGCCGCCGCCGGCGTACCGGCGAAGACGATCCGCACGACGGTCCTCCGATCTGCTGCTGTACTCGTCCGGGCGACCCGGCGGGCGTGAAGTGGGCACGTGGGATTCGCCGATCCAACGGGCGGATGCTTGCCCGCTCGGTCGCGCCCGTGAAGTCTACGGACCACCGGCACGTTCGCCGAGTTCGCTGCTCTGGGCACCGCAGCGGATCGAACCCGGTCCGGAAGCCGCTGTTGATGGACCGAGGCGCCGGATCAGAACAGTTCGACCGGGTCGATGCGCAGCCGAAGGTTGTGCTCGTCCTTGCGGGCCGAACGCGCGCAGGCCAGTCGCTTCACCTCGACCGCCAACTGTCTACGGCCCGCCGGCGGCACCCGGAGCAGCACCCTGGCGATTCCGGCCGTCGGGAGCGCGGCGCCACCGCGGGAGCCCGACGGCGACGGTAGATCGTCCAGCGACACCGGGCCCAGGATCTGACCTCCGACCGGGAGCTCCACGCTTCCGACCGCCGCACCGACCTCGGCCTCGGGCCCCTGGATCGAAGCCATGGCAACGGCCGGCGGAAATCCGAGCTCCTGCCTGGCAGCGAGTTCCAGAGCGGCATGACCCGCTGGATCCCACCTGATCAGGGCCTGGACCGTCGGTAGCGAGGTGTCGGATCCGACCACGACCCGGCCGCCCGCCGCTGCCGGCACCACCAGCGCCGCGGCGGCCATCCATCGACGCAGCGCCTAATGCGCGGCGCCGAGGCTGGCCCGTCCGAGCAGCGCGTAGCCGTCCAGTAGTAGCGCCGCGCCGTAGCCGTCCTGGGCCAACGGCTCGGCCCCCGGCGTGGCCACCACGAGGGCGGGCTCGGCCGGCACGACGGTGCGCACCGTGTCGCCGGCCGAAATGATCAGGGGCACGCCCGGAAAGGCTCGGCCCAACTCTTCGGCGGTGCGACGCGCGCCGACGACGGTCGTTCGATATTCGACGGAACCGCAGGCCGCACAGTTGAAATGCGCCTCGGCGACGCCGCACCAGCGGCAGGTCAGCGGACGCCGGGGACCACCAAGAGCCAGCGGTCCCGAGCAGTGCCGGCACCGCACCGGCCGCCGGCAGCTCGCGCAGGACAGAGCGGGCAGATAACCGCGCCGAGGCACCTGGACCAGCACCGGCCGCCCCGACTGCAGCGCTGCTCTGGCGGCAGCGAAGGCAGCCGGCGAAAGCCGCGCCCCGGCTGCAGCAGAGTCGGCGCCCGTCGCATACTCGTCGCCGGCTGCTTCGATGTGCGGTGCTGCTGCTCGCACCACGGTCCGGTCGGCAACGATCGGCTTCGCCCATCCGCTCTGCACCAGCAGCTCCGATTCGGCGGTCCGAGAATGACCGCCGATCAGCAATGCGCAAGGGCCGGCGGACGAGCGCAACATCAGCACCTCGCGGGTGTGCGGGTAGGGCGCTCGCGGCTCGGCCAACAGGTCGTCGCCGTCGTCGAACACGGCGACGACCGCCAGATCCGTCACCGGGGCGAACGCTGCCGCTCGGGTTCCGGCAGCAACTTTGACCAGGCCCCGACTCAGTCGCAGATATCGGCGGTAGCGCTCGGCCGGGCCCAGATCAGCGGCCAGCGTCACGTAGCCATCGGCGGGCAACACCCCGGCCAACGCTGCATCGAGGCGCTGCAGATCTTTGGCATCCGGCACCACCAGCACGGCTCCACGACCAACTCTGGCCGCTGTCGCCGCCAGTTCGGCCAATCTGAGCGGCCAGTTCTCTCCGGGCAGCGCCTGCCAGACGGCGCGGGCGGGCCGGCCGTTCCGGACGGCTGTCAGGAAGGCTGCTCCCGACCGGTACGACTGCCAGGAGGTTCGGTCCGGCTCCGCGACCTCGGCGTCGGGTGGTCGGTCACCGGTGTCGTCGTGGATTTCGACCGCTTCCGCCGATGCCTCGGTCCTGGCATGACGGGGTGGAATCGCCAGTCGCAGGACGTCGGCCATCGAGCCGGCATAGCGATCGGCCACCGCCCTGGCCAACGCGGCCACTTCGGTGGTCAGTACGGGCTCCGGAGAAACCACCCGCTCGAGAAAGCCGAGCCGGCCTCTGTGATCGGACGTGGCGACCCGCTCGAGCACGTAGCCGTCCAGCAACCGGCCGGCGAAGCGGACCCGGACCCTGGTGCCGGGTTGCGCCGCTTCGGAGTCGCTCGCCGCCACCTGGTAGTCGAACGCCCGGTCGAGATGGGCCAACGACACGTCCACTGCCACTCTCGCTATCGGCAGCACCGCCGCGGGCAGCTTCGCTCCGGCCGTCGCCCGTCGACTTCGGGCAGGCGCGCGACTCATACCTTCTGGATATCAGAC
>JBPCPG010000121.1:0-4689 GCA_050999445.1 Nakamurella sp. | reverse complement strand
TCCCTGGCCGAGCAGGTCATCGCCACCGACGTGCAGCTGGACGAAATGCGTGCGTCCGCGGAGACTGCGGCCCTGGAAATTCTGGCCCTTCAGGCGCCCGTCGCGACCGACCTGCGCGCCGTCATCTCCGCGCTCTGGATCGTCGCCGACCTGCAGCGGATGGGTGCGCTGGCAATGCATGTGGCAAAAGCGGCGCGCCGCCGGCATCCTGCCCAGGTGGTCCCGGTCGAAGTGCGCCCGATCTTCGAGCGGATGGGCCGTGTCGGCGTTCACCTGGCGGACCAGGCGGCCCAGCTGCTCCGCGAACGCGATCTTGTTCTGGCCAGGGCGATCGAGACCGAAGACGACCTGATGGACGATCTTCACCAGGACATGTTCGCGGCCCTGTTGTCCCCGAACTGGTCGCATGGCGTGGAACCGGCCGTGGACCTTTCGCTGCTGGGTCGCTTCTACGAACGGTTCGCCGACCACGCGGTCTCGGTGGGCCGGCGGGTCGTCTACCTGGTCACCGGCGAGAACGTCGGCGGCGACACCACTCCGGCCTCCCTCACCGCGCCGGAGCGCTGACGAATAGCGACATGTCGCCGCTCAGCCGAAACGGCCGGAGATGTAGTCCTCTGTCGCCTTCTGCCCAGGGTTGGAAAAGATTTTCGACGTCTCGTCGTATTCGACCAGCTTGCCCGGCTGTCCGACGCCGGCCAGGTTGAAGAAGGCGGTGCGGTCGGAAACTCGCGCAGCCTGCTGCATGTTGTGGGTGACGATCACAATGGTGTAGCTCGTTTTCAATTCGCTGATCAAATCTTCGATCGCCAGAGTGGAAATCGGATCCAGCGCTGAACATGGTTCGTCCATCAACAACACCTGGGGCTCCACGGCGATTGCCCTGGCGATGCACAACCGTTGCTGCTGACCACCGGAAAGTCCGGCACCGGGCCGGTTCAAACGCTGCTTGACCTCTTCCCAGAGGTTGGCACCGCGGAGCGAACGCTCCACGATGTCGTCGAAACTGTTCTTGGATTTCCGCGTACCGGCGATCTTGTAACCGGCGATCACATTGTCGTAGATGGACATGGTCGGGAAGGGGTTCGCCTTCTGGAACACCATTCCCACCGTGCGACGTACGTTCACCGGGTCGATTCCGGGGCCGTACAGGTCCTCGCCGTCCAATTGCACCGATCCGGTGACCCGACCACCCGGAATTACTTCGTGCATCCGGTTCAGTGTGCGCAGAAAGGTCGATTTCCCGCAGCCGGACGGGCCGATCAGAGCCGTAACGGTCAGGGGCGCGATATTGATCGACGCACCCTCGACCGCCAGGAAATCGGTGTAGTAGACGTTCAGATCTTCGACGTCGATCCTTTTAGCCATGGTGTTCTGGTCCTTGTTGTCTGAGGAGAGTGCCGGTGCGTGCAGCGAGGCTCAATGCGATTTCAGCGGCATGTGCGGTTTCAGCGGCATGTGCGATTTCAGCGGGATGTCAGCGGGATTTTGGTTTGGCCAGCCTGGCCAGCAGGCGGGCGGCAACGTTGAGGATGAGGACCACCAGCACGAGCACCAGAGCGGCACCCCAGGCCCGGGAATCCCCGAACGCCCCGCCGGAGCCTGTGCGCTTGCCCAACTGGTCCCAGACCATCATCGGCAGCGCCGCCTGGTCGCCACTGAACGGGCTTCTGTTGATCCGGTCGGCGTAACCCACCAACAGGATGAGCGGCGCCGTCTCGCCGGCGACTCTGGCGACGGCCAACAGCGCGGAGGTGATCAGGCCGGACATCGCGGTGGGGATCACGATCTTCACGATGGTTCGCCATCTCGAGACGCCGAGGGCGTAGCTCGCCTCGCGCAGGTCGCGGGGCACCAGCTTCAGCATTTCCTCGGACGATCGGACCACAACCGGAAGCATCAGAATGGCCAACGCAATGGAACCGGCTGCGCCGAAAGGTCGGACGTCCGAGCCGAGCAGCAGAAAGGTGTAGACGAAAAGACCCGCGACGATGGACGGAACACCCGTCATCACGTCGACGAAAAAGGTGACCAGGCGGGCGAACAGACCCTTGCCGTACTCGACCAGGTAGACGGCAGTGAACAGCCCGAGAGGCAGCGCGAGAACTGCGGCCAAGCCCACCTGTTCCAACGTGCCCAGGAGTGCGGCGTACACGCCACCGCCCGGATCTGCCGCGGTCACGCCACTCATCGAATGGGTGAAGAAGTGGATGTTGAACGCCGGCAGCCCCTTCACGACGATGTAGCTCAGAATCAGGATCAGCGGTACCAGGGCAGCCACGAAACTCGCATACACCAGCGTCGAGGCCAGCCGATCCTTGGCGCGACGCCTGCCTTCCACGGCGAACGACCAGGTGGTGAGCAGCACGACGAACAGCACCGCGGCGGAGAAGAACGCCGTCAACCAGCCGGTCCACCCCAGGCCCGCCTTGGCGGCCAGGGCCAGAACAACCCCGGCTGCGCCCGCCAACGCCGGGGCCCACTTCGGCAATCGGGCCCCCACGAGCGCGGACGGTGTGGCTCTGGTTGCCGGTCGTACGATCGTGGTCATCCGGAGCACCGGATTTCCCCTACCGTGGCCGGCGCCGCTGCCCGCGCGGACATGTCGCTGACGAACCGGGCGCGTTTGCTCATGCCGAGAACTCCTTCTTCCGGGCGATCACCAGGCGGGCGATCGAGTTCACGACCAACGTGATGGCGAACAGGAAAAGGCCCGCAGCGATCAGGGCCGGGATGCCGAGATTGTTCGATGCGGCTTCGCCGAATTTCAGGGCGATCGTCGAAGCCAGCGTGTCGCCGCCCGGCTCGGTGATGTGCGTATTGATCGTGAATCCGGAGTTGAGGACCAGCGCCACCGCGATGGTCTCACCCAGCGCTCGACCCAGCCCCAGCATTGCGGCCGAGATCATGCCTGCTCGGCCGAATGGCAGTACGGCAGTGCGGACCATTTCCCACTTCGTGGCACCCAGCGCCCAGGCTGCGTCCTGCGTGTCCTTCGGAACCTGGAGGAACACCTCGCGGGAGACTGCCGAAACCGTAGGAACGATCATGATCGCCAGCACGACACCGGCGATGAGGAGGCTCTGCCCGAACTGGCTGGTCTGCGTCGCGGTGCGGTTGTGCAGAAACGGCAGCCAACCGAAATACTCGCTGAGCCAACTCTGGAAGCCACGGGTCGAGGGGACCAGGAAGTACAGGCCCCACATGCCGAAGATCAGCGACGGAACGGCGGCCAGGAGATCGACCACGCCGCCCAGGGCTGTCGCGAGCCGGCGGCGGGCGTAGTGCGAGATGAAGAGGGCGATTCCGATGGCCACCGGAACCCCGATGATCATGGCGATGACGGCCGAGACGACGGTTCCGAACAGCAGGGCTGCGACGCCGAACGTCGGAACGTCGGTGGGGCTGTCGGAAGGGAACTGCCAACTCTGCGTCGTGAAGATGTTTCCGTTGTTCACTCCGGTAAAGGCAGGAACCGCCTTCCAGATGAGAAATGCGGCAATTGCAGCCATCACGACCAGGAGGAATCCACCGGACCCGGCAGCCATTCCCCGGAAGATCTGATCACCGCGGCGGACCGCCCGGCCGCTGATGTTCTGGCCAGCTGAGCCCACCTGGACCCCTGGCCGCGGCGTCGCGTGGATCGACGAATTGGTTCGCGCCAAACCGCCCAACCGCTTCCTGGCCGCGTCGGTCGCCGCGGTACCGCGGTCCTGCGCGGTCCGCAGCAGGTCGGCCTGCGCGTCCGAGCCGGATTCTGCGGCGGGGTCGCTGCTTCCTGCAAGGGCGTCCGAATCGTCGGTCACCGGTCTCCCACCTGCCTGATTGGACATGTTCCCTCACTGCGGCGCAAGAGCCGCGCGTACCTCATGGGTGAATGATCGCTGAAGTCGATGAACGGGCCAAGCCCGCCTCGCGGCGAACTTCCGCGAGGCGGGCGGGGAAGATGTCTGAAAGAACTCAGCGCTGACGACGGCTGGACCCGATCAGGAAAGTGCCTTGACCGCGCCGACGACCTTGGTCTGGATTTCCGTTGGCAGCGGAGCTGCACCGATGGTGGTCAGAGAAGTCTGGCCGTCAGTGGAGGTGTAGCCGAGGAACGACTTCAGCAACGCGGCCTTGTCACCATTGCCCGCGGAGCACACAGCCTCGTAGGTCACCAGGATGACTGGGTAGGCCCCGGCCGCCTTGGTCGCGTAGTCGAGCTTGAGTGAAAGATCCTTGCCGGTACCGACGACCTTGGCGGCCGCAACGGCCTTGCCTGCGGTTTCGGCGGTCAACGCGACAGCGCCGCCACCGTTGTCGATCTGAGCCACGGCCAGCTTGTTCGTCTGGGCGAAGCCCCACTCGACGTAGCCGATGGCGCCGGTTGTGGAACCGATGGCCTTGGCGACGCCGTCGCTACCCTGCGCGCCGGTGCCACCCGGAGCCGTCCACGACTTGCCACCGGTGAAGCTCCAGCCGCCCGCGGCGGTGAGGTACTTGGTGAAGTTGTCCGTCGTGCCGGAGCTTTCGGAGCGGTGCACGGTCGCGATCGCCAGGTCCGGCAGTTTCACGCCGGGGTTGACCTTCGCGATGGCCGCGTCGTTCCAGTTGGTGATCTTGCCGCCGAAGATGCCGACCAGGAGCTGCGGGGTGAGGACGAGCTTGTCGACGCCGGTCACGTTGTAGCTCAACGCAATCGGGCCG
>JBPCPG010000042.1:0-5778 GCA_050999445.1 Nakamurella sp. | reverse complement strand
ACCGATCGCGGCGGACAGTGCGACAGATCAGGCGGTTTTGCTCGCCTTTGCCAGGTTCGACCGAGTGCGAGGTTGGGCTTTCGGCTTCTCCTCCTGCGCCACCGTGCCGGTCTTCTTGGTCCTGGTGCGCTTCGGACGCTCGACGGCCGGCTTGTCGGCGGCCTCGCCGTCGGAATCCGCCGACTCCTGCTTGGCCTGGTTGCGCTGCACGCTGCGCTGCAGGGCAGCGAGCAGGTCGAGAACTTCAGCGTCTTCACCATCGGCTGCCGACACCTCCGGAAACGCCTGCTCGCCTTCGAGTTTGGAGTCGATCATCTGCTGCAGTTCCTCCCGATAGGAGTCGGAGTGCTGCTCCGGGTGGAAATCGTCTGCGTAGGAGTCCACCAGGAGAGCAGCCATCTGCTTCTCCGCAGGCGACAGCGCAACTTCGGTACTCAGTGATTGAAAGTCCGCCTCCCGCACCTCGTCCGGCCAGCGCAGGGTCTGAATCACCAACACATCGCCACGGACTCGCAGCGCTGCGAGACGGGTCTTCTGCCGAAGGGCGAAGTGGACGATCGCGACCCGATCGTTCTCGGCCAGCGTGTCGCGCAGGAGGACATAGGCCTTCGCCGACTTGGAGGCCGGCTCGAGGAGGTAGCTCGAGTCGTAGAGCACCGGATCGATCTGGTCGGCGGGAACGAAGGACAGCAGGTCGATCTCGCGCTCGGAGTTGGTCGGCAGTGTCTTCAGGTCCTCGTCGGTGATGATCGCCGTCCGACCGTCGTCGGATTCGTACGACTTGGCGATGTCGCCGAAGGCAACCACCTCACCGCAGACCTCGCAGGTCCGCTGATACCTGATCCGCCCACCGTCCTTCTCGTGCACCTGATGAAATCGGATGTCGTGGTCCTCCGTCGCGGAGTACACCGCCACAGGCACATTGACCAGCCCGAAGACGAGAGAACCCTTCCAAATGGAGCGCATCTGAACATGATGGACCAAGTAGGGCGCAGTTGGCACCCTTGATGCCCGATTCCCCTGGGGTGCGTTGCGCCGCTTCCCAGGGCGCAAGTGCGACAAGATGAGCCGGTGACCGGTCCGTTCTCGCTGCGCACCGCCGTTGACGAGCTGTACTCGAATCCGATGTCGGAGTTCACTGCACGGCGCAAAACCCTTGCTGCGGCAGCAAAGAAGGCGGGCGACACCGAAGCCGCTGCGCACATTCTGGGCTTACGAAAACCTACGCTGGCCGCGGATACGGTCAACCGGCTGGTGCGAGTGGCCCGAACAGAGATCGACGAGCTGCTCGTCCTGGGTTGCCGGCTCCGGGAAGCCGAGAAGGCCCTCGATGGTCCCGAACTGCGAAAACTCTCCGGCCGGCGGCGGCAGCTGGTGAACGACCTGGCCCGGCTGGCATTCGATATCACCGACCAGCCGGCGCCGTCGGCATCGGTGCGGGAAGGGGTCATCTCGACCCTCAATGCGGCACTGGCCGATGAGGACATCGCAGACATGCTGCTGTCCGGCGCCCTGGTGACCCAGGCCCGATGGGACGGCTTCGGGGCCACCTCGTTACCCGAACTGGCGACAGTCCTGCCGTTGGACATCGGCCGCCGCCGGGCGGCGGCGGTCCACCAATCCGGGAACGATGCCCAGGCCGATGCACCTTCGCCGGAGATCCGGGACAGTGCTGCCGGCAAGGTTGTGCCAACTGCGCCCGGAAAAGCCCAGCAGGCGGTCGACACGGCGGCCGGCAAGGCCGCCCAGAAGGCGGCCGGAGAGGCCGCCGAGAAGGCTAAGACGGCGCAGAAGAACGCCGAAAGAGAGGCCGCAGAGCGGGCACGAGCCGAAGATGAGCAGCGCCGACGTCTGGAATCGGCCAGGGCGGAGGCAGCATCGGCGGCTGACGTCGCGGCCGGAGCGGCCCAAGCGGTACAGGCGATCGATCGTCGCCTCGGCGAGTTGAGCATGCAGATGGCGCTCCAACGCGAACTGCTCGAGCAGGCGCAGCAGACGCTGCGCGATGCACAGACCCGCAGCCGCGCCGCCCACAACGCACTGACCAGGGCCGGCGGTTCGACTGCCGATCATCCCTCGCCCCGTACCGGTCGCCGACCGATCGGTTCGCGCCCGTCATGAGGCGGTCCGACCCGGGCCATGGACGAGTGATCAGCTACGGCAGAGGATTTCGCCGTGCAGCACCGCAAACCAGGCATCTGGATGCGCCGCCCAGTCCCGCCAGCCGGCGGCGATCCGCGCCAACCGGTCGATATCGGCGAGTCCGCGGCACCGGGCCTGTTCGGCGAAGTCGGAGTTGCCGACGCGGTCCGCCCACAGCCCGCCCCACCACTC
This sequence comes from Nakamurella sp., assembly GCA_050999445.1. Taxonomy (GTDB): domain Bacteria; phylum Actinomycetota; class Actinomycetes; order Mycobacteriales; family Nakamurellaceae; genus Nakamurella. The sequence continues at coordinate 3,444 of JBPCPG010000042.1, read as the reverse complement.
CCGTTCGGCGGCTGTGGAGTAGCACCAGACCGAGGCCGAAGAAGTGACATCCGCAAAACCGGCCTGATGTGCCCAGTGCCGCAGAAATCGGCCACCGTCGGGTTCAGCGGCGTTGCTCCTGGCGACGTCCTGATACAGCGTCATCCAGTCAGTCAGTGCCGGCAGTCGCGGGAACCAGGCCATCGCCGCGTAGTCCGCGTCGCGCGCCGCCACCAGTCCGCCCGGCCGACAGACCCGGCGCATCTCTCGGAGCGCTCGGACGGGGTCGGTCAGATGTTGCAACACCTGGTGCGCATGGACGACGTCGTACGAACCGTCCCCCGCCGACAGCGAATACACGTCATCCACCCCGAAGTCGATATTCGTGACGCCGGCCGACGAAGCGAACTCCGCGGCTTGGACGATCACGTCACTGCTCGGATCGATGCCCGAGACCCTGCCCGGTGCCAACAATTCTGCGAATCCGACGGTGATGGTGCCTGGGCCGCAGCCGATGTCCAGCAACGATTGCCCAGGCTCCAGCCAGGGCAACAGGTACTGGGCCGAATTCGCTGCCGTACGCCATCGATGGGAACGCAGCACCGAATCGTGATGACCGTGGGTGTATTGCGGAGTGACCATGAAGCACCTTTGTTTCGCCGGAGAGCTGTGCACCGACCATAAGCGCTTTTTCACAGTATGGGAAACGTTTCCCACTCAATGAGACGGTGGAAGAACGCCCACCGCTGTTGGTCTACCCGCCGGTTGACCCATCGCCCGCGACGTCGCTGCTGTATCGGCGAGTTGTTTCGCCCCTTGGTCATCGCGCCTGTCCGCGTCGTCAACCCCACGGACGCCTGGACCCGAGTCCGGACGTTAGGGTTCCGGGCAGTACCGAGTGGCCCCAGGCCCCTGAATGTTTGCCAGAGCAAAGGAGTTTTGATGTCCTCGTCCGGATCGCTGCGGGTCGGCATGGTTGGCTACGCCTTCATGGGGGCCGTGCACTCCCACGCCTGGCGCACGGCAGCCCGCTTCTTCGATCTCCCGCTCGTTCCCGAGCTCACCGCGCTCGCCGGCCGCAACCCGACTGCCGTGCGAGCGGCGGCCGACCAGATGGGGTGGAACTCGGTCGAGACGGACTGGCGAGCGCTCGTGGAGCGGGACGACATCGATCTGATCGACATCTGCACGCCAGGAGACACTCACGCCGAGATCGCAATTGCCGCCCTCGAAGCGGGCAAACACGTGCTGTGCGAGAAACCGCTGGCCAACTCCGTGGCCGAGGCCGAGGCGATGACGGCCGCAGCGGACCGTGCAGCAGTCGGCGGCGCAGTGGCGATGTGCGGATTCACCTACCGCCGCACTCCAGCCCTTGCTCTGTTCAAGCAAATGATCCAGGACGGCAAGGTGGGCTCGATCCGCCAGCTACGAGCGCAGTATCTGCAGGACTGGTTGTCCGACGAGAACGCGCCCCTGACCTGGCGAATGGACAAGGCGAAAGCCGGCTCCGGCGCTCTCGGGGACATCGGAGCACACATCGTCGATGCCGCTCAATTCGTCACCGGCCAGCAGATCACCGGTGTCTCGGCGATCATGGAAACGTTCGTCCTCGAGCGGCCCATCAGCGGCGAGCGTGCGGGTCTGGGCGGGAAGGGCGACGCCGGCCCGGAGGTGGCCAAGGGGTCCGTCACGGTCGACGATGCAGCCATTTTCACCGCGCGTTTCGACGGCGGACCGATCGGAGTTTTCGAAGCCAGTCGGTTTGCGCTGGGCCGCAAGAACGCACTCCGCCTCGAGGTGAACGGTTCATCGGGTTCTCTCGCGTTCGACTTCGAGGACATGAACTCTCTGGAGTTCTACGACGGAACCGATGCGCCAGGCACGCAAGGCTTCCGCCGCATTCTGGTCACCGAGCCCGAGCACCCGTACATCTCCCACTGGTGGCCGTCCGGTCACGGACTGGGTTATGAGCACGGCTTCACCCATCAGGTAGTCGATCTGGTGACGGCCATCGGCGCCGGCGTCCAGCCCACGCCGTCGTTTGCCGATGCGCTGGCGGTGCAACGGGTTCTGGGTGCTGTCGAGACCAGCGCCGCCAACGCTTCGACCTGGCAGACGATCAGTTCGTGACCCGCGATGTACAGAGTCTGCTCGGATCAACAGGGCCGCGCGGGCACGTCAGAGCTATCAGGGCCGCCGACGATATCGGGGCAGCGGACACGTTGGTGCTCGGTGACCGGCGGTAGGCGCCGACTCCATCCGGGCGGTCGGCCAGGACCTTCTTAGGCCGGACAGGCGCTGCTGCCGCGGCCGGCCGTCGGTCAGCCTGCGAAGGGCAGAGCCGGCACTCCTTCGACTCCTGGCAGGTAACGGAACAGCGCACCGGCGGCGGCGTCCCGTTGGTCCGCTCCCTCGCGCGAGGTGGTGATGAACAGTTCGTCGAGGTTGTCTCCGCCGAAGGTGCACGCGGTCACGTTGGCGGTGGGAAGGTCGATGACGTCCTGCAACTCACCGGATGCGGAGTAGTGGTGGACGGCGCTGCCGCCCCACAGCGCGGTCCAGACACCGCCCTGGGCATCGACTGTCAGACCGTCCGGAGCACCGAAGCCGGGTTCGATGATGACGAACGGTCGACGATTGGCCAATTCGCCGGTCAGGTAGGAATCGAACATGTCGATCCGGCCGGTGGGCGTGTCGACGTAGTAGGCGCGGGACGAGTCCACCGTCCAGTCGAGCCCGTTCGAAATGGTGACTCCGGTGAGCACCGTGCTCACCGCGCGGTCGGCGCCCAGCCGGTAGAGGTTTCCGCTGCCGGGGTGCTCGTCGTAGGCCATCGTTCCGCACAGGAAGTTCCCGGCCGGATCACACGCACCGTCGTTGAAGCGGATCTTCGGATCATCGAAAACCTCGCTGAGGCTGACCAGTTGGCCACCGATCTCTTCGCACACCATGAATTTTCGTTCCGTGGCGAGAACTGCGCCCGCTTGCCCTCGAGGCCGCAGAGCGGCGGCGACCTTGCCGACATGCCAACGGGTCAGAAACCCGCTGGAACGGTCGAGGCTCAGAACGTCGCCGACCAGCATGTCCACGAAACAAAGTCCGCCCCAGGTTGTGGACCAGACCGGGCCCTCGCCATGGCCGGCTTCCGGGCCGGTGATCTGTTCCGCCTTGGCCATGAACTTGCTCCTTCGGGCATTTCGTCGTCTCGTTGCGGAATATCACTGCGGACTCATCGCTGCGGAATCATCGCTGAGGAATCATCGGCGGGAATCATGCCATCGGGAGCCGGCCGCGGCGCATTGTCTTTGGGGACATCGAGTTGTCTTTGGGGACATCGAGCGAATGCCCGACGGCAACTGCAAGAACAGTGGGCGCGGACGGATTCGAACCGCCGACCGCCCGGGTGTAAACCGGGAGCTCTTCCGCTGAGCTACGCGCCCTTGTGCAAACGGCCGCCGGGCACCA
>JBPCPG010000031.1:0-14298 GCA_050999445.1 Nakamurella sp. | reverse complement strand
TACAAGTTGTTGAGGGCGGCCACCCCTTGGTTGTGGGTGTAGCCAGCAGTATCACCGACCGGGCGAATCACCCAGCCGAGCGAAAACAATAATGTCGAGCGAGATCGGGAGGTCACGCCGTACCGTTGGGGAATGAACACCTATCGCCGCCCGGAACTCCCGCGGCTGATATTTCGGGACCCGAACGGCAGTGTCATTCCGTATGGTTCGCGCTGGGAACCGGGCTCGCCGGCGGATGATTCGTACTCAGTCGTACGTCATCCGGAGCGATTTCGCCCGCTACACGCCGTTGCCCGAGCATTGATATTCCACCTCGCGCAGAAATTTGACGTCGACCGCACCGACGGCGGCCCCGGCTCCATGACGAATCGATTCTTCGGGTCGGCTGACATCGTGGAGACCGTGCTGTTTCAGCCGAGGCAAGCGACCGGCGCACCCGTTGCTTTCGCCTTCACTGCCTATCCAGGTGTGCGGGTGGCCGCTGGGCTGCTGAGTGAATTCAGCTTCCCCACTTGCGGTTGCGATGCCTGCGATGAAGACGTCGGAAGTCTCGCCGACCAGATGGAGGAGAAAGTATTCGCCGTGGCCGCCGGCTGCTTCGTGGAAGCTGTTGCAGGCAGGAATGCGAGCATGCGCATCTGGGGGAACGATTGGGGAAACGGAGCAAATTCCTACACCCGCCACCACATGAGCCGCACCGAGCGAACGCACATTCGTCGGACCTTGAAAGCACTCCCTGAGCAAAGATGGCAGCCGTGGGCGACTCGACCGGCCGGCGATGAGAAAGTAGCTGAATGAGCATCCAGTCCTTCGCCTTGCGTCCCGCAACACGGAGGTACGCGGTCGTCATCGCTGGAGCACTGCTGATGGCGGTCGGCGTCGTTCTGGTGCTGACTTCCGCGACTCCGCAGCCTATTCCTTCGCAGACATCGTTCGGGTGGACGGCGTACACGCCGCTCGACGAGGCCGCGCCCCGAACGGCGGGAATCTACCTCGGCCCGCTGCGAACGTGGGGTCTTGCGGTGTTGGTGACCGGCCTGGCGTCGCTGGCCGCCGGAATCGGCTACCGACTCGGCGCCCGCCGACGTCGAAGTTGATGCAGTCCGGCCGACGAATGTGGAGCACAATCCTGGGAATGAAAGATGAGCCACACGGATGCGAAACGGGTCGAGTCCGGTTCGTCCGACGTGCCGAAAAGAGGGGCACCGGATGAAGCGGCTGTGGGCCATTGCATGGTGCGCGTCAGCAATCTTGATATCCGGTGGGGTGTCCGGTTGCGCAACTGAAACAGCCGGATCGGCGCAGCTTCCGGCCGCGGCGACGGCGATGACCGCCCCGCGCCCCTCACCGATCCTGGGTCGCAAGGTCTTCGACCATTGGAAGGTCGAGACAGGGTCACGAAGATTTTGACCGATAACCCACCGGATGGCTATGGGCTGACAGCGATTTCCGGCGTCAGCTGTCCTGCCTATCAACCAGTTATCACCGGAACGACCTTCACATGCACGCTGACGGTCGCCGGTTCCCCGCGGGCAGTAATTTTGACGGTCAAAGACGACGATGGCAAGTACGAGGTGGCCCCGCCGGTCACCGCGCCGACCGGGACCGTCGCGACCCCAACCGGTTGACGGCGCCCTCGGCCGAGCGAGACGGTCAACCCATGGATTTGGCGCCGTCGATGGTTTCGCGAATGAGGTCGGCGTGCCCGGCATGCTGGGCGGTCTCGCAGGCGATGTGCAGGAAAACTGCGCGGGCGGATCGGCGGGCGCCCGGTTGGAACCACGGCGCCTGCGGCAGTGGTTGTGAAACGTTCAGATCCGGCAGAGTGGCGACCAGTTCATCGGTGCGTCGCGCCACGTCCGCGTAGTCGTCCAGCACGCCGGCCAAGGTCTCGCCCGGCAGCAACTGGAACTCCGCAGTTCGTGCGGCCCAGTCCTCTTCGGTCCAGTCGCTCCAATCCTTTCCACCGCCGAGCGACGACCCGTCACCGAGGATGAACTGCACCCAGGCTGCCTCGGTTCGGCTGACGTGCTTGATCAGCCCCCCGACGCACAGCTCGCTGGCCGTTGGGGCGGATGCTGCCTGCTCGTCGGTCAGATCCCGCGCGGCGAAGCGCAGGAACCGGCGACGAGCGCTGAGCAGCTCCAGTAGATCTGCACGCTCGCCGGTGACGGCGGCGGTGACTGTCGTCATGGAATCGTCCTTTCGTTGAGCTGAATCGAACCTGCTCGGCGAGCCTAGAACCGATAGGTGCCAGTTTCTGTCCTGAATTGCTGCCACACTGGAAAATATGGCGACCACCAGTTCTCGCACCTTGCGCCTGCTGTCGCTACTACAAAACCATCGGTACTGGCCCGGTGGCGAGTTGGCTGCGAGCCTTGAGGTCTCGGTCCGCACGCTCCGGCGGGACATCGATCGGCTTCGCGCGCTCGGATATCCGGTGCTCGCGAATCGCGGCGTCGACGGTGGATATCAGCTCGAGGCCGGTGCTGCGATGCCGCCATTGCTGCTGGACGACGACGAGGCGGTGGGCCTTGCTGTTGCGCTGCACACAGCTTCGCTGGGATCTGTTGCTGGAGTCGCCGAGTCGTCCTTGCGGGCACTGGCGAAGTTATCGCAGGTGATGCCGGCGCGACTGCGCACGCGGGTCGACGCGCTACGTTCCACCACCGACATCTCGGGGTGGTCCACAACTCAGGGTGCACCAATGAACCCGGAAACGTTGGTCACCGTCGCGCTGGCCTGCCGGGACGTGGAGCGAGTGCGATTCGACTACGTGTCCGCTGCTGGAAACCGGACGAAACGGCTGGTCGAGCCACTGCGGCTGGTGTCGCTGACCGGTCGCTGGTACCTGGTCGCCTACGACAATGACCGAAACGATTGGCGCAGCTTCCGAATGGACCGGCTTACTGGCCCTCGGCGCACCGGCGCGCGATTTCGTCGGCGGGAATTGCCTGCGCAGGATGTAGCGTCGTTCGTCCGAGACGGAATCGGCGATCTGCGCTCGGTGGTCGACGTAGAGATGATCGTCGCCATGTCCGCCGAAAGGGCGCGAGCGCGGGTCGGGCGGTGGGCGACGATCGAGGAAATCGAACCGGAGAAATGCCGGATGACGATGAAAGCCGGATCTCTGGAGTGGCCGGTCATGGCCGTCGGTTCGTTGAACGCCGAATTCGAAGTGGTGAGGCCGCCGGAATTGATCGAGTTGCTCCATGACTGGTCCGGCCGATTCGGTCGCGCCGGTCGTGCAGTCGATCAGGAGTAATTCGCCCGGAACCGGCGGTAGTCGTTGTCCGGCATGGTCGATGACGCCGCGGCAATCATCGCTTCGGGGGCAGTGCCGGCGCCGCATCGGCCGTGGTGGGCTCGGTCAGCGGGCCGTTGACCGCCGCGCCCTCGGGTAGATCCTGTGCTTCACGCCATCGGCAACACGCTCGCCGCTGTTAAATTCTGCAGGTCGAGGAGCACGTTCGCCGTGATGTCGTCGAGGGATCGCTTCTCGCCCTCGCGAATCCATTGCGCGAACGCGATTCCGAATACGGTGGCGCCGGATTCCGCGGCTAGTGTGGCGGTGGGTTCACTCACGCCCCGGCCGCGTAGAGCCTCGGCGACCGTCCTGGCGAGGCCGGCGAGTTTGTGCAGTTCGCGTTCCTGCAGTGCGGGGTTCTGGTCGATGACCGATTGTCGGGTCCGGGAGAGCGGCCGGCGCTCGTCCGGGAAGAACGAAGCCGCAGCCTGCAGGGCAGAGGCGATGACCGCGAGTGGAGATGCCTCCGGTGGTGCGGCGTCGACGCCGTCGAGGAACACCTGGACGAACTGGTCCTGCCCGTAGAACAGGACCTCGCGCTTGTCGCTGAAGTGGCGGAAGAACGTGCGCTCGGTGAGACCGACGGCCTGCGCGATCTCCGCTGCCGTGGTCTGTTCGAAGCCGCGGGCGGCGAACAGCTCGAGCGCGGCCGCTTGAAGACGTCTCTGCGCACCCGGCTCCCAACGCACCATGGTTTTCAGTGTAGTGATGTCAGCTGCTGTCATTGACGTGTACTATGATGTCTGTGGCTGACATCAGTCACTCCGGGGTGAAACAAAGGAGAACTGAAATGCGAGTTTTTGTGACCGGAGCTTCCGGATGGATCGGCTCCGCCGCCGTTGACGAACTGCTCGCCGCCGGCCACGAAGTGACCGGGCTCGCCAGGTCCGACGTTTCCGCCGCTGCCCTGGAAGCCAAGGGTGTCCGCGTCCGGCGGGGAGATCTGGACGACCTCGCGAGCCTCCGCGCGGGCGCTGAGGCCGCAGGAGCGGTCATTCATCTCGCGAACAAGCACGACTGGTCCAACCCGGCCGCCTCGAATGCGGCCGAACGGGCCGCAGTCCAGACCATCGGCGACGTACTGGTTGGCAGTGACCGCCGGTTCCTGCTCGCGTCAGGGGTCGCCGCCCTCGCCCAGGACAGGCCCGCCACCGAGGACGACGCGTCCCCGTTCCACGGCCCGGACTCGCCACGAGGCGGGAGCGAGAATCTCGCGTTCGAGTTCGTCGACCGAGGCGTGCAGACGGTGAGCCTGCGCTTCGCACCGACCGTGCACGGAACCGGTGACCACGGTTTCATCGCCGCGATCGCAGCAATCGCCCGCCGGAAAGGCGTCTCCGGCTACCCCGGGGACGGGAGCAACAAATGGTCCGCGGTTCACCGCTCCGATGCCGGCCGCCTTGTTGCGCTTGGGCTCGAGAATGCTGCGGCGGGCGCACGGCTCCATGCCGTCGCCGAAGGCGGCATTCCGACTCGCGACATCGCCGCAGCGATCGGCCGCGCGTTCGACCTGCCCGTCACCTCGATCAAGCCTGCCGACGTCCAAGACCACTTCGGGTGGATAGGTACCTTCTTCGCCATGGACCTGACGGCGACCAGCACCGTGACCCAAGAGCTCTTCGGGTGGACGCCCACTGGCCCGACGCTGATCGAAGACCTCGATGCCGGCGCGTATTCGCTCTGACCATCCGGTCGACCGACCGCCGCGGTCCTTCGGTGCGGCGGCGACAGTCGTGGTTGACCCCGCATCTGCCGTGCTGTCCGGTGGGCCGGCCACCGTCGAAGGGCGACGAACCGTCCACGCTGCCGAACGGACACATCGCGGGCAGCAGTGTGGAGAGCCCGGTGACGCTGTCGGTGACGTCTGACAGGGTAGGGGTATGCATCAAGGGGACGAATTCGGCGGGGGGACCTGATGACGCTTGTGCTGCACCGGGCCCAGCGGTCGGACGTGCTCGCCACCGCCCTCGCCGAGCTGCTCGCCACGCCCCTGGCCGACGTGTTCGCCGAGGAGGTCGTGGCGGTGCCGGCGCGCGGTGTCGAACGGTGGCTCACCCAGCAGCTCTCGCATCGGCTGGGGCGGCGGGATGGCCGCGACGACGGGATCTGCGCCGGCGTGCGGTTCCCTTCGCCGGCCGCTCTGCTCAACGAGGTCATCCACGGGCCGGCGCGGCACGTCGATCCATGGGCGCCCGACGCTCTGGTGTGGCCGCTGCTCGAGGTGATCGACGAGTGCGGCGGCCAGAAGTGGTGCGAGACCCTCGGCCGCCATCTCGGGGTCGGTGCTCCCGCGGAGGAACAGGCCTCCCGCCAGGGCCGCCGCTATGCGGTGGCTCGCCGGCTGGCCGGGCTGTTCGACCTCTATGCCGGCAACAGACCCGCGCTGCTCGCGGATTGGGCGCGGGGACTGGACACCGACGGTTTCGGCGCGCCGTTGCCGGATGATCTGGCCTGGCAAGCGCAGCTGTGGCGGCTGGTCCGCGACCGGATCGGAGGTCTCGACCCGATCGAGCGGCGGGCGGTTGCGGCCGTCGAGTTGAGGAGCAATCCGGAAGCCGTGCGGTTGCCGGAGCGGCTGTCGCTCTTCGGGCCGACCCGGTTGCCACATAGCCAACTCGAGCTTCTCAGCGCCCTGGCCGTGCACCGAGAGGTCCATCTCTGGCTGCCGCACCCGTCGCCCACGCTGTGGAAGCGATTGCAGGCCGAGCAACCTGGCGCCACCCGACGGCAGGACCCCACCGTCGCAGCAGCGCGGCACCCGTTGCTGGCCTCGCTCGGCCGCGACTCGAGGGAATTGCAGCTGGTTCTGAACACCGTCGAGCATGCAGACCAGCAGCATGCGCTCTCCGATCGGCCGCGCACACTGCTGAGTCGACTGCAGGACAACATCCGCGACGACCAACCACCGGGTTCCCAGAGGCTGGAACTAGTGGATGCAGACAACAGCGTGCAGGTGCATGCTTGTCACGGCCCGGCCCGGCAGGTCGATGTACTGCGCGAGGTGCTCGTCGGATTGTTGGCCGACGATCCGACGCTGGAGCCGCGAGATGTCCTCGTCATGTGCCCGGACATCGAGGTGTACGCGCCGCTGATCGCCGCGGCCTTCGGACTCGCCGACGTCGTACCAGCGGGAAAAGCCCATCCGGGACATCGGCTTCGCGTCCGGCTCGCCGATCGAGCGCTGACCCAGACGAACCCGTTGCTCGCCACGGTCGCCAGGCTGCTGGCGCTGGCGGACAGCCGGGTCAGCGCCTCGGAGGTGCTGGATCTCGCGTCCTGGCCGCCGGTGCGGCGCCGCTTCCGTTTCGACGACGACGATCTCGATCAGTTGGCGCGCTGGGTTGCGCAGTCGGGTGTGCGATGGGGACTTGATGCCGAGCACCGGGGACCTTTTGGCCTGCAACGGTTCCCGCAGAACACCTGGCGTACCGGGCTGGATCGCATCCTGCTCGGGGTGGCGATGGCGGACGAGGACCAGAACCGGCTCGGCCTCGCGTTGCCGCTGGATGACGTCGGCTCCGGTGACGTCGAACTCGCCGGGCGCCTGGCCGAGATGCTCGATCGATTGCAGGTGGCGCTGGACGCGTTGGCCGGCACCCACCCCCTGCGGCACTGGCTGGACTGCCTGACCTCGGCGGTGGACAGTTTGACAGCGGTGGGCGTCGACGACAGCTGGCAGCAGGCGGAGGTGCGACGGGAATTCGTCGATGTCGCGGATGCTGCGGCACAACGGGTCTCGACTTCGCTGCTGGCCCTGGCGGATATTCGCGCCATGCTGAAGGGTCGGCTCGGCGGCCGTCCGACACGGGCGAATTTCCGCACCGGCACGTTGACCGTCTGCACCATGGTCCCGATGCGCTCGGTGCCGCACCGGGTGGTCTGCCTGCTCGGCCTGGACGACGGGATCTACCCCCGAAATCCGCGCCCCGACGGGGACGACATCTTGGCTCGAAACCCCGCGATCGGTGAACGCGATGCCCGCGGCGAGGATCGGCAGTTGATGCTGGACGCGATCCTTGCTGCGACAGAACACCTCGTGATCACTTACACCGGCGCCGACGAGCGGACCGGCGCGATTCGGCCACCGGCAGTTCCACTCGGTGAGCTGATGGACTCGCTGGACGAGACCGGCGTAACGGCAAGTGGTTCCAGCGTTCGGGAGCAAATTCTGGTTCGACACCCGTTGCAGCCGTATGACGCCCGAAACGTCACGCCGGGCGCGCTGGGCCGGTCGGGGCCGTTCAGCTACGACGTGGTGGCGCTGCAGGGCGCCCAGGCGGCAGCGGGCCCGCGCTCCGCGACGCCGCCATTTCTGGCCGGGCCGCTGCCGGCGCTTCCGTCGCAAGATGTGGACCTGGCCGACCTCGTCGCGTTGCTGGTTCATCCGGCCCGGGGCTTTCTGCGGCAACGGCTCGACGTGGCAACCCGTTTCGAGGAGCAGGAGCCCTCGGACAGTTTGACGGTGGAGTTGGACAGCCTGCAGCAATGGGCCGTCGGTGAGCGGTTGCTCCGGGACCGATTGGCCGGCATCGACGATGCGGCGTGTCGACAGGCAGAATGGCGGCGCGGGGTGCTGCCGCCCGGTCCGCTCGGCCAGGCGACCCTGGACCACGTGCTGAGCGAGGTCGGGCCGCTGGTCGATCGCACCGCCGCGGTCCTGACACCGGAACGCCGGACCGTCGACGTCTCGATACCGCTGGACGGCGAGCGCCAGTTGCGCGGCACCGTAGCCGGAGTGCATGGAACGGCCGTCGTCTCGGTGAGCTACAGCAAACTCGGCCCCAAGCCACAGCTCTCGGTATGGATTGCGCTACTCGCGTTGGCGGCTGCCCATCCTGGCCAGGAGTGGACCGCCATCGCCGTCGGCCGCGGCGAGCCGGGGAGACCGCGGAGTGCGACCTTCGGCCCGCTCGACCAGGCCAAGGCCAGTACCTACCTGCGACAACTGGTCGACCTGTACGACCGAGGTCTTCGGGAGCCACTTCCAATGCCCCTCAAGACTTCGGTCGCATACGCAACGACCTCGGCGAAGATGGAGGGTCTGGATCAGGCGCTGTTCCAAGCCAAGCGAGCCTGGACCAGCGGAAAGTTCCCCGGTGAGGACGCAGACGCTCCGCACACCGTGGTCTGGGGGGCTGGTGCGCCGCTGAATCTGCTGCTCGAGCAACCCGCCGGTACGGACGAGCGTTGGGCCGGTGAGCCGAGCCGGTTGGGTGAGTTGTCGTTGCGGCTCTGGGGTCCGTTGTTGCAGCACCGACGGCAGGTGTCGCTGTGATCGCGGAGGCGGGGAACCATCAGGGGTCGGGGCTGTACGCGGCCGCACCGAACCTGTTGGAGCCCAAACCGTTCGATATCCGGGACGAGCTACCCACCGGCACCACGATTCTCGAGGCCAGCGCCGGCACCGGCAAAACGCACACCGTCGGCGCGCTGGTCACCCGATATGTGGCAGAAGGCGTCGCCACCCTCGATCAGCTGCTGGTGGTCACGTTCGGCAGGGCAGCGAGTCAGGAACTGCGGGAGCGGGTCCGCGAGCAACTCGTCGCCGCCGAGCGGGCGCTGGCCGATCCGAAAGTGGCGCGTCGCAACGACAACGACCTGATAGCGCTGCTGGCTGCGGATACCGACGAGGTGATCGCCGAACGCCGCTACCGGCTCACCCGTGCGCTGGCGGACTTCGACGCGGCGACCATCGCCACCACTCATCAGTTCTGCCAACAGGTGCTCGCCGGGCTCGGTGTTGCCGGCGACAGCGAGCCGGGTGTCACGTTGGTCGAAGATCTCAGCGATCTGGTGGTCGAGGTGGTCGATGATCTCTACGTGCGCCGGTTCGGCGCAACAGGAGCCAGCACACCGGGAATCGACCGGACCATGGCCCTTGAACTCGGTGGGCAGGCGGTCGGCGATCCGGGCGCGCGGTTGGAACCTGCTGATGAGCCGGCGGATTCCCTTTCGGCCTTGCGGTATCGATTCGCCAGCGCAGTTCGGGCCGAGGTTGATCGACGCAAGCGGCAGCGGGGGCTGCTGGGCTACGACGACCTGTTGAGCCGGCTGGCCGACGCCCTGAAGCCGGAGCAGGCCCCGGCCCGGTTACGGATGCGGGCGCGCTGGAAGATCGTGCTGATCGACGAATTCCAGGACACCGACCCAGTTCAATGGGACGTGCTGAGGCTCGCCTTCGCCGATGTCGCCACGCTGATTCTGATCGGTGATCCCAAGCAAGCGATCTATGCCTTTCGCGGCGGCGACGTGTACACCTACCTGGCCGCTGCCCGAACGGCCAACTACCAGGCGACGCTCGGCCAGAATTGGCGCAGTGATCCACCTCTGGTCGATGCGCTCCAGGTGCTGTTCGACGGTGCGCAACTGGGCGAGGAGGAGATCGTCGTTCGGCCGGTAACGGCGGCAAACCCCGGCTCCAGGCTGATCGGTGCGCCATCGCCCGGGCCGCTGCGGTTGCGGGTCGCCACCCGGGCACAATTCGGAAAAGGGACACGCGGAAAGATCTACATGGATCAGGTACGACCGCACATCGCGGCCGATCTCACCTCGGACATAGCCACATTGCTCGGGTCCGACGCCCGGTTCGACGGCCGACCGCTGGTCGCCGGGGACATCGCGGTCCTAGTGAATACGCACGTGCAGGCTGCCCTCATTCGCGAAACCCTTGCTGCGGCTGGGGTTCCGTCGGTGACGGCCGGCGCGGGCAGCGTATATGCGACGCAGGCGGGCAACGATTGGTTGACGCTGCTGGAGGCGCTGGAGCAGCCGCACCGCGCCGGTCGGGTGCGAGCCGCGGCGCTGACACCGTTCCTCGGCCGCACCGCCGTCGATCTGGACCTCGGCGGCGAGCACCTAACGGACGAACTGGGTGCGCTGCTGCGCAACTGGGCTGACCTATTGCAGACCCGTGGCGTAGCAGCAGTTCTCGAGCTGGTTTTCGCCGAGCAACGGCTGCCCGGACGGTTGCTCGCCCAGCGGGACGGGGAACGCCGGCTGACCGATCTTCGTCATCTGGGCCAGGGCCTGCAGGCGGCTGTGGTCGACGAAGGGCTCGGGCTGGCCGCGCTGGTGGAATGGCTGCGTCGACGGCGGGCCGAGTCGGCCGGCGACCAGAGCACCGAACGTATTCGTCGGCTCGACAGCGATGCCGCAGCGGTACAGGTGCTCACATTGCACGTGAGCAAGGGGCTTCAATTTCCGATCGTCTACCTGCCGTTTGCCGCTGATCGCTGGGTGAACAGCGACCCCAAGGTTCTGCAACTGCACGACGAGAACGGAAGGCGGGTCCTGGATGTCGGCGGCCCGGTGTCGATCGGGCGGCAGGAACGCGAACAGCGGGCGGCGAGAGAACAGGCCGGGGAAGCCCTTCGGCTGCTCTATGTAGGGCTGACTCGGGCGCAGTCCCAAGCCGTCACCTGGTGGCTGCCGTCGACCAATGCGCCCGACTCCGGTCTGCACCGCATTTTGTTCGGCCGCACGGTGGGCACCGGCCAGGTCGCCGACACTGCTCCGCTTCCCAGCGACGAGGAGGCCTTGACGAAGCTGGTTGCCCTGCAGGCAAGGGGTGGTCCGACCGTCGAAGTCTCGCAGCCCAGCGCCGTATCTGCGCCCGCTGGAACTGTGCAGTCGGACAACCATTACGCAATAGGTAGTTTCGATCGCGGGCTGGACACTGCCTGGCGACGCGCGTCCTACAGCGCGCTGTCCGCAGCCGGCGAGCAGGTGGCCGCGGGAGTGGCGAGCGAGCCGGAAACCGGCGAGCGGGATGACGAGGAGATGCCGGACGCGCTTCCGCCGGGCACCGACGACGCAGACGCTGCGCTGCGGACGGTGTTGTCCCCGATGGCCGGCCTGCCGGCGGGCACGTCGTTCGGAACTCTGGTGCACGCGGTGCTGGAGAACACCGATCCGCAGGCTGCCGATCTGCGGGCTGAATTGGGCGATCGGTGCGCCGAGCAATTGAGCCGTCATGCCGGCGCGATGACGGCGGATCAACTCGCCGATGCGCTGCTGCCGGTGCTCCTCACTCCGCTCGGCGATGTGGCCGGCGGCCTTGCCTTGCAGAACGTGGCACCCCGGGATCGTTTGACGGAGCTGAACTTCGAGCTGCCGTTGGCCGGCGGGGATCGGCCGAGAGTGGACGTTGCGCTGGGCGAGCTGGCGCCGTTGCTGCGCCGACACCTGCTTCGGACCGACCCGATGCTCGGCTATGCCGATCGGTTGTCGTCACCGGAGATGTCGTGGCAGTCGCTTCGCGGCTACCTCACCGGAAGCCTGGATGCGGTGCTTCGGTTGCCCGGGCCCCGATATCTGATCGTCGACTACAAGACGAACTGGCTGGGCGGTGACGACTCCGAACCCTTGTCCGCCTGGCACTATCGTCCGAGGGCTCTGCGGCAGGCAATGACGCACTCCGACTATCCGCTGCAGGCGCTGCTGTATTCCGTTGCGCTGCACCGCTTTCTACGGTGGCGTCAGCCGGGCTACGATCCGGCTCTTCATCTGGGCGGCGCCTTGTACCTGTACGTCCGGGGCATGTCTGGGGTTGACAATCCGACCGTCGACGGCCAGCCGTGCGGCGTGTTCGGTTGGCAGCCACCGGCCGCCCTGGTAACCGCACTTTCCGAGCTGCTGGATCAGGGTGCGACATGATCGCAGCCGTGCTGGAACCAGATCCGTACGACGTCGCAGTGGCTCTCGGCGCGACGGGTCTGTTGCGTGAATACAACCTGGCAGGTGTGCTGAGCGCGGCTGACGTGCACGTTGCTGCTCGACTGGCCGAGCTGGCCGGCGAGCCGGACGAGCAGGTACGGCTCGCCGTGGCATTGACCGTGCGGGGTATCCGAGAAGGTTCGGTCTGCGTCGACCTCACCGAGGTTCACCAGATCGATCCGGCTCTTGCGTGGCCGGACCCGGTTGCCTGGGCCACGAAGGTGCGAGCCAGCGTGCTCGTCGGACCTGGCCGTCCGCTGCGCTGGGATCTGGAGCTGCTGTACCTGGACCGCTACTGGCGGCAGGAGGATCAGGTCCGCGCCGACCTGCTGGCTCGGGAAACGCAGCTGCCCCCGTCGATTGATGCGGACCTGTTGCACAAGAGCTTGGATCGGCTTTTCTCGGAGCGGGATTCGGGGCAGCGACTGGCTGCGGAGGTCGCCGCGCGGCGGTGGACCACCGTGCTCGGTGGTGGCCCCGGCACCGGCAAGACAACCACGGTGGCCCGGTTGCTGGCCGTGTTGCACGAGCAGCACGGGCCCGGCCTGCGGGTCGCGCTCGCCGCTCCGACCGGTAAGGCCGCAGCCCGGTTGCAGCAGGCCGTGCAGACCGTCACCGCCGAATTTGACCAGCAGGACCGAGAGCGGCTGGGCACCCTGACCGCTTCCACGTTGCACCGCCTGCTGGGCTTTCGTCCCGGTGAGGGCACCCGGTTCAAGCACGATCGGGACAATCGACTTCCGCACGACGTCGTGGTGATCGACGAAACCTCCATGCTGTCCTTGACCTTGATGGCTCGGCTGCTGGAGGCGGTCCGGCCGGATGCACGGCTGGTACTGGTGGGCGATCCGGATCAGCTTGCGTCGGTGGAGGCGGGCGCGGTGCTGGCCGACCTCGTCGCCGGGCTCACCGCCCGTTCGCTGCCCCAAGCGCAACCGCAACCGCCCACCGAGCCGCCGACAGAGCCTCCCACAGAGCCGCCGGCACAGTCGCACATCCCGCCCACCACGTACGAGGCCATCGTGCAGGGCGCCGGGGACGGCGGCCGGCACGGGGTGGTCGTGCTGGGTCGAACCTGGCGATTCGACGGCGTGATCGCGGAACTGGCTGTGGCCGTGCGGGACGGGAATGCGGACGCGGCTCTGGCGGTGCTCCGGGACGGTGGCGATACTCTGTCCCTGGCGACGACCGAGGAGCAGGTGCGGCAGGACGTGGTCCGGGCGGCCACCGCAATTCGCGAGGCGGCAAAGCACGGCGATGCCGTCACCGCCCTGCATCACCTCGACGAACATCGGGTGTTGTGCGCACACCGGGTCGGACCGTTCGGCGTGGATTTCTGGAGCCGCAAGATCGAGCGGTGGCTCGCGGAGATACCGGGCGACCCGCGCGAGGGCGAGTGGTACATCGGCCGGCCACTGCTGGTCACGGTCAACGACTATGCGCTCGGTCTTTACAACGGCGATGTCGGCGTCGTCGTGGCTGACAAGGACGGCCCGGCTCGAGCGGTCTTCGCGCGCGGCGCTGAACTCGTCGATCATGCGCCCAGCCGACTGGCCGACATCCAGACCGTGCACGCGATGACGGTGCATCGTAGCCAGGGCAGCCAGTTTCGCCGGGTCACAGTGGTACTGCCGCCCGCGGATTCCGCCCTGTGCACCCGAGAGATGTTGTACACGGCGCTCACCCGTGCGCAGGAGCACGTGCGGTTGGTCGGAACCGAGGCGGAATTGCGCGCTGCCATCGACCGTCCGGCGGCCAGAGCCAGTGGGCTCCGGCTGCGACTGCGCGGTGGGGAATGACCGGTGCGCACCCATGTGCGGCGGCTGCCGGCCGATGTCGCCGGTGGAAAAGGATCGAGGGGTGATGGAGGTTTCCGGTGAAGGCTCCCGGTAGCTGCGGGTTGATAGACAAGCATGCACGATTGGGCCGCTGGACGATTGGGGAACTGAGGCACCATGACGATCAGCAAGGGTGACAAAGTTTCCTGGAACACCCCGCAGGGGAAAACGCACGGTGTCACGATGGAGCGAAGGGTGCACGATTTCACGTTCGACGGCCAGCAGTTCAGAGCGTCGTCCGAAGAGCCGTATTGGATTGTGAAATCGGATAAATCTGGCAAAGAGGCGGCCCACAAGGAGTCCTCGATCACGGCGAGTTGATCGAACACCGGCCCGGCCTTGTTGCACGCAATCGGGGGGGCGGAAAGTGCGGACACCCCCCCGCCCCACGAACGTGGCGTCCGACGTAGGCGGGGAGAGGCTTTTCCCGGAGGGGTT
>JBPCPG010000015.1:0-2958 GCA_050999445.1 Nakamurella sp. | reverse complement strand
TTCTTGGACGGTCTGGTGTCCTGCGGCACAACAACAGCGCTGGTATTCGGTTCGCATTTCGCGCCGGCCATGGACGCGCTGTTCGCCGAATCGGCGGACCGGGGACTCAATATCACCACCGGTCTGGTGGTCAGCGATCGAATTCTGCGGCCGGACCTGCTGTGCTCTCCGGAAGCGGGTCTGGCTCAGAGCCGTGACCTGATCGATCGGTGGCACGGTCGCGGCCGGTTGCGGTACGCCGTCACCCCCCGGTTCTCGCTGTCGAGCACCGACGCGCTGCTGGACGTCTGCGGTGAGCTACTGGGTGATGATGTCTGGTTCACCTCCCACCTCAACGAGAACCGCGCCGAGGTGCAGGCGGTCGCCGAGCTCTTTCCTGGCTCGCGGAATTATCTGGATACCTACGCGCGCCACGGGCTTGTCACGCCGCGCAGCGTGTTCGCGCACAATGTGCACGCCACCGACGCGGAGTTGGCACTCATGGGGGAATCGGGCGCCGGCGTCGCCCACTGCCCGACCAGCAATTCCGCGCTCGGCAGCGGACTGTTCCCACTGCGACGGCACATCGAGCACGGCGTTGGAGTGGCGCTCGGCTCTGATGTCGGCGCCGGAACCGGGCTGTTCCTGCTCAAGGAGGCACTGCAGGCCTATTTTCTGCAGCAGCTGCTCGGCGCCGAAGGTCTACCGCTGACCCCGGTGCATCTGCTGTATCTGGCCACCCGCGCGGGGGCCCGGATCCTCGGCCTGGACGACCGGGTCGGCGACTTCGGCGTGGGCAAGGATTTCGATGCGCTCTGGCTGCGGCCGGCGGCGCGCAGCACGTTGGCGATCAACCTGGACCACGCGGCCGACATCCCCGAATCCCTGGCCAAGATGTTTGCGCTGGCCACCCCGGCCGACGTCGCCGGAGTGTGGGCGCACGGTCAGCGTCTTGCCGGTCCAGCAGTGACCGGCCCGTAGCAATGCAGCCGGCCCGTAGGAATGTAGGTCGACGCGCCTGCTGACCTTGGAGGCGAGAGTCAGCAGGCGCCTCGACCAGTCGGCGTCAGTGCCTCGTGCGGTTGTCCGAACTGGACGTTGATGTTTGCTGTGCGGGAATATCGCCGGCACTGTAGTGACCGTCACGCTCGTCAGGTTGATCTCCGGGACTGACCGATATCGCCGGTCCCTCGGCGAAGATCGGCGCCACGGCATCCTTGCGGCCGGCGATGTTGAACAGGATGTTGAGCAGTACCGCTGTGACGGCGGCGGCGCTGATACCGGAGTCGAAAATGGTCTGGAACCATTCCGGAAATGCGTTGTAGAAGGTCGGTACGGCGATGGGGATGATACCCATTCCGATGGCAACGGCGACGATGATCAGATTGGCGTTGCCTTCATACTTGACGGCCGACAGGCTGCGGATTCCACTGGCCGCGACGGTTCCGAACAACGCGAGCCCGGCTCCGCCCAATACGGCGATGGGCATGGCGGCGACCAGTGCGCCGATCTTCGGGAACAGGCCGAGGACGACGAGGATCAGCCCGCTGACTGCGACGACGAAGCGGCTCCGGATGCCGGTGATGGCGACCAGGCCGACGTTCTGTGCGAAGGCGCTGCAGGGGAAAGCGTTGAACAGTCCGCCGGAAACCGCGGTGGACAGGCAGTCGGCCCGCAGCCCGTCGGCCACCCGGCGTTCATCGGCGGGCCGGTCGACGACCACGCCGATGGCCAGCAGGTCGGCGGTGGTCTCGGTCATGATGACCAGCATGACGATGACCATGGAAATGATGGCCGCAACGTGAAAGGTGGGCGCACCGAAGTGGAAAGGGGTGGACACCGCGAAAGTTTTTGCCTGCGATACCTTGCTGAAATCCACTTTGCCAAAGAATGCTGCGGCGACGGTTCCAAGGACCAATCCGGCCAGGATCGCGATCCGGTTGAAGAAGCCGGGCAGGAACCGGTAGATCACCAGAATGATCAACAGGGTGATCCCGGCGACGCAGATATTGCTGATGGATCCGAAATCCTTTGATCCGACTCCACCGGCGGCCCAGTTGATGGCGACCGGCAATAGGGACACGCCGATGATGGTGATCACCGAGCCGGTGACCACGGGTGGGAAGAAGCGCAACATCTTGCTGAAGATCCCGCTGACGGCGAACCCGACGACGCCGGCGACGAGGATGGCGCCGAAGATGGAGCGGAGCCCGTCGACTCCACCTCCGTTGGCCTTGCCGATGGCGAGCATGGACCCGACCGCGGCGAAGGACGTGCCCTGCACGATGGGCAGTCGGGCACCGATGCGCCAGAAGCCGAGTGTCTGCAGCAGGGTCGCCAGGCCGGACAACAGCAGGGTGGCAGCCAGCAGATAGGACAAGTCCGAGAAGGAGAGCCCCAGAGCGCTGCCCACGATGAACGGGACGGCGACGACGCCGGCATACATGCTCAGCACGTGCTGCAGGCCGTACACCACCATTTTCACCGGCGAAAGCACCTCGTCGACGGGATGACGCTCTTGCGGTTGGCCCGTCAGCCGGTAAATTGCCGGCTCGGAACTTACCTCGGGCTTGCTTCTCCGTACTCCTGGCATGGCTGCTCCTTTGCTGCCCAGACCGGGAATCACCCAGGTCGCCGACGATCGGGGGTCGATGATTCACCGTCCACGATCATTCCGCTCAGCGGAATGGCGATACCGTACAGCGAGATAATTTGGGAGTCAATGGGTCGCCCAAATACTTCCGGGCTGGTCAGGGGCAATAAGCAGGGCGCCGGTCCGAATTCGGCCGGCGCCCGGCGGGACGGCTAGCCGAGTTCGGCGGCCAGCGCAGCGCTCGTTGCGGTCAGCAGGGGAACTGCTCGCTCGACGGTTTCGGGCGTCATCCGCCCGGATGGTCCTGAGACGGACAGGGCCAACCTGCCTCGGACGCCGGGCACGGCGACCGCGACGCACCGGACGCCCAACTCTTGTTCGCCATC
>JBPCPG010000002.1:0-3808 GCA_050999445.1 Nakamurella sp. | reverse complement strand
GCACCACCCCTTCCCGGGCCCACGGTCCTCCCGGAGCCAACCAGCACGCCGACGGTGACCAGCGGACCCGTACAGGTTGCCGCGTTCCCCGCCGTCGTCACCCTTCGATGGCTGGACGGGATCAGCGGGGAGAGCGCTATTCGGGTCCAGGGTCCAGGCTGGGTGCGCTGGCAGAGCGCCAGGTCCGGTGACCTGGCCGAAGTGCGGCCGGACGGAAGCTACCGCTGGGTCGGGCCCGACGGGGCCATGGTTGCGTGTGCGGCAGCCCCCACGCGGAAGAGCGCATCGTCGAGTTCCCAGCGCCATTGTCTGGGGATCGATGCGAACGGCGATACCGCGGTGACAACGACGGTCAGCGGCCCGCGATATGTGTACGGCCCAGACGGTTCCTGGCTGGGAGCGTTCGATTCCGGCGGCGCGCGACTGCCCAGCAAGCAACCGGTTGGCACGCTGCGCCAGATATCGGCGGCCTCCGGGGTCGATCTTCCCGGGCTGGTGGATTTTGCGACCAGCGTCATGCCCTTCGCCGGGGGCATGACCGGAGACCCACACCTGATCACCGGTGCGGGCCGGCGCGTGACCACCGCGGAGTCCGGGGACTTCCATGCGCGCTTCGGTGATGTCGCTCATCGAATCCAGATCCGACTCGAGGCCATGCCCTATCAATCGGACGTCAGTTCCGTGACCGCCGTCGGCATCGGTGTGCCGGGTCATCGGATCCAGTTTGATCTCGCGGGCCAGCTCATCGTGGATGCAGTCTCAGTACCCCACAGCGGAACGTTCCGGCAGATCGGGCTGTCCGGTGGGGTTCAGATCGGAGTCTGGCCGGCGGATGCGACCGGGGCCATCGACGCCGTGGTGATGTGGCCGGATGGATCCACCGTCGCGATGGCCGCGGATTCCGCGCTGGGTCTGACCGTCGTCGCTCGATTTCCGGCCGACCAGCCGGGAGCAGGTGTGTTCGGCACGACCACGGACGGTGCCGACGCGAGCTCATCCGATCAACCGGCCACGTCGGGCATTGCGCCCGGAGCGTCGGGGCCTCGAGACGATGATCTGCTGAGCAGAGCAGGGGTGGCGTCGACCTCTGTATCGCAGGTCGTCGAGAGCTGGCGAGTACAGCCGGGCGAATCCCTGTTCAGCAATTTGCCAGTCCCTTCGTCCTCACCGGGACCGCCGGTCGCGATCGCTTCTGCCGCCACTGAGGCAGCGCGGAACTATTGTGCGGTACCGGGAATCGAGAATCCCGATGACATTGCAGCGTGCGTTTTCGATGTGGCGAGGACGGGCGACGACGGGTATGTGGCTCATCATGTTGAGCTCGACCAGGCCGCCGACCGGCGCGCATTCCCGGCGGCGCTTCTCGCCCAGTGGCCGGCCCTGATGCTCGATACCGGCTTTCGCCCGCAGTTCTCTTCGATGCCGGCCTACCAGGTCGGCAACGGCCTCCAGGCCACCCTCGCGGCCGGCAAGAATCGTTCGTACCGAATGACTCTCGCCCGAGCGGCTCGGTTGACGATCGAAGGCGCGCCATGCGGCGCGCTCGCCGGGCACGCGCAGGCACAGCAGGGAGAAGCTGCTCTACGCCTGTTCCGAAGTTCAGGTCGACCCGTCTCCGGGCGGCGACCCTGGTGCGGGACATCGCGAACCGATTCGCTTCCGGCCGGTTCCTATGTGCTGTTGCTCGCGGGACCGGAATCGGGCCCGGCAGCGTCCGTGAAACTCCGAATCACAGCCTGACTTTCGGCGCGGCGGAGCGTAGGGTCGGTTTCCGCGTTCGCCGTTCGCTCTCTGGTCGAAAGGCTTTGTCTTGACTGATGTTCCGTCAACCGTCGTGCTTGCTGAAGTCACCGGCAGGCTGCGCGCAGCGGGCTGTGTTTTCGCCGAGGACGAAGCGGAATTGCTGGTGGCAGGGGCGCCCACCGCCCAAGAGCTCGAGGCATTTGTGGTGCGCCGGGCTGCCGGGTTCCCCCTGGAACACCTCCTGGGTTGGGCGGAATTCTGTGGTCTGCGGATCAGGGTGGACCCCGGCGTTTTCGTGCCCCGCCGTCGGACCGAATTCGTCGTCGCCGAGGCAATCGCAGTGCTGCAGGCGGTTGTCC
Source organism: Nakamurella sp. (assembly GCA_050999445.1). Taxonomy (GTDB): domain Bacteria; phylum Actinomycetota; class Actinomycetes; order Mycobacteriales; family Nakamurellaceae; genus Nakamurella. The sequence continues at coordinate 1,706 of JBPCPG010000002.1, read as the reverse complement.
CAGGGCATCACCCCGTGGTGGTTGATATGTGTTGCGGCTCGGGTGCTATCGGCGTGGCCGTCGCCCACGCGGTGAATATCGATCTGCATTCAGTCGACATCGAGCCCACAGCAGTAGTTTCCGCCCGTCGGAACGTCCTGCCCGTTGGCGGCCACGTGTATCAGGGCGATCTTTATGAACCTTTGCCGAAAGAGTTGCGAGGCCGGATCGATGTGCTGCTGGCGAATGCGCCTTATGTGCCCACCGCCGCCATCGCCACGATGCCGCCCGAAGCTCGGATCTACGAGCCGGCGGTAGCACTGGACGATGGCAACGACGGGCTGGCCGTTCAGCGCCGGGTCATCGCGGAGGCCCGCCATTGGCTCGCACCCGGAGGCCATCTACTCATCGAAACAAGCGAGCAACAATGCCCGCATACGGTCCGGCTCGTCCTCGACAGCGGTTTGCTGCCACGGGTGGCCGGCTCGGAGGACTTCGATTCGACCGTCGTCATCGGCACAAAAACATCTAGGACGGCGGACGGCGGACGGGATCTGTTGTGAGTTCGCTTGACAGAGCGGGTGCGCGGCAACGGTTCTGCGTCGCACGGGTGGCTGTACTAGGAACTGTCACCGAAGCCGGCCAGCCACACCTGGTGCCCGTCACGTTCGTTCTGGCCGATGACGTTGTCGCCTTCGCCGTTGATCACAAGCCCAAGTCGACAACGAATCTGCGGCGGCTTGCGAATATTTCGCGGTGTCCGGACGTGAGCTTCCTGGTGGACGAGTACGCCGACGACTGGTCGCTGCTGTGGTGGGTACGGGTCGACGCTGTTGCCGAGATTCTCACCTCCGGGACCCGACACCAGCGGCTCCTCGATGCTCTGGCGGAAAAGTATCCGCAGTACCGCACCACCCGGCCGACCGGTCCCGTGGTGGCGGCGCAGGTGAGTTCCATCGTGGGATGGAGTGCCTCCAAAGCGCTGGAACGCCCGTCATTAGGCTGAGGCGATGACCCAGAATCCAGCAGCTCCTGACGCCCCGGAACCGGACGACAAGGACTGGACATGGGTGCTGGACCGGTCCTGTTCCGAATGCGGATACGACTCGGCGAGCATCGCGCGCGAGTCCGTTGCGGCCAGGCTGCTCGGTGCCACACCGCGTTGGCAGTCCGCACTGGCGCGAAAGGACGCGACGGACCGTCCGGCGCCGCAGACGTGGTCGGTACTTGAATATGGCTGCCATGTCAGGGACGTACACCGCATGTTCGGCGAACGGGCCCGGTTGATCCTCACCGAGAACGATCCGGAATTCGCAAACTGGGATCAGGACGAGACGGCCCTTTCGCAGGAGTACTGGAAGGCGCGGCCCGCCGTGGTTGCACCGGAGATCGTGGAGGCGGCAGCCGCGGCGGCCCGAAACTTCACCGGCCTGTCGGACCAGCAGTGGTCAAGGACCGGACGCCGGAGCAACGGTTCGGTTTTCACCATGGAAACCCTTGCCTTCTACTACCTGCACGACGTCGAGCATCACCTGCACGACGTCGGCGCCTGAGCAGCCAGGCGGGCCCAAGGCGAGGTGATTGCCCTGGTCGCCTGGCCCTGCCATCGGCGCGGCCGGGCCAATCGGTGGAGCGGGTGACGAGAATCGAACTCGCGCTATCAGCTTGGGAAGCTGAAGTTCTGCCACTGAACTACACCCGCATGCGGTGGTCACTATACCCAAGAC
>JBPCPG010000388.1:0-2889 GCA_050999445.1 Nakamurella sp. | reverse complement strand
CGACCAACAGATCCGAGAACTCGAAAGCAGTCAACTACACCGCCATGAGTTCCACGGAGACTGGAACTACAGCATGCACCCCGCGACACGCCCGAACGCACCCACCTAAATACAGTGCGGGCCCTAACCACGGAGCGGGAGCAATACCGTCGGCTCATGGCCCAAGGACTGAACAACGATCAGGCGTGTCGATCCACGCAGAACCAGTCGCGGTATCGCCGCGGTATCTGTCGGAGGAACACCGGATTCTCATCGGCGACCTACTCGCCGCCGGCCACAGCCGACGGTCGGTCGCCGCGCAGCTAGCCACCCGCCGGGTCCCTCGGCAGCGCCGCACCGGTGGTGCACAATCCGCAGTCCCTGACGGCCGTCACTTCTGGTGAAGTGACGGCCGTCGGCGCGTCGAGGGGCGAACTCGTCCGGGTTTCCGGTGCTCGTCCGGGTCGTCGGGATGCCGGTAAGGTCGCGGTTGTCCGACGGCGCCGGTTTCCCTGGTCCGCAACCCGAGAACTGAAAGAGGCCTCGTGCCGATAGTCGTCACCGGCTCCATAGCCACCGATCATCTGATGCATTTCCCGGGTAAGTTCACCGACTCGTTGCTGCCCGACCAGTTGCACCGGGTGTCGCTCTCGTTCCTGGTCGACGACCTGGTGGTGCGTCGGGGCGGTGTCGCGGCCAACATCTGTTTCGGCATGGGACTGCTCGGCGTGCGCCCGATTCTGCTGGACGCGGTCGGTGCGGATTTCGACGACTACGCCAGCTGGCTCGAGCTCCACGGCGTCGACTGCTCGTTCGTGCATGTCTTCCAGGATGTGCAGACCGCCAGGTTCGTGTGCACGACCGATGATGCGATGAACCAGATCGGCTCGTTCTATGCCGGCGCCATGGCCCGATCCAGGGAGATCGAGATCGGTCCGGTCGCTGCAGCCGGATCCGGCATCGACCTGGTGATGATCGGTGCCGGCGATCCCAGCGCGATGGTGCGCCACGCCCAGGAATGCCGGGAGCGCGGGTTCACCTTCGCGGCCGACCCCTCCCAGCAGCTGGCCCGGATGGACGGCGTAGACGTCGCGAAGCTGGCGGCGGGCGCTGAGCTGTGGTTCTCCAACGACTACGAGCTGGGCCTGTTGCTCTCCAAGACCGGCTGGACCGAGAGCCAGCTGCTGGAACGCATCGGCCACCGCGTCACGACACTGGGCTCCAAGGGCGTCGACATCGTCGCATCCGACGGATCCCGGCTGCACGTTCCGGTGGTTCCGGAGTTGGCGAAGGTCGATCCCACCGGAGTGGGGGACGCTTTCCGATCGGGATTTCTTGCCGGCCGCTTCCGCAACCTGTCCTTCGAACGGTCGGCGCAGCTGGGATCGCTGTTGGCGACCTTGGTGCTGGAAACCACCGGCACCCAGGAGTACACCTTCGATCCCGGTTCCGCGATGGTCAGGCTCGCCGACTGCTACGGCACAGAGTCGGCGGACGAAATTTCCCATGCGATGGGCTTCGTCACGGTCTGAGCCTGCCGGTCACTCGGCCTGGAGGCGAACGGTGAGGTAGTCGTCGAGCCCTCCGGTAGCTCAGAGGACAACCGGATAGGTCGGCTCCGGAACGGCCGGAGTGATCGATCCGGTCACGAAGATCTCGTGCCAGAGCTGGAACACCAGCACGGTCCAGATGGGCCGGGAGTAGTCGGCCTCGCCGGCCCGGTGAGCGTCCAACATCTTCACCATCGCGGCGGCGTCGAGGTACTGATCGGTCTGCGCTGTGGTGAGGATGTTCCGCGCCCAGTCGTACGACCCTTCCCGCAGGTAGTGGCGGATCGGAACGGGGAACCCGAGCTTCTTCCGGTTCAGCACATGTGGCGGAACGATCAGCTCCATCGCCCGGCGAAGCGCCACCTTCGTGGCCTTGCCCTGTACCCGGTATTCCGGCGGCACGGTTCTGGCGACGTCGAAAACCCGGGGGTCCAGGAATGGGACCCGCAATTCCAGGGAGTTGGCCATCGTCATCTTGTCGGCCTTCACCAGGATGTCACCGCGGAGCCAGGTGAACAGGTCGATGTGCTGCATGCGGGAAATCGGGTCCGAGCCCACCGACTTGGCGTAGATGGGATCCGTGACCTCCCGCAAGGACCGGTCGGGGGAGTAGGTGCGCAGCACCGGTGGCAGCTGGTCCTCGCGGAAGATCCGGGCGTTGCCGTAGTAACGCTGCTCGAGGTCGATGGCGCCGCGGCGCAGCATGTCTTTGCCTCTGAACCCGTCGGGCAGTGAGTTGCCGACGGCGGCCAGGCCCCTTCGCAACAACTGCGGCAGCGCGGTGATCGGTGCCAACGACGCCGGTTCCCGGTAGATGTTGTATCCGCCGAAGAGCTCGTCCGCACCTTCGCCGGACAACACCACCTTGACGTGCTTACGAGCCTCGTTCGCGACGAAGTACAACGGAACCAGCGCCGGATCGGCGACCGGCTCGTCCAGGTACCAGACGATCAGCGGCAAGGTGTCGGTGAGTTCGGACTCCGACACCTTCCGAATCACGTGGCGGACGCCGATCGCCTCGGCACTCTGCGCGGCCACGTCGATCTCCGAAAAGCCGTCGCGATCGAAGCCGGTGGTGAACGTCATCAGATTCGGGTTGTACCGCTTGGCCAGTGCAGCGATCGCGGTGGAGTCGATTCCGCCGGACAGGAACGAACCGACCGTGACGTCCGCCCGCATGTGTGCGCCGACCGAGTCGTCCAGAACATCTGCGATCCGCTGGTACAGCGCCTTTTCCTGCGCCTGGCCGGAAATCCTGGTGGGCACGAACGTGGGATGGAAGTACCGCTCGGCCCGCAGTGCCCCGCCCGGCGCCACGGTGAAATGCGTTCCCGACTCCACTCGCCGGATGGCCGCGTCC
>JBPCPG010000370.1:0-3468 GCA_050999445.1 Nakamurella sp. | reverse complement strand
AGCCAGTCCTGCGCGATCCGCTGCATCCAGGTGCCGTTGTTGGACACCAGACCGCCCAGGAAGTACGGCCGGTAGTTGCGCACCCGGAGCGAGGCAAAAGTGCTCTGCCTGGCCGGCGGCGCCGGCGGCGACAACTGCGGGGACGGCGCCGTCACGGCAGCTCGGCTAACCGGTGCAGGGCCGGCAGTGCGGCTTCGATGGCGGCCCTCTCGGCGTCGGTCAGCTGATCGAGCTGGGCGGACAGCCAGCGGCTGCGCTGCTGCCGGGTCTGCTCAACGAACTTCCGGCCGCCGTCGGTGAGGGAGATCAGCTGCCGCCTGCCATCTTTGGGATCGGCGTCGCGTCGCAGATAGGCAGCCTTCTCCAGTCGCTCGACCACCCTGGTCATCGATGGCGCCTTCACGTGTTCGCACCTGGCCAGTTCGCCCGGCGTTTGTGGCCCGTCACGACGAATTCGGCCCAGAGTGGAGAACTCGGTGGCGGACAGCTCGCCACCGGAGACCTGGTTCCGCATCCGGCGGGCGAGAATGAACACCGAGGCGCGCAGCTGCGCGACCGATTCGACGTCGAGTTCGCCCGCATTCATTCCGTTAGTCTAGCTCATTAGTCTGCCTAAGGACTATCCGCTCGCAGCTCGCGATGCGCCTCGCGCCCAGAAATGGCGAAGGGAGGGGCAGGGCTCAGCCGGCGGTGCGAGACTGCCGCCGGGCCGACAGCTCGTCGTGCGGCGCGGCGACCACGACGTCACCTTCGAGGCGCTCGGCCGGGAACTCCGCGAGGGTGCCGGTGATCTCTCACATGGTGCCGCTGACGGCGATGCCGAAGACTCCCTGCCCGCCCTGTAGCAAGTCCACGATCTCTTCCGGCGACGTGCACTCGTACACGGTTGTGCCGTCCGAGAACAGGGTGACGCCGGCCAGATCATCGACACCGCGCTTCCGCAGGTGCTCGACGGCGACCCTGATGTTCTGCAGCGAAACCCCGGTATCCAGCAGCCGTTTGACCACTTTCAGCACCAGGACGTCCTTGAACGAGTAAAGCCGGTGTGATCCAGAGCCGGTGGCGCTGCGCACGGTCGGGACGACGAGCGTGGTGCGGGCCCAATAGTCCAGTTGCCGGTAGGTGATTCCGGCGGCCTGACAGGCTATTGGCCCGCGGTAGCCGATGTGCTCGTTGGGGACGGCGTCGTTGGGGAACAGCGCGCCTTGTCCGGATGTACCAGCCTCGCGCATCGCGCCGCCTCTTTCTGCCGGTCCACAAGGACCTGGTCCGATGGTGGCCGTGCCGGCCGATGACGCTCCCGCGTCAATGCTGGTTCAAGAACTCGATGACCACGGTTGAATCACACAGTGGTGACTTGAACGACGGTAGGCCGCACGAGAGCGCCGGTCAATGTTCGCAACGGCGTGTCCTCAACCTGAACTGCAGGCTTAGCCCATCGGTTCAGCCGGGCGGGCGGGGTCCGGGATGTTCGGGGCCGAAGTCCTCCGGCGATACCGAGTCGAGGAACTCTCTGAACGCCCGCACCTCGTCCGGATCGAGGTCGATGCCGTCCTCCCCGCTGGTGTCCTGGTCGTTGTCGTCAAGCACGATGCCCGCCTCGTCCAACAACGCCTCGGTGACGAACACCGGGCACTCGACGCGGACGGCGAGTGCGACCGCGTCGGACGGTCGCGCCGACAACGAAGTGCCGTCGTCGAAGGCCAGCTCCCCGTAGTAGGTGCCCTCGCGGAAGTCCACCACCCTGACCTGCTCGACGGTTCTGCCGAGGCTGGTAATCACCTGTCCGAGCAAGTCGTGGGTCAGCGGCCTTGCCGGCCGCATTCCTTGCAGATGCATGGCGATGGCCGTGGCCTCAACCGTCCCGATGACGATGGGCAGACTGCGCTGCCCGTCCTTCTCGGTGAGCACGAGAATCGGCTGCTGGGAAGGCATCTCGACGCGGACGCCGACGATGCGCATCTCGATCATGGGCTCCCCAGGGTTCTCACGTTGCGGTTACCGCGATCTCGACCGTACACGCGCGGAACGCGGCCAGAGCAGCGACTGCCGCGGCTATCTCCCGAGTTCCCGGCGCAAGCCGGTGCGCACGAGCAGCGAGTGCAATCGGAGCAGCACCGCGGCCAGGTTCGCGGCCGCAGCATCCGCCCTTTCCCTGGCGTCTGGGTCCTTCTGGAGTGCCTGCGCCGACACCAGCTGGGCGACCAGTGCCGACTCTCGTTCGGCGGCGGTGCGCATCGGCCGCAGATGGCGCGGGTCGAGGCCGGCTTCGATCAGTTCGGCGGCCGTCCTGGCGACCAGGGCGCTGTCGGCGTCATACCAGCCGCCGGTGCCGGCGCCGATCAGCCCGAAACCCTCCAGCTCGCGGAGTTGATCGGTGGTGAGCCCGGAATCGGCCAGCAACTCCACCCGGCTCATCCGCACGTTGCCCGCTGACACGAAGTCGGCGGCCTGCGGACCGTCCATGGATACCAGCGACCGCGGCAGCCGGGGCGCAGGTGTTGCCGGTTCAAGTCCCCTGGAAATGGCGTCCAATTGAACCTTGATCACCCGCAGCGGCAGGTAATGGTCACGTTGGGCGGCCAACACATAGCGGATCCGCTCGACGTCGGCCGGCGAGTACTGCCGATAGCCCGCTGGAGTGCGCTCGGGTTCGACCAGACCTTCGTTCTGCAGGAATCGAAGCTTGGAAATGGTGACGTCCGGGAAATCAGGCTTCAGCCGGGCGAGAACCGCGCCGATGCTGAGCGCGGGCCCGGCGGGCATCCCCGCCGCTGTCATGACGCTTGGTGGCCGTGCACGTCCTGTGCACCGGCAGCGTCCGCCGGTCTTGAGCTGTCGCCAGGGTCGCCGGTCGCGGACTCGCCCCGAGCCTCGGTGTCAGCGGTGAGGAAGACCAGCCGGAACTTGCCGATCTGGACCTCGTCGCCATTGACCAGCGTGCTGGTCTCGATCGGCTCCCTGTTGACCAGGGTGCCGTTCAGTGAGCCGACATCGCGTACTTCGTAGCCCTTCGCCAGCTGCCGGAATTCGGCATGCCTGCGGGAAACGGTCACGTCGTCGAGGAAGATATCGCTTTCGGGGTGGCGACCGGCGCTCACCAGCGGCCTGTCGAGAGTGAATCGGGACCCGGCGTTCGGCCCGCGCTTCACCACCAATAGTGCCGTGCCCGGCCGCAGCGCCTCCAACCCGGTGAGCGTCTGCTCTCCGGGCCTTTCCAGGTCGCCCGCCGTGACAGCCCTGAACACCGATGTAGTGGCCGGGTCGTACTCATCGTTCTGACGAGCCTGCTCGCGCTCCTGCTCGGTCACCCGTCGCTCCCTTCGTCGGCCAGGGTCACTGCTGGCGGAATACCGCCGACCTTCGCCGGGCGTTCGGCGGATTGCCGCACCCCGACAATGCGTTGTTCCGACCGTACCGTGCCCCGCGCCCGGGCAACACCGGCGCTGAAGATACCGTCGCACGAAA
>JBPCPG010000328.1:0-7965 GCA_050999445.1 Nakamurella sp. | reverse complement strand
ACTCCTACAACGCGAACCCCGAATCGATGAAGGCCGCACTGCAGGCGCTGGCCGTCATCGGGGAGCACCGGCGCACCTGGGCGGTCCTGGGCGAGATGGCCGAACTCGGCGAGCTCTCCGGCGCATCGCACGATGAGATCGGTCGGCTGGTGGTTCGGCTCGGTGTCGATCGCCTCGTCGTGGTCGGCCAGGCGGCCAGGGCTCTGCACCTCGGCGCCCACCTCGAAGGCTCATGGGGCGGTGAGAGCGAGATCGTCGCAGATGTGACCGAGGCGGTCACGGTGCTCGAGCGCGAACTGGAGCCCGGTGATGTGGTGCTGGTGAAAGCATCGCGCTCGGTGGGGTTGGATCGAGTGGCGACCGCCTTGCTGGAACGTGGCGACACGAGAGACCGTGGACCTGCTCCGGGGCGTGTGGAGCGAGTTCCCGGTCAGCCGCCGAGCGAATCCACCGGGAGCGAACCGATCAACGAGCAGGAGCGCAGTTGAAGTCGATCATGATCGCGGCCCTGGTCGGGCTGGTGGTCTCGATACTGTTGACCCCCTACCTGATCAAGATCTTCTCGAGGCAGGGTTTCGGCCAGGAGATTCGCGACGACGGCCCGCAGACGCACCTGAAGAAGCGGGGTACGCCGACGATGGGCGGCACGGCGATCATCATCGCCATGTGGGCCGGATATCTGGTCGCGATCGCCGTCCAGCTGCTCGGCGGTGACGGCGGCCCGACCGCCTCCGGGTGGCTGCTGCTCTACCTGACCACCGGACTGGGAGTGGTCGGCGTTCTCGACGACTACATCAAGATCCGCAAGCAGCGAAGCCTCGGCCTGAACAAGCGCGCCAAGCTGATCGGGCAGACGTTCATCGCCGTTTCGTTCGCGGTGTTGGCCCTGATGTTCAGGAACAACAGCGGGCTGACGCCGGCGTCGACGCAGCTGTCCTATGCCCGGGATCTGCAGTTTCTCGGTTTCGGAGCCGTCGGCTTCGTCCTGTTCGCCATCCTGGTGATTGCCGGCTGGTCCAACGCGGTCAATTTCACCGACGGACTGGACGGCCTGGCAGCCGGATCCTCGGTGATGGTGCTCGGAACCTACGTCTTCATCGGGTACTACCAGCTCCGCAACGCCTGCTCCGGGCAGCTTGCGGCCGGGTGCTTCTCCGTCCGGGACCCACTGGACATCGCGGTGGTGGCGGCCGCCGCGTTGGGCGGTTGCATCGGCTTCCTCTGGTGGAACGCGCACCCGGCCCGGGTCTTCATGGGCGACTCGGGAGCGCTGGCGCTGGGCGGTCTGATCGCGGGCCTCTCCATCCTGTCCAGAACCGAACTGCTGACGGTGGTGATCGGCGGACTGGCCGTCGTGGAGATGCTCTCCGTCGTGCTGCAGATCGTGGTCTACAAGACCCGCAAGGTGCGCATCTTCAAGATGGCCCCGTTCCACCATCATTTCGAGGTCGGTGGCTGGACCGAGACCACCGTGATGGTCCGGTTCTGGTTGCTGGCAGCGATGTCGGCGGCCCTGGGTGCGGCGTTGTTCTACGCCGACTGGCTCTCCCGGGCCGGTGGCTGAGCTGCCCCGGCCCGGCGACCTGGTGGTGGTAGCGGGCGGTGGCGTTTCCGGCCTCGCCGTGCTCAGGTACCTGGTCGATCTGGGCTGCGACGTCCTGGTCACGGCCGATCGGACGGCGCCGCAACTTCCGGACGACCTTTCCGGACGGGTGACCGCCGTGGCAGATCTGGCTGCTGTGCCGCTGGGGACCGCTCTGCTGGTCACCTCGCCCGGCTTCCGGCCGACCACCGCGCTGCTGGGAGCTGCGGTCGCGTCCGGTGTGGAAGTGATCGGTGAGGTGGAGTTGGCCTGGCGGCTGGATCATCGACGACTCGACCGGGCCGTCCCCGACCGGGTGCTGCCCGACCAGGAACGGACCGATGCCCGGGACTGGTTGGTGGTGACCGGGACCAACGGCAAGACCACGACGATCGGCATGGTGGAGTCGATCCTGCGAGCAGCGGGGGAGATCGTCACGGCCTGCGGGAACGTCGGCTGGCCAGCCCTTGACGCGGTGCTGGCCCAGCCCCGGCAGAGCCGGATCGCGGCGGAGCTGTCGAGCTTCCAGCTGCACTACGCGCCCTCGGTCCGCCCTCGCGCGGGTCTGGTGCTCAACGTGGTGGAAGACCACCTGGACTGGTACGGAGGTTCGATGGCGGCCTACGCCGCGGACAAGGCGCTGGCGCTGACCGGCGAGGTCGCCGTGGCCGTGGTCGACGACCCGGGGGCGGCGGAATTGCTGGCGGCTTCACCGGCTGCCAGGAAGGTGCCGATCACCGCCGGGTCGCCACCGGCCGGTTCCCTTGGTGTGCAGAACGGCTCCCTGTACGACGACGCATTCGGCTCCGGAGCGTTGCTGGCAACCGCGGAGATCAAGCCCGCTGGAACCCACAACATCACGAACGCGCTGGCCGCAGCAGCGCTGGCGCTGTCGGTCGGCGTGCCGGCGACGGCAGTTGTGGCCGGCTTGCGGACCTTCACTCCTGGGAACCACCGCAACGTCGAAGTCGCTGCGCTGCACGGGGTCCGGTACGTGAACGACTCCAAGGCGACGAACCCCCACGCGGCCGGCGCCTCGCTGGCTGGTTACGACCGGGTGGTCTGGATTGCCGGCGGCCAGCTCAAGGGCGCGTCCATCGACGATCTGGTGAAGGCGGTGGCCGGTCGACTGGTGGGCGTCGTGCTGATTGGAGTCGACGCGCCGACGATCGACGCGGCACTTTCCCGACACGCACCGAATGTGCCCAGGATCCGGCTGCCGGGGACCGACCATGAAGTCATGACCGAGGTGGTGGCCACGGCCACGCAGATGGCTGGGCGGGGCGATGTGGTGCTCCTGGCACCGGCAGCCGCATCGCTGGATATGTTCTCCTCCTACGCCGCTCGCGGAAACGCGTTCGCTGCGGCCGTCCAGGCACTGGAACAGAACTCGTGACGGCGACCCTGCCGACGCACGACCAGGCCCCCAGTCCGGCCACTGGAGGACAGTCGCCAGGTTCTGGTGCCGGCGGGTCCGGAATCCGCCCTGCTCGCCGATCATTCTCGCCGTTGCCGGTCTTGCGAAGAGCCGGCAAGGACTGGCTCGATCGCCCCATGACGTCCTGGCACCTGATCCTGGCGATCTTCTTCCTGTTGCTGGGGTTCGGGCTGCTGATGGTGCTCTCGGCCTCCTCGATCGCGTCGTTCCACGCCAACGGCGGGTCGCCTTTCGCCACGTTCAAGAGCCAGGCGGTGTTCGCCGTCATCGGCTTGGGCGGTTTCGTATTCGCCTCAAGGCTGTCGGTCAAAATTCTGCGGACCTACTCGTTCCTGTTCGTTGCGATATCTCTGCTGATGCTGGCGGTGGTGTTGGTGAGCCGGCCGATCAACGGCGCCAGGAGTTGGATCATGCTGGGGCCGATCAACTTCCAGCCCAGCGAGATCGGCAAGCTGGCGATGCTGATCTGGATGGGGCACGTTCTGGCGGCCAGGCGGAACACGCTGCGTTCGATGCGCGCCCTGCTGATTCCGGTCCTGCCCGTCTTCGTGATCATGGTGGCGCTGATCATGCTGGAGCCTGACCTGGGTACCACCGTGACGCTCGGCCTGATCTTCATCGCCGTGATGTGGTTCGGCGGCGCGCCGTGGTGGATGTTCGCCCTTCTCACCGGGGGGGCCGGCGCGCTGGTCGCCTACCTGGCCACCTCTGCGGGGTATCGGAGCCTTCGGATAGTGGCCTGGCTGCATCCCGACTCGGCTCCCGCAAAAGCTGTCTACCAGATCAACCAGAGTCTCTACGGCCTCGGGCATGGCGGGGTTTTCGGTGCGGGCCTCGGGCAGTCGATCTCCAAGACCGGGTGGCTGCCAAATGCCGACTCCGACTTCATCTTCGCCATCATCGGGGAGGAGTTGGGACTCATCGGTGCCGGCCTGGTCCTGCTCCTGTTCGGCCTGCTCGCCTACACCGGCCTCCGCATCGCCAGGCGCAACGTCGATCCGTTCATCAAGATCGTCGCGTCGGCAGCCACCATCTGGCTCGTTGGGCAGGCTGCGATCAACATCGGGTACGTCATCGGTCTGCTGCCGGTGACCGGCATTCCGCTGCCGATGATCTCCCGTGGCGGCACGTCCCTGGTGATCACCATGGTCGTGTTCGGCCTGCTCGCCAACTTCGCCAGGAGAGAACCGCAGGCTGCCGCGGCGCTCCGTTCGCAGGGCCCGGGACGGATGGCGCGATTCCTCGGTCTCGGTCCCTCGGGGCGCTCGGCGTCGAAGCGACCGAAGCCACCGAAGCCGCGGCCGGTGCGATCTGCCCGGAGCTCGGCCGGAGTGCGGGCGGGAACAGCCGAACGGGGTCGCACCTTCGTCGAACAACGGCCTGCTGGTCGCTCGTCGTCTGCTGATCCTGACCGCGGAAGCTTCCCGGCTCGTCGCTCGACGTCGGCTGATCCGCGCCGCGGCAGTTCCCCGGCTCGAGGGGTGAGGAACGGCTCGGAAGCGGCCGACCGCCGCAGCAGCCGCGATCGCACGGCCCGGCGGTGACCGGCCCGAGAATACTGATCGCCGGTGGCGGCAGTGCCGGCCATGTCCAGCCGGCACTGGCCGTCGCAGACGCACTGGCCGCCGCGGCGCCCAACGTGCAGATCACCTGTCTGGGAACCGCCGGCGGGCTGGAGACGATCCTGGTTCCCGCGGCCGGCTACGACCTGGAGTTAATCCCCCAGGTGAAGTTCCGTCGCAGGGCCGACCTGGAGCTGCTCCGCATCCCCGGCCGCCTGGCCGCAACGGTGAGAGAAGCAAGAAAAGTACTGCGCCGCAAAGATATCGACGTAGTGATCGGCTTCGGCGGCTACGTATCACTGCCCGCTTATCTGGCTGCCCGCGTGTCGCTCGTCCATCGGCTTCCGGTGGTGGTGCACGAGGCCAACGCCAGAGCCGGTATCGCCAACAGGATCGGCGCCCGGCTGGGCGCCGTCGTTCTTGCCGCGGTGCCAGGATCCGGCCTCGAGAAGGCCACGGTCGTCGGCAATCCGGTGCGACGCTCGCTGTCCGGCCTGGACCTGGGCGCGCTGCGGTCGGAGGCAAGGCAGTACTTCGGGCTCGATCCGGACGCACCGACGGTCCTGGTGGTCGGTGGCTCGCTGGGCGCGGTCAAGCTCAACGACGCCTTCGCCAAGAGAGCCACCGAACTCGGCCGGGCCGGAGTCGGTGTGCTGCATTCGCACGGCCGGGCCAAACCGGTCGTGTTGCCACCGCCGGAGGATGGCGCGCCCCCGTACGTCGCGGTCCCTTATCTCGACCGGATGGATCTTGCCTACGCTGCGGCCGACCTCATCGTGGCCAGGTCCGGCGCGATCACGGTGGCGGAGATCGGAGCGCTCAAGGTTCCGGTCGTGTACGTGCCGCTCGCCTTCGGCAATGGTGAGCAGCGGTTGAATGCCGCTCCTGCGGTGCGGGCCGGCGCCGCGGTGATGATCGACGAGCGGGATCTCGACGAACGGACGATCCTGGACCGCATCGTCCCCCTGGTCAAGAACAGGACGTCGTTGGATGCGATGTCGGGGGCCGCCGGCAGCAGTTCCACCCTCGGTGCCGATGAAGTCGTCGCCCGGATCGTGCTGGAGCTGGCGACCGACCGCGAGTCGCGACAACGCCGACTCAAGGGCCGCATCGGCAAAAGAAGAGGCACCAGATGACCGATCCGCAGGCGAGAACCTCCACCGCCGATCGGACCAGCCGAACACAGAGAGCGCCGAGCACGGCAGACGGTAGCTCATTGGCCAGAGTTCACCTGGTCGGCATCGGCGGCGCCGGCATGAGCGCGATCGCACGAATCCTGGCCGCTCGTGGTCTTTCCGTGTCGGGCTCGGATGCGAAAGGTTCGTACGTGTTGACCGGGCTGTCCCAGCGCGGCGTGATCACCGCCGTCGGGCATGACGCCGGCAATCTGGATCTGCTTCCCGGCGGACCGACGGCGGTGGTCGTCTCGACGGCCATCCGGTCCACCAACCCGGAGGTGATGGAGGCTCGACGGCGCGGCATTCCGGTCGTGCAACGGGCGGTCGCTCTGGCCGCTCTGATGGCCGGTCATCGCAGCGTCTGCGTGGCAGGCACCCACGGCAAGACCTCGACGACCTCGATGCTGACGGTCGCGCTGCAGAGCGCCGGGCTCGATCCGTCGTTCGCCATCGGCGGAGAGCTGAACGAATCCGGAACGGGGGCGCATGCCGGAACCGGCGACATTTTCGTCGCCGAGGCCGACGAATCCGACGGTTCGTTCCTGGCGTTCACTCCGCACGGCGCCATCATCACCAATATCGAGCCGGACCACCTCGACCATCACGGCACCGCAGCAGCTTACGAGGCGGTCTTCGATCAATTCGTCGACGGCACCGCTCCTGGCGGCTTTCTGGTGCTGTGCATCGACGACGCCGGCACCAGGGCGTTGCGGAACAGGGTGGCCGGCAGGCCGGGTAGCCCCCGCATCCTCACCTACGGGTTCGGGGCAGGGGCGGACCTGCAGATCGTCGACCATCGGCTGGTCGGCCACGGGAGCACGGCGACCGTGCGGGTAGCCAGCCACGTCGACTCGCTGACGCACGTCGATTCGCTGACGCCGGTCGACCTGCTGGTCCGGGTCGCCGTGCCGGGCGCGCACATGTTGTCCAACGCTGTGGCCGCTCTGGCCGCCGCACTGGCGTTGGGGGTGCCGGCCGAATCGATGGTGGCCGGCTTGGCCGGTTATACCGGCGTGCGCCGGCGTTTCGAGTACAAGGGCCGAGCCGCCGGCGTCTCGGTCTACGACGATTACGCCCATCACCCGACGGAAGTGGCCGCGCAGTTGCTCGCCGCTCGCTCGGTGTTGGCCGCGGCCCAGGGGCCTGGTCGGCTGGTCGTGGTCTTCCAGCCGCACCTCTATTCCCGGACCATACATTTCGCCGCCGAGTTCGCGGCGGCGCTGTCCGCGGCGGACGTCGTGGTGGTGCTCGACATCTACGGAGCACGCGAGGATCCGGTGCCCGGTGCAAGTGGGGAGCTGATCACCTCACGTCTGCTCGGGTCGATCGACGCCGAAGATCGATCGGACTGCCAGGTGCACTATCTGCCGTCGCTGGCGTCGGTCCCGTCCTCGGTCGCCGGGCTCGTTCGCCCCGGTGACCTGGTCATCACGATGGGCGCGGGCGACGTGACCATGCTTGGTCCGCAGTTGCTCGAACAGCTGGAACAGCGATGACGACGCTGGCTCCGGTACATGGGGAACGAACCCCGCCCGCACAGCGGCCTCCGCGCCGCCGGTGGCCGTACCTGCTGGCCGTCGGACTGGTGCTGCTGGTGTTGGGCGGAGGTGGTTACGTCGTCTTCCGCACCTCGGTGTTGGGACTGCGGCAGATGGATGTGGCGGCCCAGAGCTGTCGTCCGGAAGCATCTTGCGGCCCGGTTACGCCAGGCGTGAGCAAGGCGGTGCAGTCCGCGGCCGGAGTGCCCGCGGGAACCCCGCTGATCGGCCTGGATCTCGCTGCGATCAGGAGCCGGGTGCTGGCGGTGCCGCAGATCGCATCCGCATCGGTGACCAGGCAGTGGCCGAACGGATTGCTGATCAGCGTCATTCAACGCGTACCCGCAGCTCTGACCAGCGCGAACGGTGCACTCTGGCTGTTGGACGCCGGCGGCACGCCGTATCTGCGGGTGCCGGCGGGCCAGGTGCCCGGTGGTTTGCTGACGCTGGAACTGGCCACGCCGGGGCCCAAGGATCCGGCAACACTGGCTGCGCTGTCAGTGGTCACCGGGTTCGACCACGCCACCCGGGCGATCGTCGGGTCGGTCAGCGCCCGATCGCCGTACACGGTCACGCTGAACCTGCGGGATGGTCGGGCCGTGCTCTGGGGAAGCCCGCAGGACAGTGCGAAGAAGATGCAGGTGCTGTCGGCCGTACTGTCCCAGCC
>JBPCPG010000268.1:0-5136 GCA_050999445.1 Nakamurella sp. | reverse complement strand
CCGGCCTGGGTGAGTTCTACCAGCGTCGTCCTGCGGTCACTGGGATGCGGCAACCGCCTTGCCAGTAGGTCGGCTTCCAGCCGGTCGACGATGTTGGTGATCGAGGTCGGATGAAGTTGCAGCCGCTCACCCATCATCCGCATCGGCAACGAACCGCGGCGGGAGAACGACAACAGCACCAGCGCCTCGTAGCGTGCGAAGGTCAACCCGTGCGGCTTGAGGGCCTCGTCGACGCTGGCCTGCAGAATCTGCTGCACCCGCATGATGTTGGTGACCGCAGCCATCGCCCCGTTCGGCCCAATGCGCTCGGCCCAGGTCTGCGCTGCCTTCGCAATCGGATCGAAGGGCAGTGCGCGGGCCGGGGCATTCGACGTCATCGGACGACGGTAGCAAGCACCGGTCGGCGCCCGTACCCGGCCGGTTCACCAGATGCTCGGATCCCCGACAGTCGGATATCCTTGGGTCTGCCGGGCGACCCGGCGTCGAAGGGTGGTCATCATGGTCAGCACGCACGGATCGACAACGGTTCTTCCGGAAGCGAATGTGGACGTCGCGGCCGGTCGAGCACGCTGGCAGCATCGTTTCGACGCAGCGCAGGAGGCGGGCCGGGTGCGGGACGCCGACTTCAGCACCCTGTCGGGCGTCGAGGTGCAACCGGTCTACGGTCCCGGCGACGCGGACTCCATCACCGGCTTCGAGCGGATCGGCTGGCCGGGCGAGTTCCCCTTCACCCGCGGCCTGCATGCCACCGGCTACCGCGGCAAGCCCTGGACCATTCGCCAGTTCGCCGGGTTCGGCAATGCGGCAGACACCAACGAGCGCTACAAGATGATCCTGGCCGAGGGTGGCGGCGGTCTGTCCGTCGCGTTCGACATGCCGACTTTGATGGGTCGCGATTCGGACGATCCGCGAGCGGTCGGCGAGGTCGGCCACTGCGGCGTGGCCATCGATTCGGCATCGGACATGGATCGGCTCTTCGAAGGCATCGACCTGGGTTCGGTCAGTACTTCGATGACCATCTCCGGCCCCGCGGTGCCGATCTTCTGCATGTATCTGGTAGCGGCCGAGCGTCAGGGGGTGGCACTGAACCGGCTCGACGGCACGCTTCAGACGGACATCTTCAAGGAGTACATCGCGCAGAAGGAGTGGATCTTCGCACCGGAGCCCCACCTGCGTCTGATCGGTGACCTGATGGAGTACTGCCTCGCCGAGATCCCGGCCTACAAACCGCTTTCGGTGTCCGGATATCACATCCGCGAGGCTGGTTCCACTGCCGCCCAAGAGCTCGCCTACACCTTGGCGGACGGATTCGCCTACGTCGAACTGGGCCGCTCTCGGGGGCTGGACGTGAACCGGTTCGCGCCCGGTCTGAGCTTCTTCTTCGACGCACACATCGACTTCTTCGAGGAGATCGCGAAATTTCGGGCAGCGCGCCGGATCTGGGCGAAATGGATGCGAGACGTGTTCGGCGCCACCGATCCTCGCGCGCAATGGCTGCGCTTCCACACCCAGACAGCAGGCGTTTCGCTCACTGCCCAGCAGCCGGACAACAACGTGGTGCGAACCGCGATCGAAGCACTCGGTGCCGTCCTGGGCGGAACGAACTCCCTGCACACCAACGCACTCGACGAGGTGCTGGCCCTCCCGAGCGCGAAGTCCGCGCAGATCGCCCTGCGCACCCAACAGGTGATCATGCAGGAGTGCGGGGTGGCGAACGTGGCCGATCCGTTGGGGGGCAGCTGGTACGTCGAAGCCCTCACCGACAAGATCGAGGCCGAGGCCGAGGCCATCTTCGCCTCGATCCAACAGCAGGCGACCGCGGCGGTGCCCTCGGGCAATCATCCGGTCGGCGTGATGACCAGCGGAATACTGGCCGGCATCGAGGACGGCTACTTCACCGGCGCCATCGCCGACGCGGCGTTCGACTACGCCATGGCCGTCGAGGACGGCCGGAAGAAGATGGTCGGGGTCAACGTGCTCACCGGCGGTCTGGGCGACGATCTGGAGATACTGCGCATCTCCGGGCAGGTCGAGGTCGAGCAGAACGCGGCGCTCGCCGCCCGTCGGGCAGGGCGGGACCAGGCCCGCGTCGACAGCGCGCTGGGCGAGCTGGTTGCCACCGCCAGGAGCGAGCGCAACCTGATTCCCCCGATGCTGGCCGCAGCCAGGGCAGAGGCCACGCTGGGGGAGATCTGCGGGGTGCTGCGCGAGCTGTGGGGCACCTATACGGAGCCGGCCAGGATCTGACCCGTCCCCCCAGGCCTGCGCCGAGGCTTCTTGCTCGGCCGCCGCTGTCGGGGTGGCCCGGTAGCGTCCCCGGACATGAGCACCGAACATGAGTAGCAGCAGCCCTTCTGCACCGAACCCGTTTGCGCAGGGACCCGCGTGGCATGCCGGCACTCTGGTGGGGTTCGACCTGGAAACAACCGGGGTCGACACCAGCACCGACCGCATCGTGACGGCGGCCGTGGTCCACGTCGGTCCGGACGGGGCGGTTCAGCGCGCGCGGGTCTGGCTGGTCGACCCCGGAGTTCGCATCCCGGATCCGGCGGCGGCGGTGCACGGGGTGACGACCGAGCAGGCCAGGGCGCAGGGACGGTCCGCGGAGACCGCAGTTGCGGAGATCATCGGCGAGTTGGAGTCGGCCTGGCGGGCCGGGTTGCCGGTGGTGGTGTTCAACGCCCCTTTCGACCTGACCCTTCTCGATGCGGAGGCGGTACGGGCCCGGCTGCCCCGGCTGGGCGGTCGTGCCTGGTGGCCGTCTGCCTGGGTGATCGACCCGCTGGTGATCGATCGGGGTCTGGACCGGGGGCGAAGCGGGAAAAGGACGCTCGGCGCCACCGCCGAGCACTACGACGTGGAGGCCAGAGATGCTCATTCGGCCCTCGGCGACGCGGTTGCGGCGTGCTCGGTGGCCAGGGCGCTGGCCGCGGAGCACGAATTGATCAGCAGGGCGGACGCGGCCACCATGCACAGCGCGCAGACCGGGTGGCACTTCGATTGGGCCGTGCATCTGCAGGCGTACCTGCGCTCCAGGGGAAAGCCCTGCGCGGAGGTCGACCGCGCCTGGCCGATGCGCGCGCCGGTGGTCGGCCGGCACCGGCGAACTCAGGTGGCAGCTCGTGAGAAAATGGACCAATGACCCGTCCGGACCGCAGCCAGCAAGCCGCACTCTCCAGTTCCTTTGCCGGCGCCATCGACCTGTCCGCGCTGAAGAACCCGGTGGCGCCAGGGGCCGCGGCGGGTGCAGCGCAGCAGGGACCGCCATCCAAATACTCGATGGACGTCACCGAGGAAACCTTCGGCGAGGTGATTCAGGCTTCCAGTGAGGTACCGGTGGTGTTCGACCTGTGGTCGGCGAGATCAACGCTGTCCGCAGCCATGTCGGCCGCCTTGAACGCGGTAGCGGACGAGGGTCACGGAGCCTGGGTGCTGGCCAGGGTCGACGTGGACACCAACCCCAGGGTCGCCCAGGCCTTTCAGGCCAAACAGATCCCGACGATCATCGCGGTGGCCTCCGGGCAACCGGTCGACGCCTATCCGGGTGGGGCGGACGAGGTTGCCGTTCGCAGCTGGATCACTGGTCTGCTCGACGCGCTTCGCGATCGGCTGCCCGGCATCCGGGCCGCCGAAGAAGCTGCCGGAGTGGACCAGGCCGCAGTCGAAGAACCGGAGGACGTCCGATTCGTCGCGGCGGAGGACGCGCTGATGGCGGGGGACTACGGCACGGCGATCGCTGAGCTGGAACAAATCCTGGCCTCCGAGCCGAGCAACGAACGGGCGACGGCAGCGATGGCCCAGACTCGCTTTCTCGCCAGGACCGACGCCCTGGATCCGGACTCGGTCGGCAAGGCCGATGCCGCCCCGGAGAACCTGCAACTCGAGTGTGACGCGGCCGATCTGCTCGTTGCCGGCGGCGAGGTGGAAGCCGCCTTCGACCGCCTGATCGCCGCAGTGAAGCGGACGGCCGGCGATGACCGGACGAAGGTCCGCGAACATCTCATCGAGCTGTTCGGCCTGTTCGCTGCCGACGACGAAGTGGTCAAGCAGGCCCGACGCAAACTGGCAGCCGCGCTGTACTAGGTTTGCTGTACCCGGCCTCCGGGCGCCAGATTTGCGCCTCAGCCGGTGCCGATGGCCAGGTTATCGACCGGCACAGGCGGACCAGCCCCGGGCGAAGCCGTCGGCGTACCCGGCCAGTTCGTCGAAATCGGCGCCGGGCCGGGCGCGGATCAGATCGAGCGCTTCGTCGGCGTCGCCCGCCCATGACCCGAGTGATCCAGACGGCACAGAGCCGAACACCGAGGCTGCCCAGGCTCCGGTGAAGCAGGCGGCCCCGACCGGGGTGCCGGTGATCGAGTGGCCGGTCGCCAGCGCTGTGGTGGCGGCCAGGGCGAATTGGCCGAAGGGGCGGGCCGCGGCCACGTCGGCCGGAAACGGGGTTTGCGGAAGGTCGGCCGCGGCCGTACCGGGAAGACCTGCTGCGAAAGCGCGAACGGACTCCCGGGCAGCCGCATCGACAGCGGCCGCCCCGGCGAAGCGGGGCATGGCGGCCGAGGTCGACGACGAGTTCGAAACCGAAGCTCGGCCCAGGGTCGCTGGCGGCAGCGTGCCGGCCGTCATCGAGTGGCAGGCGCGGGCGCCCCGGCGAAAACCGGCCAGGAGTGCGGACAGGCGATCCAGGCTCAATCCATGTGCCGACGGATCCTTGGCCGCGGTGTCGATCGGATCCCGGAAATCGAGCAGCGGCGCTACCGCTCGCACCATCGACGACTGCGGCAATCGGACATGGACGGCCGCTCCCGACACGGTCCAGGCCAGGAAGGCGCCCGCGAAACAGTCGCCCTGGGCCTCGATGACAAGGCTTGGATACTGCGTCGGATGGGCGGTGCGTTCGGCCACCGTCGGACCGATCCTGGCCTGGATGGCATGGCCGAACTCGTGCGCGAACGCCGCCGTGAGTCCGGCAGCTCCGTAGTGCCCGAGCAGGACCGGTACCAGCCCGGCCGAGTCCCAGACGATCGAGTCGCCGTCCGGGCAGTAGTAGGCGTTTCCCGCGATTTGGTCCGGCGTCGAAACACACCGGGACGAACCGCTTCTGGCCGTGGCGTCGATGGAAGAGTAGCCGCCCGTCAG
>JBPCPG010000187.1:0-7017 GCA_050999445.1 Nakamurella sp. | reverse complement strand
GCGAGACCACCGCCACCAACAATGCGACCTCGATCGAGGGCAGCAGAAATCGAGAGTTCAGGTTCAGCCTGGCGGGCAGAGCCACCTGCAGCGCGATCGCTGCGGCAGTTGCCAGAGCCACCGGAGCACGCTTCTCTCCAGCGGTCAATCGCCGCCACGCCGGGACAACGGCGTGGCCGTCCGCGCCGGTGAAAAGACGCTGTGGATCCAGGTGCAGCTCGGGCCGGGCCACCTGTGCCTCCAACCGGGCCACACCGGCGGTGGCAGGGTCGACCGGAACGTCGTTGTCCGACGTGGACTCAGAACCTGTTGTGGACATGGCTCATTCTCTCCGACTCGACCGGCCGGAACGAACGCTCGACCGCCTGTTGTGGCCCGGAGACATCCATCACCGGGGATGAGCTCTTGCCGGTGAGCGCACCTGTTCGCCGACGGTCGAATGCATCGGTTGGGCCCAGCCGAAGGCGTGCAGCCGAGTTACGGCTTCTTGTTGACAGAGGCAGCGAAGATTTCCGCGACGGAGGCTTCCAATTGCGCGTCGAATTCCTCGTCGGATTGCTGGTCGGAAAGGTCCTGGAGCAATGCCCGCGAGAAGCTTGCAATCATGACGGAATCCTTGGCCAGCAGCTCGCACGCCTTCTGCCGGTGGTAACCGCCGGAAAGAGCCAGCAACCGGAGGACCCGCGGATCGGCGGCGAGATCGGCGTAGAAGTCAGGCTGTGTCGGAATTGTCAATTTCAACATGATGGTGGCGCCGGCTGGCAGCTTTTCGAGGTGCGAACGGAGCGCATCCCGCAGCAGCGCTTCCGCCTGCTCCTTCTGACCGGATTCGATGCTCACCTCCGGCTCCAGGATAGGAACCAGTCCGGCCGCGATGATCTGCAAGCCGTATTCGAATTGCTGGTCGACGATCTCGCTCACCCCCGCGTTGTCCGCGTTCTTGACCACCGACCGCATCTTGGTGCCGAAAATCCCGTGTGCCCTGGCCTGCTCCAGCAACTTCGCCAACTCGTCGATCGGCTTCATCAGTTGAACACCGTGGTGCTCGTCGGCGAGGCCCTTGTCCACCTTGAGGAACGGGACGATGTGCTTTTCCTCCCAAAGGTATTGCGCTGTCGGGACCCCCTGCATCGACCGGTCCATGGTCTGCTCGAACAGGATGGTCGCCAGAATTCGTGAGCTGGCGAACGCACGGTTGGTCACCACCCGGGTGCGCATTGTATGCACGAGATCGAACATCTCTTCGTTGGAGGCGTATCGGCTCTCAGCAATGCCATAGTCGGCCAACGCCTTCGGCGTGCTGCCACCGCTCTGATCCAACGCTGCGAAGAAGCCTTGACCAGAGCGGATCCTGTCGAGCTGCGTCATGTCCATACCGGTCATCCTGTCAGTCCGGCAGCGCGCCGTCAGCTCTACCTCTTGTGGCCGCCCAGTCGGAGCCACCAGGAAAACCTGCGGATGAGGGCGTTGGACGTACCTGCCCCTTGGTTCTGACGATTGGGAGACCGAGTGTTGACGTTCGGCTTGAACGTCGTGGGTATAATCATTCTTTCCGTGGCTGCGCCGCGCTGGTGCGCCGGGACGTCGCGCTCGGTCACGCCCTCGGCGACTTTCTCGGATAGCATTCCCCGCCATCTCTGGTGACGACCTGTTGGGCGTTTCCACCCGTTGGAAGTCAGGAATCCTTCTAACGGGCAGAAGCGCATTGACTGCAGCCTGCGAGAGTGGTGACACGAACAGGCGCGCGACGATTACATGCGGCGACGACACTCCGACCCGAGCTCGGGCAACTACCACTTCAGCGGCGGTAGCGGCTACAACAACCTGACTTGTGACGACTGCGAACGACCAGATGCCGTCGAGCGCAATTATGTCAGCCCGATCACGGGAAGGAAGTGAAGACCTTGTCACCGACCCGCACGATTCGCTGTCGCGCCGATGCGCGAGCGACCGAGGCGAGGCATCCCAATCCTGAACAGCCAACGTGATATTACGAAGTGCGACGCGCTCGACGAGTCGCAGAAGGAAGTCCCGGTGAAAATGAAGGGCGTAGGTCGAGTGCTGCACCGGCTTGTCGGACCGACCGAAACCGAAGAGGTCGGGCGTAACAATTCGTGCTCCACTCGCAATATCACGGGGATCATCTCCTTACAGATAGCTCCAGGTCGGTTCCAAATGCAGAACCAGAAATGTTCGGTCGGAGTCCTTCGGTCCTTCATCCAGATGGTGCGCTCGAAGACCTTTAGACCCGGGTAAATCGTCTACGTAGTGAGGATGAAACGGGAAATCTTGAGGATCGGCGAAGAGATCATCCGGCTTACGGACGTTGACATCAATCGTCAAAACCTCCCCTGACGGCAGCAATCCTAGTAGTTTCAAAAGATTGCGACATCTGCGCCCGATCGGAAGGCAGGCATTCGTCACATACGTGGATCTTGGTCGCGCCGACAACTCTGGCTGACCCCGGACCGTCTCCCGGCCTTCTCGTTGCCTCGGTCGCCCATTCATCGCTTGATGCCTGCTTCATCAGTGCTGGGTCTCGGCTGATCGATCGGGATGCTGGTCGAAGAAGTCCGTGACCGCCATAGGGATGCGTGGCGTGAAATGTTCTCCCCGCGCGAAGCCGCCGCGCGGGTTCCGAACGGGCTGCCTGCGCGCGGTCACCTCCTCGCGGGAGCGTTTGGCCTGCGCCAGCAACAGCGACGCAAGACGCTCGGCGTCAGCCGACTGCGGGTGCTCGAATGACACATCGGCGCCGTACGGGTAGGCGATGGCGCCGCTTTGGTGTCGCCATCCTCGAGCGCACCGGCGTCGTAGGTGTCGTAGCCGATGGCGTGGACGAAGATGGTCACCGCCTTCTTGGCCCAAGACTCGGGAGCGCCCGACGAGGGGCAAAGTAGCTTTTGGTAATGGTTGGCAACGCAATGTGATGAATGCTGGCGAGAACTGATATCGACCGGTTCCGGGTGCCCGTATGGCTGATGTGAGTGCGTTATGGGTCTTCCGGTTCGGTGGGGTTCCTGGGATGGTTTGCAGATGCGGCGTGGGTGGGATCCGGAGGATCTGGTCGGGTCGTGGACGCTGCTACCTGCTGATGTCCAGATGCTGGGCAACAAGTCCGGCGTAACCCGGCTCGGCTTCGCTCTGTTGTTGAAGTTCTTCGGAATCGAGGCCCGTTTCCCTCTGTTACCAAGTGAAATGCCTGTGGCTGCGGTTGATTTCGTAGCGCATCAGGTTCGAGTGGAGCCTTCGGCGTGGGAAGGCTATGACTGGCAGGGTCGGGCCATCAAAGGTCACCGCGCGCAGATCCGGAAGCGGTTCAACTTCCGGGAGTGCACGATCGGCGATCAGGACAAGTTGGCGGCGTGGTTGACGGTCGAGGTGTGCCCGGTCGAGCAGCGCGAAGTGTCGTTGCAGGATGCACTGCTGGCCCGGTGTCGGCTCGATCGGTTGGAGCCCCCGACGGTCGGGCAGCTGGACCGGATCGCGGTGTCGGCGATGGCTACTTTCGAGCAGAACTTCTGCGCCCAGACGGTGTTGCGCCTCGTTCCTGACAGTCGCGCCCGGTTGGAGGCCATGACCATGGCGGCTGCCGGAACGCCAATAGGTTTGTTGTCGCAGATCAAGGCCGATCCGGGTCGGGTGAGCTTGGAGACGTTACTCGGCGAGGTCGACAAGTTGTCGCAGGTCAAGGCGTTGGGTCTGCCGGCGGCATTGTTCGCTGGGGTGAGTGAGCGGGTGGTCGCGGCGTGGACCGCGCGAGGGATGCGCGCGAACCCGTCGGATCTGCGCGTCGCCGATGTGCCGGTGCGGCTGACGTTGCTGGCCGCGCTGTGCTGGACCCGGCAGGCCGAGATCACCGATGGCCTGGTGGATCTGCTCAACAGTCTGGTGTTGAAGATCAGCACCCGGGCGGAGCGGCGGGTCGAGGGCGAGTTGCTGACCGATCTGCGTCGGGTCCGGGGCAAGGAGGGGTTGCTGTTCGCGGTGGCCGGGGCGGCGCTGGAGCGTCCGGATGACTCGGTCCGATCGGTGGTGTTCCCGGTCGTCGGTGATGCGACGCTGCGGGATCTGGTGCGTGAGGCCAAAGCCAACCAGCAGGCCTTCCAGACGCGGGTGCGGACGGTACTGTCCGGTTCTTACACCAATCACTATCGTCGGATGCTGCCGCAGTTGTTGGCGGCGTTGACGTTTCGTAGTCACAATGTGACCTATCGGCCGGTGATGGACGCCCTGGTGTTGCTTCGCCGGTACGCAGACCGGGATGGCCGCGGCAAGGTCTATGACCAGGACGAGACGGTCCCGTTGGACGGGGTGGTCCCGGCGGCGTGGCGAGAGGCGATCGGTGATGACGCCGGCCGTATCGTCCGGATCCCGTACGAGCTGTGTGTTCTGTCGGCGTTGCGGGATGCGCTGCGGCGAAGAGAAATCTGGGTGGAAGGTGCCCGCCGGCACGGCGATCCCGATGTCGACCTGCCCGGTGACTACGAGGACAACCGAGACGTGCACTACGCCGCCCTCGGACAGCCGCAGGACCCCAGCGAGTTCGTCGCCGATCTGCGGAGCAAACTCACCGCGGGGCTGGAACGCCTGGACCTGGCGGTGGCCCAAAGCACGACGGGTGGGGTGCGGATCGGTATGCGCAACGGTGCCTCGTGGATCACCGTGCCGAAACTGCCGAAACTGGCCGAGCCACCCAACTTGGCCGCGCTGAAAGCGGAGGTGAGCCAGCGGTGGGGCACCGTCGCGCTGCTGGACATGCTCAAGGAGACGGACTGGCTGGTCGACTTCACCTCCCATTTCACCTCCGTCGCCACCCGGGAGCACATCGCGAAAGCGGACCTGCAACGCAGGCTGTTGCTGGTGCTGTTCGCGTTGGGCACCAACCTAGGGATCAGGGCCGTGGTCAACGGCGGTGATCATGGCGAGACTGAGGCCGCCCTGCGGCGGATCCGCCGGATGTTCCTGACCCGCGACAACCTGCGGGCGGCGATCGCGCTGGTGGTCAGCGAGACGTTCGCTCGCCGCGAAGAGGCCTGGTGGGGCGCCGGCACCGCGTGCGCGTCGGATTCGAAGAAGTTCGGATCGTGGGAGTCGAATCTGATGACCGAGTGGCACAACCGTTAC
The DNA here is from genome assembly GCA_050999445.1 of Nakamurella sp. Taxonomy (GTDB): domain Bacteria; phylum Actinomycetota; class Actinomycetes; order Mycobacteriales; family Nakamurellaceae; genus Nakamurella. The sequence continues at coordinate 1,890 of JBPCPG010000187.1, read as the reverse complement.
GGCGGACCAGGGGTGATGATCTACTGGCATGTGGAGAGCAAGAGCGTCTGCATCTACAGTCAGCTCAAGTCCTGCTCGTCCTCCGAAGTCGCCGCGATGATCCAAGGGGTGCTCAGTCAGCTCGGCGACGCCGACATCGAGAAGAACTACGTCGACACCCACGGCGCATCGGTCGTCGGGTTCGCGTTCACCTACCTCCTGGGGTTCCGGCTCCTGCCCAGGCTCAAAAGCATCGGTCGGCAGCGGCTCTACCAGGCCGACGCCGACTCCCGGTACGCGCACCTGGGTCCGGTGTTGTCCCGGCCGATCAACTGGGACTTGATCGGGCAGCAGTACGACCAGCTGGTCGAGTACGCCACCGCGCTGCGGCTGGGTACCGCCGAAGCCGAGCAGGTGCTGTGCCGGTTCACCCGCGGCGGCCCGAAACATCCCGCGTATCTGGCGTTGCAGGAACTCGGCCGGGCCGTCAAAACGGTCTTCCTCTGCGAGTACCTGGCCGATGAGACGTTGCGGCACGAGATTCACCAAGGCTTGCAGGTTGTCGAGAACTGGAACTCCGGCAACGGATTCTTCTTCTACGGCAAGGACTCCGACCTCACCGGCGAGGACCGCGAGCATCAGGAAACCTCGATGCTCGCCCTGCATCTGCTGCAATCGGCGGCGGTGCTGGTCAACACCATGCTGATGCAAAGCGTCCTGGACGAACCCGCCTGGGCCGCCAAGATGACCGCCGAGGACCGCCGGGCGCTGAGTCCGCTGTTCTGGGCCAACATCAACCCCTACGGCGAGATCCACCTCGACATGGGCCGAAGGCTCGGACTCGCAACCACCGGGTGACCACGGCCGGCTGTTCACGTCGGGTTTGCGGTCATTGGCTGATGGAGACGTCCACGACCAGCTATGGCTGACCGGGCCGACCTTCCATCTCGCCTGCTGGCTGGATGGCCGTGGCGGGGCGGGTTGGCGTGAGTTGTTGGCATCGCTCGCAGAGGCCTTCCACGCTCAGGTGGGAGGTGTTGACCACGAATTTGGCGGAGCTGGCAAGGTCGTCGATCAGATGTTCAAGGATGGATCCGGAGAGGTTTTCGACGGTTCCGCAGCGGTTGCAGACCAAATGTGCGTGCTCGGGCCCTCGCGCCAGGTAGTAGCTGGGAGCGGCTCCGACCAGGTGTGCGTGTCGGACCAGATGGTGCTCGGTCAGTGACTCCAACGTCCGGTACACCGTGGAGGGACTCACACTTGAAAGCTGCGACACCACAGCGGCGTGCAACTGCTCAGCGGTGGCATAGCCCAGTTCATCCAGGCTATGAAGCAACGCGATCCGGGCGGAGGTGGCCCGCAGCCCTTGCGCCTTGAGCAAGCCGATCACGTCCATGACGCCGGCGTGGGGACCTGCTGCTGGCATGCGCACCTCACCTGTGTCCTCACCCGCGGTTCGCTAATGGTTGATCGTCTTGGGCTGCTGTCACATCGGGGGTGAAGACGAACAGTGCTGACTGTATATGCAAGAGTGTTGCAGGTGGCTATTGTGTGCGTAGGTTGCAGGCAAGGTCAGTGGGCTGCCATCACGTAGAACTCCCAACTATAGGACGAGGCATGGATGACCGAACTGCCGCACGCAGCCAGCGCCGCAACCACGCCCGTCAGCGACCACCAGCGGATCCGTTTCACCCGCGATGAGATCCCCCGCCTGGTGGGAATGTTCGGATTCATCCTCGCGCTGCACGTGCTGGGCTGGGGTCTGTTCATCCATTACAACTCGATACCCAAGCTCCACAACCTCACCGACAGCGCCGGCACCCTGGTCTACGCCGGTGCGGGCGCCCTGGCCTACACCTTCGGGTTACGTCACGCCTTCGACGCCGACCACATCTCCGCCGTCGATGACAC
>JBPCPG010000179.1:0-12504 GCA_050999445.1 Nakamurella sp. | reverse complement strand
CGCCACCGATCAGCTCGACATCCTGCAGGCCTGCGCAGAGGTGCTGACCGGGATCGAGACTGCGCTGGATTCGCTCACCCGAGCAATGCGACACACGTTGCCGCCCAGGGAGTTCACTCCGCTCGAGCCCTGCCGCCGGCTGCAGGTGGCCGAAGACCAGGTGGTCCGATCGGTGGCCGGGGTGCTGTGGGTGGACATCGTCGAGGGCTCCGTGACGGCCGGCGACGCCGGATCGGCGGCCACCTTCGCCACCGGCGACCGCGTCTGCGTCACCGAGCTCGACTGGTTGACCGCCACCACGGACACCGAGCTTCGCGCGCGACCAACCTCCGCACTGCTGCGCACCGGGGAGTTGGTGAAAGCACTGCTGCTCAACGCCTTCCGTTTCGGCTATGCGGTCGACCGGGCGGTCGAGGCGGAGCGGGAGAGGGAGAGCCGTCAGCTCGATTCGCTCCGCGACAACGAGCGCAGGTCCGATGCGCAGGTGGCCGCGGACTTCGACCGGTTGGTCGCTTCTTCGGCCGGTGAGTCGGTGCCTTCGACCGGGGCTCGACCCGACCGTGCGTTGCGGTGCGCCCAGGTGGTCGGCCGCCGGATCGGGCTGACTCTGGTGGAAGACGCCGATCCGGACCTGCCCGGCGGCGACCGTGCTGCCGTCGAGCAGATCGCCGCACGGGCCGGAGCACCGACCCGCGGAGTCCGCCTGGTCGGACGCTGGTGGACCCAGGACCGCGGACCGCTGGTCGGGTTCCGGCGGCAGGACGGCAGGGCGCTGGCCCTGCTGCCGGTACCGGGCGGCTACCTCGCGCACGATCCGGACGTAGGCGGAGTGATCAGGATGGAGGCCGGCTTGGCCAGAACCATCCGGATCGAGGCGGTGATGATGTACCGCCCGCTCCCCCGCGACATCTCGGGCGTTCGGTCCCTGTTCCGTTTTGGCATGACCGGCGGGCGCCGCGAAATGCTGCGTTTCCTGGGCGTCGCCCTCGCGGTTGCCCTGTTGGGCCTGCTGGTCCCGGTGCTGACCGGCACCGTCCTTGGCACCTGGGTACCCGCGGCGCAGCGCAGCCTGCTGGTCGGTGCTGCCGTGCTGATCATGGCCAGCGGGCTGGTGACGGCCGCGCTGACCGTCGTGCAGAACACCGCGGTTCTGCGTCTGGAAGGACAGTTCGACCTGACCCTGCAGGCGGCGATCTGGTCGCGGCTGCTGTCCTTGCCGATCAATTTCTTCACCCGGTTCGCCGCCGCCGAACTCGGCACGGTCGCGCTGGGTGTGAGCGCTGCGCGGGAAGCGCTCTCGTCGGTGTCCACGATCGCCGCTCTTGGCTTGCTCTCCGGGTTCGTCAACTTGATCGCACTCTTCTTCTTCAGCATTCCGCTCGGAGCGATAGCGCTGGGAATGGTTGCGATCAGCGCGGCGGTGTCCGGCCTGCTGGCCCGCCGCGGGGTCCGCCGTCAGCGTGACCTGTACCGCTCGGAGCAACGTTTGGCCTCGAGCAGTTATCAACTGCTGTCCGGCCTCTCGACCCTGCGGCTGGCGGCCGCCGAGGGTCGGGCGTACGCGCGCTGGTCCCAGATCCTGACCGAGAACCTGCGGCACGGGCTGTCGGTGCGACGCGCCCAGGCCGGCGTGACGGTGTTCAATTCCGGCTTCAGCGTCATCTGCACGTTGGGAATCTTCGCCCTCGTCGGCGGCCCCTTTCACTCGGGTATCGGGCTGGCCGCCTTCCTTTCGTTCTTCACCGCCTTCAACCAAGTTCTCGGAGCGCTCGTGCAGTTCTGCAGCGCCGGTGTCGCGGCCCTCGCCGTCCTCCCGATGCTGGAGGGGCTTGTTCCCATCCTGACCGAGAAACCCGAAGTGCGGGAGGAGATGTCGGTCCCCGGTGACCTGGAGGGCCGGATCGAGGTGCAGAACGTCTCGTTCCGTTACGGCGACGGGCCACCCGTGTTGGACGGTGTCAGCTTCGATGTCCGGCCGGGCGAGTTCGTGGCACTCGTCGGGTCGACCGGCTCCGGCAAGAGCACCATCCTGCGCCTGCTGCTGGGCTTCGAGGAGGCGCAGAGCGGCTCGATCCTGTTCGACGGGCAAGATGTCCGTCGTCTGGACGTCACCGCACTGCGCCGACAGTGTGGGGTCGTCCTGCAGAACGGCGCTCTGCTGGCCGGCGACGTTGCCACCAACATCATCGCCGGAACCACCCACAGCGTCGACGATGCCTGGCGCGCCGCCGAACTCGCCGGCATCGCCACCGACATCCGGTCCATGCCGATGGGAATGAACACGATGATCCCGGAGGGCGGCCTCACGCTGTCCGGTGGTCAACGGCAGCGTTTGATGATCGCCAGGGCCCTGATCTCCTCTCCCCGCATCCTGTTCTTCGACGAGGCCACCAGCGCCCTGGACAACCAGACCCAGCGGATCATCACCGAGAGCACGCGGCGGCTCAACGCTTCTCGCCTGGTGATCGCCCACCGACTGTCCACCATCGAGCACGCCGACCGGATCGTGGTGTTGGACAAGGGCGCCGTCGCGCAGATCGGCACGTATTCCGAACTCGTCGACGACCGGACCGGAGTCTTCGCCCGCCTGGTCCGCCGCCAGATGGCGCAGGAGCCGACATGACCGGATTGCCCGACCTTGACGTGGTGGTGATCGGGGCCGGCGCAGCCGGACTTGCTGCTGCAGCGACCCTGACCGCCGCCGGACGCTCGGTCGTCGTGGTGGAGGCCGGATCCCAAATCGGCGGCCGGATCCGCAGCCCTCGCGGGCCGGCCGGTGCTGTCTGGGAACTCGGGGCTCAGGTGATGCATGACCGGCGGAACCCGATCTGGCCGCACTTCGACGCCGACCACGGGTTGAAGGCGTTCTCCGACAACAACTTTCGGTGTGTGCTCGATGGCCGGTCGTTACCGCTGTTCGCACTCGCCCGGCTCGGTCTGCCGCCCTGGATGATCGTGCCGACGCTGACCACCGCGAGTCCGCCCGTTCTGGGATCGCCGGCCCGCTGGCTGTCGGACCTTCCAGCTGCCGCCCGCCGCATCGGTGTCGCCTGGCTCGGGCAGGAGTGGGCCGCAGACCCGGTCGGTTTCGACGTGCCGGAGATGCTCGAGATCGCCTGCGCCACAGGGGCATTGGGCGGTGAGGCGGTCATCGTCGCCGGCTGGGACGGCCTTCCCGAGCAGCTGGCCGCTGGACTGGACGTTCGGATCTCCTGTCCCGCCCGCCGGTTGACGCTGCACGACGACGGGGTGGTCATCGAGACCGAGTCGGGTGCCGTCCGGGCCGCCGCTGCGGTCGTCACGGTCCCCCCCTGGACAGTCGGGAACGGCCGACTCGAGCTGGACGGTCTACCGGGCGACAAGCGTTACTCCGCAGCGTCTTTGCGGGGTGGGGACGCAGTGGTGGCGATAGTGAGCATCTCGATTGCCGCGCCGGAGAGCGTGTCCGTCTTCGACGGTGACCACGGCTACGGATTCCTGCGGGCCCAGCAGGGTTTCGGTGACATCCAGATCGTCGCGAAAGGTGCCGGGGCCCAGCGATTGAGATCGCTACTTGCCTCGACTGTATCGGGCGTCGACGAGCCGCCGGTGGCCGGAGCAGAGTTGAGCGCCCTACTCGCCGCCGCCCTGCCATGGTCGACCGGGGCAGAGATCTCCACGGTGACGGTGGCCGACTGGGGCGCCGATCCGTTCATCTCCGGGGCATTCACCTCGCCTACTCCGGGCCGATCGGCTCACAGCGCGATCTGGGCGCGGCCGTGGGCGGAGCGCGTCTTCTTCGCCGGTGAGTCGACCAGCCCCGCAAGGGGTGTCGGCCGCGTCCACGGCGCCTTGGCCTCCGGCCTCCGGGCCGCCACCGAGCTCCTCGCCGCTTGCCCCACCCCTCCTCGCGAACTGCCTTTCCCCGCGCCTCCTCGCGAACTGCCTGTCCCCGCGCCTCCTCGCGAACTGCACGGTGCGGGCTTCAGCCCCCACTTTGCCGAACGTTGAGGCCGAACGTTGAGAGTCTTTACCCGCCCGCACCGACCGAGAGGAAGTTCCCATGCTCAACACCGGCTACGCCCCCGCCCGGCATTCCGGGTGGTATCTGGCCACCACCACGGCCGAACTGCAGGCGCCGATCACGCCCCTGAACATCGCCGGCCGAGCGCTGATGGCCGTCGCGACCGGCGACGGCGGTTACCGGGTCTACGACTCGGTCTGCCCACATCGCGGTGCGAGCCTGGCCCACGGCGGGACCGTCGGCCGGGCCGGTGTGATCTGCCCGTTCCACGGCAGGGCCATTGCCCTTGGCTCCTGTTCCGATCCAGACCGCTATTCGGTTGCTGAGGTCCCCAGCCTGTTGGTCGGCACGGTGCTGTTCGTCTGCGTCGGCGGCGGGGTCGTCGGTGCGAGCGGTGGCCGCGGCGACGGGGCGAACGGACTCAGGGGAGACGGGTTCAAGGTCGACGGGGTCATGGTCGACGACCGGGGCTTCGAGGCAACCATGCTGGAGCTCGCCAGCACGCACGACCTGTTCCCGTGCCCGCCGATGACGATCGACGTCGCACCCGAACTCGTCGTCGAGAACGCTTTCGACCTCGACCACTTCATGAAGGTGCACCACATCTCCCGGGTCACCGGGATGGACTGGGGGCTGACCGAGAACGGCCCTGCCCATTGCCACGCCGAATTCACCGTGCGGACTCCCCAGTGGGAGGGTGGCGGCCCCAAAATAATCCAGAACCGCTTCTACGCGCGAGCCTTCAGCCCGACGGTCGTCGTCACCGAGCTGGGCGAGCACGGCGTCGGTCAGACCGTCATCACCGGGGCCACCAGAACGCCGCAGGGATGCGTGGTGCGGGTGGTCAACGCGTTGCGGCGCGCTCCCGAGGGTCCGGCTTCCGAGGTCGTGGTGCGGTCGCTCACCGATTTCGCCGCAAAGGCGCTGCACGACGACATGCTGATCTGGGAGCACCTGGACACGACCATGACGCCGCAGATGGACCGCCGGGACGCTCCGGTGGCGGTGTTCCGGGAGTTCTGCGATTCGTTCCAGCCGACGACCGTCGACCGAGTGCTGGTCTGAACATGTCCGCTCCTCCCGTCCTGGCCGATGGCGAAACCTCGGGTGGAAAACTCGCCGTCCGAGTGGTCGGCGAGGGTCCGGCCGTCGGCTGGATCCACGGCTACACCATGAGTTCTCGGGTTTTCGACAGCATCTGGCCGCTGATGCCAGGCTTCCGGCATGTCGGTATCGACCTGCCCGGGCACGGCGACTCATCGTCATGGTCCCCCGGGGCGAAGCTTTCAGAGATCGCCAGGGACGTCGCGAAGGTGCTGGAGCGCGAAGACGTCCTCCACCTGGTCGCGGTGTCCATGGGCACCATGGTCGCGTTCGAGATGGTCATCCGAAAAATGCACGTGCTGGACAAACTCGTCGTCGTAGCACCAGGTCTGGTCGGAATGCCACCTGGCAGCGGAACGGCCGAACTCTATCGGATGTTGACGATGATGCGCCGAATGGGCTTGTCGCCCGATCAGGTCGGTCGCACCTGGCTGGCCGCCCCGACCGGCATCTTCGCCGGTCTTCGGGAGCACCCGGCTGAACTGGCCGCGATGGCAACCGTGGTGGCCGGCCACGGCTGGGACGAACTGGATTCCGGCGGACCAGCCGCGTTCTATCGCGAACCGCAGTCCGCGGGTGACCTGCCCGGTTCGGCAGCGGAGTTGTTGCTGGTGACCGGTGGGAACGACATGCCGGAATTCCAGGACCTGGCCGCCCACCTCGCCTCCACGCTTCCGATGGCCGCGGTAGCTCATTTTCCGAAGGCCGGTCATCTGCCACTCTTCGAACAACCGGCGGCGACGGTGATTGCCATCGCCCAGTTCCTGGCGGAGTCGTCCGCGTCTACGCTGACACCGACCATCGGACGGAGTAGCCCGACGAGAATCGCGGCGGGCTGTGTCTGCACCTGATCCCGGACGCGATCGCCCGGAGCCGACCGGACGACACGCCCGGGCGGTTGAGATCCGGTGGGCGGAGTGGTTTCCGAGCACTGAAGATCGGGAACCTGCTGATCAATCTGATCAATTGAAATGAGGCGGCATATGCAGTGGTGGGTGTGGTTGATCATCGTGGTGGTGATCGTGCTGATAGTGCTCGGCGGTTTCATCGCGGTCCAGGCTCGGCGACGGGCGGGCGGGGTCATCATCAGCGACCGGAAGCGGGGTCGCCGCACATGAGCACCCTGCTGCGAGCCAGCGAGTTGACCCAGCGCGTGGTCGTCACCTTCGCCGGTGAGGACATCGCTCAGATCAAGGACATCGTCTATGCCGCCAACGGTGGCGAGATCGGTGCCTTCACCCTTGCCGGTCGGGGCTTGTTCGCCGGGCCGCTGAAAGTGGCGCTGCCATGGGCCGCCGTCGTCGGCCTCGGCCCCGACGCGGTGATCATCGAATCCGACCAGGTCCTCGTCCCCCTCACCGCGATCTTCGAAGGAACGGGCGGCCCGGTGTCCTCCGGTCGTGGCGACATCCTCAATTCCGAGGTGCTCACCGACGCCGGTACCTCGCTGGGCCGGGTTTCGGACGTCATCATCGGCATCGGTGCGGCGCAGGGAGGGCAGGCCGACGTCGTCGGCTACCAGATCGAACCGGCCGAAAGTCTGGGACGGGGCAAGCAGCCCTTGTTGATCCCGTTGCCGGACACCATTTCCGCTTCTGGTGAGCATCTGATGGTGCCGGCCGCGGCGGCGAACTACCTGAGCGACGATCTGTCCGGTTTCGGTTCGGCGATCGACGCTTTCCGATCACAATTGGGTGGGGTGCGCTGATGCTGTTCTCGGAGGCCGTCGGGCGCAAAGTGGTCAGCACGGCCGACGCGTCAACCGTGGGAGTGGTCGATTCGTTCGTGCTCGATCCGGCCTCCGGACGGGTAGCTGCGCTGCTGCTGAAGAAGACTTCCGGCTCCGGGTCGTTGCTGCCATGGTCGGACATCACCGCCTTCGGCCTCGACGCGGTCACGGTGTCGAAGGTCGACCTCATCGTCGCGCCGGCGGGCGAGCTGGCCGAACTGAGCGGCAAGGCACACCACATCCTGAAGAAACGGATCCTGACGACGGCCGGGCTGCAGGTCGGAACGGCGAGGGACGTGGACTTCGATCCGGCGGACGGTCGAGTTCTGGGTATCCTCACCGACGATCAGCCGATCGATGGCAGCGGCCTGATCGGTGTCGGTTCCTACGCGGCGATCGTGCGGGATTAAACCCGCACGCCCGAACGGGGTTCCAGGCTTTCGGACACCAAGCGTAGTTGAGTATTACTGTTCGCCACACCCTGTGAGGCGCTTGCGACGGAGGCATGGTGGGCGACAGCCAGTTGGACCAGCCGCTGACCAAGGTGCTGATCGAGTTCGCCCACACGTTGGGCACTGACTTCCCTATCCAGACGATCCTGGATCACCTGGTGACGCGGATCGTCGAGCTGCTGCCGGTCACCGGGGCCGGGGTGATGTTGATGGGCGCGGATCAAGGCTTGCACTTCGTGGCGGCCAGCGATGAGATGGTGCTGGCCATCGAGTCGCTGCAGAACGAGCTGATCGAGGGGCCGTGTTTGGACGCGTACCACTCCGGGCAACCCGTCGCCGCCGTCGATCTCGATGCGGACGCACGGTTTCCGCAGTTCTCGCCCCGAGCCTCTGCCGCCGGTGTGGCCGCAGTGTTCAGCTTTCCCCTGCGACTGGAGGATCGGTGCCTGGGCGCGCTCGACCTGTACCGGGACGTAGCGGGACCGCTGACCGGTCAGGACCTGCAGATGGCGCAGGTGCTGGCCGACATCGCCGCCGGCTATCTGGTCAGTGCGCAGGCCAGGGCGGACGCGGAGGCGGCCGCGGCCCGGCTGCACCATCTGAGCCTTCACGACCCCTTGACCGGATTGCCGAACCGGACCCTGCTGGTGGAGTTGCTGGACCGGGCGGTGGCCAGGGCGCGCCGCTCCCGTTCCGTCGCAGCGGTGTTGTTCATCGACCTGGACGACTTCAAGTCGGTGAACGACACGTACGGCCACCACGTCGGTGACCAACTGCTTGCTGCAGTCGCCGACCGACTCAGGAGGCTGCTGCGGCCGGGAGACACCCTGGCCCGGCTCGGCGGCGACGAGTTCGTCGGCCTGTGCGAAGACATGAGTGGCGCCGCCGACGCGGAGATCATCGCCCAACGGATCATCGCAGCGCTGGCGGTGCCGTTCGATCTGCCGCAGGCGCGGGTCAGCGTGACCGGCAGCGTCGGCGTCGCGTTCTCCGGCCCCGGCCAGAACATTCCGGCGCTCCTGCTGCGGAACGCCGACTTCGCCATGTATCAGGCGAAAAGGAGAGGCGGCGGCCAGCACCACCTCATCGAACCCGGTGCCCGCGAGGCCGCCGATTCCCGCGTCGAGGTGGACCGAGATCTGCACACAGCGCTCGCTCTGGAGCAGTTCGCGTTGGAATATCAGCCGATCGTCGAGGTGGCGACCGGAAAGCTGGTCGGTGTCGAAGCGTTGCTGCGGTGGCATCACCCGGTGCGGGGGGTGGTGATGCCCGATGTCATTCTTCCGAGCGCGGAACGGACCGGCCTGATGGTGCCGATCGGCGAGTGGGTGCTGCGTCAGGCCTGTCGGGACCTGGCCCAGTGGAACGGTGCGGCGCCGATGCCGGGCGCGGTGGCAGTCAACGTGTCCGCACAACAGATGATGGATCCGGCGTTCGCGCACACCGTGACCCGGGTGCTGGCCGAAACCGGGGCGGACCCGGCGGCGCTGAGCCTGGAACTCACCGAAGGTCTATTCCTGGGCGACACCGCCCGCGCCTTGGCGGTGATGAAGCAGATCAAGATCCTCGGGGTTCGATTGTGCTTGGACGATTTCGGCATCGGCAACTCCTCGCTGGGCTACCTGCGGCATTTCCCGGTCGACATCGTGAAGATCGACCAGAGCTTCACGGCGGACCTCAGCACCGATGAGGCCACCCGGTCCATCGTCCGAGCCGTCATCGACCTCAGCCAGGTCCTTGATCTGACCGTCGTCGCCGAAGGCGTGGAAACGCTCGCCGAGCTCGATCAGCTCGCCGCCCTTGGCGTGGATCAAGCTCAGGGCTACCTCTTCGGCCGCCCACTGCCCACAAATGACTTGCCGGACTTCGTCACCGTCCAGGCACTGACGGCCACCTGACCCCGCCACCGCTGCCGGTATTCGCTACCGCTGGGGGTATTCGCTACCACGGTGTATTCGCCAAGTGCGGGGAATGCGCCCGGGTCAGCCGCCGAGCTCGGCTGCGGGTCGATCCCAGCCGGGAGCCCGGTAGGGCTCGAGGATTACCTTGTCGCCGGGATACGGCTTGACCCAGCTACCGCCGGCAGATCCAGTGACGCGCCCGGGTCGAGCGGTTCTCAGCGCCGATGCGGCCAGGTCGTCGTGTCAACGTCCGGGCGTCGGCTCCGCGGTGCCCGCATCGTCGCCCAGGTCCAGGTCTCTTTCATCGCCGGCCTGTTCGTCGACCGTGTTCCCTGTCGTCGGGTCGTCATCACTTTCGTCGGTGGAGTCCAAGTTCGGGTCCGGTTGCGTAGTCATAGCAGCAGCGTATGCGTCCGGTTTGCCTCAGGGCAGCTTGGCCACGGTCAGCAGCACCGCGGAGTCTTCCAGAGCCTGCAGACTGTGCCGGGCGTTGGGCACCTTCAACAGATCGCCCGCTCGGCCCTCCCAGGACTCGCCTTCGGAGCTCAACCGGACGCGGCCCCGCAGAACGTGCACCGTCGCCTCTCCGGGATTGTTGTGCTCCCCGAGCTCGGCGCCTGAGACCATGCCGATGACGGTCTGGCGCAGCACCCGCTCGTGGCCGCCCACCACCGTGTCGGCGGCGGGTCGGCCGCCACGTGCCGCCGCCAGCTCGAGTTGTTGACGGGCGACGGCGTCGAGCGAGATTCGTTGCATAGAAGCAGTATGCGCGGTGGGCATCCGGCCGGGCGATCTGGATCGTCAGCTCACCTGCAATGTCGCTCTCAGCTGCGAGCCCCGTCATCGTTCGGTGTCGATTTCGGGGGACGCGGGTCGGGCGCCGTCCGTTGCCCGATTCGCGCGGTGGTCGTCGTTACGCGCGAGCGCAACGATCTCACGGCTCAATCCAATGGTCGGCCCGCCGACCAGCTCCCAGGCGCGCGCAATTCCGACCAGGAAACAGACGACGACCAGAATTGCGATGGTCCGCACAGTGTCCGGGTCCGCTGGGTTGGCGATCACCGTTGCTCCGGAGATCAGCTGGATCACAAAGGTGGCCATCAACACGACCAGGAACAGCATGTCGCGCAGGTCGCGCCACCGGATCCCGTGGACACGGATCAACGACAGGAGCGACCCGATGATGAACATGAGGCCGAGGATCGCCACCACCAGCGCGGCCGGACCGACCTTGTTTCCGTCGATCAGCGCGAACAAGGACACCGCGAGCGCGTTGGTGAACGCCGCCAGCGCCGCCGAAGCCCGGACACGATGGATCTGCGTGCTGCCCCGCTCGATCAGCCGCTCCTGGGAAACCGAGATGACGACGAACAGCAGGCCGATGAGCGCACCGGCCACACCCGCGCTGGCCAGAAAGAAGTCGTGAAGGCTTGCAGGTGTCATACCCCCATCCTGGTGCAGAGGCATGCCCGTGGTGCAGACGCATGGCCGTAATCGTGCGGACGCATGGCCGTAGTCATCCGGACGCCTGGTCACGGTGGTGAAGGCGGACGGTCATAGTCGTCCGGGGTTTCCTTCGGGTTCAGCTGTGGCGCCCGTCGGTCGGGGGGGCAGTCAAGGGATAGTCGAGGAACAGCCGGTCACTAGGGTGTCCAGGTGGGCGACAGTCGGTATCTCGGTGAAACGTTCTCGCTCGACGGCCGCGTGGCGGTGGTGACCGGCGGCAGCTCCGGCATCGGTCGATCCATCGCCCGCGCCCTCGCCCTGGCCGGAGCCGCAGTGGTGATCATCGCCCGCACGGACGCCGCACTGTCCGCGACGACGAACGAGCTCACCTCGTCCGGCTGCCGGGTGGCCCACGTGCGCGGTGATCTCGGCTCGCGAACGGGCGCGCGATCAGCAGCCGAGCAGGCAGCCGAAGTGTTCGGCGAGCCGGACATCCTCGTCAATTCGGCCGGTATCAACATCCGTCCCCCGATGGACAGCCTGGATGACACCGTTTGGGACCGGACCATGGCTGTGAACCTGGAGGCGCCGTACCTGCTGGGGCAAAGGTTCGGACCGGGGATGGCCGAACGCGGCTTCGGGCGCATCGTCAACATCAGCTCGCAGCAGGCTTTCCGGGCCTTCGTCCGCAGCGGCGCCTACGGCGTCTCGAAGGGGGCCCTGGAGTCACTGACTCGGTCACAGGCCGAAGCGTGGTCGCCCTTCGGCGTCACCTGCAACACACTTGTGCCGGGGTTTGTCATGACGCCACTCAATTCCGAGCTCTCCTCCGATTCCGCCGCGGTTGCGGCGCTGGCCGCGCGCACCATGATCGGCGCAACGGCAGCGCCGACGACTTTGCCGGACCTGCGTTGTTCCTCGCCAGCAATGCCTCCGCCTACGTGACCGGCCAATCGCTGTTCGTCGACGGTGGCATGTCCGTGCACTGAATCACGACCGCACTGCTCGCTCGCGGCTCAGCGATCCGACCACCAGCCGACAGGGGTGTGCAATTGGAGATTACCTAGCCTTATCGCGTTCGCCGCCGCCCCGGAATTATCTGCCGCCGGGCTTCGCCTGGTCCATGGTTTGAATTGGTTCGGTCAAGCTCCGGCCGATCGCGGCGAACGTACCGCCGAAAGTTGGCCGGCGATGACGAAAATCCAGCCGAGAATGACGAACAGCCATCGGTGTCGTAGATCGGATTCGTCCTCGGAACCCCGGGTAGGTTTGCGGAATGAGCCTCGTTCGCGACTACGACGCCTGGCACAACCGTTACGATGATCCAGATTCGGATTTGTCCTGGAGACTGCGGACGGTGCAGCGGTACATCATCGGCGCGGTGGATCGAAGCTCCGGTCCGCTGACGATCCTCAGTAGTTGTGCCGGTGATGGTCGAGACCTGCTCGGCGTTATGGCCCGACGTGACGACACCCATCGATTCCGGTTGACGCTGATCGAACTGCACCCGGTACTCGCCGGCCGGGCTCGATCAACCGCGGCTGCTCGAATGCCGGCCGCGACCGTCGACGTTCGCAGTATCGACGCCGGAACGACCGACGCGTATGCCGGAGCGGTACCGGCCCACCTGGTTCTGCTGGTCGGGATCTTCGGCAACATCAGCCACGATGATCTGGCACGGACCATTGCCGCAGCGCCGGAATTCTGCAAGCCCGGCGCGACACTGTTGTGGTCCCGCGGCCGGAAAAGTGATGACCTCAACGATGAGGTCCGTCGCCGTTTCAACGATGCCGGCTTCCGCGAAATCGACTACGACACTCTCGAGACAGGGAGCCGGCCGGCAGTCGGCGCAATGCGGTACGACGGCGA
>JBPCPG010000116.1:0-8393 GCA_050999445.1 Nakamurella sp. | reverse complement strand
AGCTGTCGATCGGGGACTACGTTCTCGCCGGCGGCGAGGCAGCAGTCCTGGTCATCGTGGAAGCCGTCGCGAGACTCATCCCGGGCGTGCTGGGCAATCCGACGAGTGCGGTGACGGATTCGTTCGGTGCGGGTTCACTCGGTCTGCTCGAACATCCCAGCTACACCAGACCGCTTGTCTACCAGGGTCTGTCGGTACCCGCGGTGTTGCTGTCCGGGCACCACGGCCAGATCGAGCGGTGGCGGCGGAGCGAATCTCTGCGTCGAACCGCTCGGCGCCGACCCGACCTGATCGCGCTGCTGGCCGCGGCCGGACTCGACCCGGCGGACCTGCAGGTACTGAGTGAAGAGGGTTTTGCCGCAGATCCACAACCGACGATTTCGTCTCCTCGAGCAGATCTGGCAGACTAGAACGGTTGTAAGGAATACCGGGCGCACCCCGGCATCCTGCCGGTCGGCCCGCCATGGGTCCGCCGAGACCGCCCACGAGACTCGTCGCAGTACATGAGTGAGGACTACAGATGAACACCCTGGACGCTCTGGATTCCGCTTCGTTGCGGACCGATCTTCCGGATTTTCGGCCTGGCGACACCGTCAAGGTGCACGTCAAGGTCATCGAGGGCGCGCGTTCTCGCGTCCAGATCTTCGCCGGCCATGTCATCCGTCGTCAGGGTGGTGGCATTCGCGAGACGTTCACGGTCCGCAAGGTCCGCTTCGGCGTCGGCGTCGAGCGCACCTTTCCGGTGCACTCCCCGAACCTGGACCGGATCGAACTGGTGACTCGCGGCGACGTGCGCCGAGCCAAGCTGTACTACTTGCGCGAGCTCCGCGGCAAGGCCGCCAAGATCAAGGAGAAGCGCGACCGCTGACGTCGACCCTCTCGGGCCGCCGACATCTCTGGGTTCGTCCCGGAGTGTCGGCGGCCTTTCACTACCACCCCTTTATGCCGGAAGCCGTAACCTGATCATGATGAACGAGCGCGAGGCCGGTCCGGGGGAACACGCAGCGCCAGTCGGCGGCAGCAGTGGTGCGCAGGAGAATTCCGCACCTGTGCCCTGGCAGGACTGGGTCGTCAAGTCGGACGCAGAAGCGGCCGATGCCGCACGCGTCGACTCCGCGGCGGGTGCTTCTGGGCCCGGCGCCGATTCGTCCGGTGACGCTGTGCCCGGCGCTGGTCAGCTTGATGGTGCCCGGCTGGATGGCATCTCGACGGACGTTGCCCACCCGGACGTTGCCCAGCTGGAACGAGTCGGGGCGCATCCGGTTGGTGCCCAGCTGGAGCCGGGCGGGGTCCGTCCCGAAGATGCCGGTCACGCTGCGGCCGTTTCGCGGTGGCGTCAGCAGTCGTCCAAGCGGAACAGGAAGGCCAAGCGCCCGTTCTGGGTGGAGCTGCCCATCCTGATCGTGGTCGCTTTCGCGCTGACGTTCGTGATCCAGACTTTTATCGCCAAGGTGTACTACGTGCCCTCCGGGTCGATGGAGCAGACGTTGCACGGAGTCTCTTCGGGTGGCGATCGCATCCTGGCGAGCAAGATCGTCTATGACTTCCGCGATCCGAGGCAGGGCGACGTGGTGGTCTTCAAGGGACCGGACACGTGGGCTCCGGAAGCCGACATCGCCGGTCCCAGCACCTGGGTCGGCGAGGTCGGTCAGGCGTTGGGCTCGGTGATCGGCATCGCCCCACCGAACGAGAAGGACTTCGTCAAACGGGTCGTGGCCGTCGGCGGACAAACGGTCGCCTGCTGCGACGAGAAGGGGAACGTCACCGTCGACGGTCGATCGCTCAACGAGCCGTACATCTACGAGCCGCTGCCCTTCCAGCCCGGAGTTCTCGACTGTTCCACCAAAGGTATGGACGCCGACCACTACGCATCGCAGCGCTGCTTCGCGCCGTTCAAGGTGCCGGCCGGCCAACTGTGGGTGATGGGGGACCATCGCGGCGATTCGGCCGACTCCTCGTACAACTGCTGGGGGCTCAAGCCGGCGCAGGCGGCGGCCTATCTGCAACCTGGTGGTGGCAAGGGATGTGCTCGGCCGATTCCGGTCGATTCCGTGATCGGCAAGGCCGTCTTCATCGTCATGCCGCCGTCGCGCTGGTCGACCATCGGTAACCCCGACATCGATCCGCGAGCGACCGCGCTGGCGTCCGGTCCGGTCGCGTTCGCCCCGCTGGGAGGTGGACTCTTGCTCACCGTCGGCCTTCGCGGATCGTTGGCGATGGTCCCCAGCCGTCGTCGCCGACGCAGACAGCGACGGGCACTGCGGGCGGCGGCCGCTGGAGCTGCCACCGATCTCAGGGGCCGGCCGCGACCATGACCAACTCCCGGCCGCACCTTCGGCTGGAGAAAGAATTGTTGCGCAGCGGCTGTTCCCGACTTGCTGCCATGGACGAGGTCGGTCGCGGCGCACTCGCCGGTCCGGTGAGTGTGGGCGTCGTGGTCATCACCTCTGTGATCGGGCGGGTTCCGCCCGGTTTGAAGGATTCGAAACTGCTGACCCCCCAAGCGCGGGAATCGCTGCTACCTGCGGTGCGTCGGTGGGCCGGGGAGTTCGCCGTTGGCCATGCCAGCCCGGCCGAGATCGACGCGGTCGGCATCATCGGAGCGATGCGCCTCGCCGGTCGGCGCGCCCTGGCGCAGTTGGCCGAGCCGGTGGACGCGATCCTGCTTGACGGCAATCACGACTACCTGTCCGACCCGCCACCGACCTTGTTCGAGAACGAACTGGAACTGTCGGCGTCGCTCCCGCTGCCGGCAGCCGCGCCGCCGCCGGTGACGAGTCCGGTCCACACCCGGATCAAGGCCGATCTGACCTGCGCCGGTGTCGCCGGTGCCAGCGTCCTGGCCAAGACCGAACGCGACGCGATGTTGCGGCAGATTGCCGTCGACTTTCCCGCCTATCTCTTCGAGCTCAACAAGGGCTACGGAACCGCGGAACACGTGGCCGCGCTGCGCCGACACGGTCCGAGCGAGGTGCACCGCCGGAGTTGGCGGCTGCCGCTGATGATGGATGATGAGCACCACCGGAAACCGGAAGGGGTCAGCACGTGAGTGCAGAGGATCTGGAGCAGTACGAAACCGAGATGGAGCTCCAGCTCTATCGGGAGTACCGCGACATCGTCGGCCAATTCGCCTACGTCGTGGAGACCGAGCGGCGTTTCTATCTCTGCAATGCGGTCGATGTGCAGGTCCGCAACTCGGACGGCGATATGTATTTCGAAGTCCGGATGTCCGATGCATGGGTCTGGGACATGTATCGCCCGGCTCGTTTCGTGAAGAACGTCCGGGTGGTGACGTTCAAGGACGTCAACGTCGAAGAACTGGACAAGCCGGAGCTGCGGTTGCCGGAGGGCGAGACCTTCAGCTGACCTCACGCACACGGCTGGTGGGCGAGTTGTCCACATACCCCCGCGCCATCCACAATCGCCTCGTTCGCCTTTGACCGCACGCCGGTCCGGCCGCACCCTGAGCCGTCCGGCCGTTTCGGCCGGTGCGAGCGGCGGGAGCATTGGCGATGGCATCACTGGCGGGGAACGAATTGGGTCGGCGCGGCGAAGATCTGGCCGCCTCTCATCTGGAAGGGCAGGGCCTTGTCATCCTGACCAGGAACTGGCGCTGTCGCGAGGGGGAGCTGGACATTGTGGCCACCGATGGCCTGCGTCACCTGGTGATCTGCGAAGTGAAAACTCGCAGCGGCGACGGATTCGGGACACCGGCCGAGGCCGTGACGCAGGGCAAACGTCGCAAGCTCAGGCGTTTGGCGATGGTGTTCCAATCGGAATGGGGACTCCGCTGGACGGCGGTCCGGTTCGACGTGATCGGCGTGATGGCGCGTCCCGGCCGGGAGCCGGAGCTTTCGCATTTCGTCGCCGCGTTCTGATTTCCGCTTCAACGGCTGACGGTGATCGCCTTGCAACCCAGACTGCTCTGCGCCGAGGTGGTCGAGATCGGCAGTGCGACGGCACACACGGTGTGGCGACCGGCGGTTGCGGCGATCCGGGCGCCGAAGCCGTGCGCTCCGGGAACGTGAACGACGCGGTTGACGTCCGTTCGGACCAGGTTGGCGCGCACCAGCGCGGTCAACCGCCCGTCGAGCGTCATCCTGACCAGGACGTTCCCGGTGGGGTTTTGCGGGTCGTAGGCCCAGCCTGCGACCACGAACGTCGACATCGCTCGGGTCGCCCGGTCGAAGGCGCCACGCGTGGATCCTGCAGTAGTGCCGGTCCGACAACCGAGTGCTTTCGCAGAAGTGGAAGCCACCGCCGGTCGCGCCGTCACACAGACGGTGTGACGGCCCACCGGCGCCGATATCGTCGCTGAGAAGCCGTGCGCCCCGGTGGCGTCCGCAACTCGATTCACATCTGCCCGGAGTCGCTCAGTTCTCAGCGTCGCCGTCATGCGACCATCGACGATGACCTGGACGGTGGATCCGGCAGCCCGGTTCTGCGGGTCGACCGCCCAACCGGCTACGGCCACACCGCCGACGCGGCCGGCTGCAGAGTCGAACGATCCGATCATCGCCGGCCTGGCGACCAGGCCGGAGTCTGCCGCCGTCGCGCCGTTGAAGTGCCAGTAGCCCATGATCAGGCTCGCCCAGTACTGGTCAAGTCCGGGCTGCACCATGATGTTCTGCCCGGCAGCAGGGGAGCCGACCATCGCTGGGTGGCCGTTGAGGGTGCCGACGAAGATCCCGGTATGGAACGCTGGCGCCGAGCCATTGTTCCCGAACAGCGCGACGTCGCCCGGAACCGGAGAACTGGTTCTGGTGAACCTGCCGGACAGGCGAATCGCGGAGTCGCCCGAGCCGGCGCCGATGTCCACACCGAACGCGTACCAGTAGAGCTCGCGTACGAATCCGGAACAGTCGACGCGGCTGTTGCGCGGAGCAGGAGTCAGGCCGTGGCCGCCCCCGTACAGATACGGTATGGCGAGCGTCGACTGATGCATCGCCTCCGAGACCAGCCGGGTCAGGCGCGGCGCCGGCTGTCCAGCTGCGGCGACCGAGGTCGATGCCAGGTGCGGAACGGCTGCGTGAGCAGTGCCAGCCATCCCGGTGAGCGCAATGTTGAAGGCCACGGTGGCGACGAGGGGGGCCAAAGACCACTTGCGCAAGAATGCCGACAACTTCAAGTAGGTGCTCCCGGGGCTGGGCGGTAGGACGGCTTGTCCGACGTTAGGCCGTTGGTGCGCACCGCGTCCACCGTTCCGGCGTGCTGTCACCTGTTAGGGCTGCACCCACGGTGAGTCGGTGTTCTGTCCCCATGCCGCCGGTTGTCCACATCAGAGTCGTCACGGCCAGGGTGCGGCCGACACCGACCGCATGCTCATCGGACGAAGAGCCGTTGGTTCTTCTTCGAAGTAGGGGGTGGGCAGAGGTGGCTTTGGCGCGGACATGGGCGGTGGCGCTTGCCGGGGTGACGGGGCAGATCGTGGCGGTCGAGGCGGACCTGGCGAATGGACTACCCGGGACGACGGTGATCGGCCTCGGCGATGTCGCGGTCACCCAGGCGCGCGACCGGGTTCGGTCCGCGATCGTGAACACCGGCCAGAAGTGGCCGGAGAAGCGGATCACCCTGGCGCTGTCCCCGGCGGCGTTGCCCAAGCGGGGGGCGGCGTTCGACCTGGCGCTGGCGATCGCCGTACTCGCCGCCGCCGAGGTGGTTCCGCTTCGCGCCGCGGGTGAGTCGGTCCTGCTCGGTGAGTTGGGCCTGGACGGCCGGGTGCACCCGGTGCGCGGAACGCTGCCCAGCATCATGGCGCTCCGCGCCGCCGGCCGGACATCGGCCATCGTTCCGTTGGCCAACTTGGCCGAGGCCTCGCTGGCCGATGGGGTGACCGTTCGGGGGGTGGCGCACCTGGGCGACCTGATCGGCCATCTGAACGGCCAGCGCGACCGGTTGGCCGAGCCGGACCCGGTCGCGGCGCCGATCGAGTTCCCGTTCCCCGACATGGTCGACGTGCTGGGCCAGCCGGAAGCCCGTCGCGCCCTTGAGCTGGCTGCTGCGGGCGGTCACCACATCGCCATGATCGGGCCGCCGGGAGCCGGTAAGACGATGCTCGCTGCCCGCCTGCCTGGCCTGTTGCCGAAATTGAGTTCGGAGTCGGCACTCGAGGTGACCGCAGTCCACTCGGTCGCCGGCAGCCTCGACGACCGCACCCCCCTGATCACCCGGCCGCCATTCATCGAGCCGCACCACTCCGCCTCGCTCGCCGCGTTGGTGGGCGGCGGCTCAGGGTTGATCCGGCCGGGCAGCGTGAGCCTGGCTCATCGCGGCGTGCTGTTCCTCGATGAAGCTCCCGAGTTCCGTCCGACCGTCCTGGACGCGTTGCGGCAGCCGATGGAGTCGGGTTCGGTACTGCTGGCAAGAGCATCAGGTTCGGTGCGCTATCCGGCGCGGTTCCAACTGGTGCTGGCGGCGAATCCATGCCCGTGCGCGGCGGCCAAGGACGTGGACTGCATCTGCGCCTCGGGCGTGCGGCGTCGATACCTGGCTCGGTTGTCGGGGCCGTTGATGGACCGGGTGGACATCCGGGTGGATCTGGCTGCGTTGGATCCACGGTCGCTGGTATCCGAAGTCGGCGATCAGGAATCCTCCGCGGTGATCGCGGAACGGGTGGCCGCGGCGCGCTCGCGGGCCGCCCACCGCTGGCAGGGGACGCAGTACTCCACCAATGCCGAGGTTCCAGGGCCGGTGGTGCGGCGGCTGTGGCGCCCGGGCCGATCCGAGGCGCAGCTGCTCGATCGGGCAGTTCGGGTAGGTCGATTGACCGGCCGGGGATACGACCGGGTTCTGCGATTGGCGCTGACCAGCGCCGATCTGGGTGAGCGCAGTCTGCCGTCCTGCGCGGACGTGGTCAGCGCGTTGAGCTTGCGATGTGGGGAGAACGCATGGTGATGGCAGTGGAACGTTTGCACGCGCTGAGGCGGAGCTGGGCCGGTCTGCTCCGGGTGTTCGAACCTCCGGACACTGCCGTGGCCGACTACGTGAACCGCCTCGGCCCGGTCGCCGCATGGCAGGGGATTCGGGATCGGCGCGCGCCGCAGGCGGTGTTGGCCCCGACGGCGGCAAGGACCGAGAACCGGACGGCCGCCGAGCTCGACGCTCTAGCAGAAGGAGATCTGGAAGCGGCGACCGCGGTCGGCGCGCGGATCATCGGTGTGGGCGATCCGGAATGGCCGGAAGCCGCCTTCGTGGCCTTCGCCATGGCGTCAGGTCGGGGGACGAAGAACGCTGCGCCTCCGGTCGCCCTGTACGTCCGCGGTCGACCGTTGGCCGCGCTGCCCGGCCAGGCGTTGGCCATCGTCGGATCACGGGCCAACACGGCCTATGGGCAGCGGGTGGCTGCGGACATCGCGATGGGTGCCGCCGACGCCGGAAGAACGGTGGTGTCCGGCGCGGCCTTCGGCATCGACACCGTGGCACATCGTGCGGCACTGGCCCTTTCCGGCGCGTTGCCGACGATTGCGGTGCTGGCTTGCGGCATCGACCGGGCCTATCCTGTCGCCAATACCGCCCTGATCGACCGGATCGCCGAGGTAGGGGCGGTGGTCAGCGAATATCCCCCTGGCGGGTCGCCGGCCCGGCATCGCTTCCTGGTCCGCAATCGCCTGATCGCTGCGTTGTCGGCGGGCACGGTCGTGGTGGAGGCGGGGCGTCGTTCTGGAACGCTGTCGACGGCCAGCGCTTCTTCGGCGCTGGGTCGAGTACTGATGGCGGTGCCGGGCCCGGTGACCTCGGCACTGTCAGTGGGATGCCACCTGCTGCTGTCCTCGGGCACCGCGATCCTGGTGACCGGCGCCGATGACGTGCTGGAGGCGCTGGGATCGGCGGCAGATCGGAACGACCGCGGGCCGTCGGGTCGGAGCGCCGCTCATCCCACCGATGGACTGGACCCCGAAGTGGCTCGCATCTACGAAGCGCTGCCGGTGCGGGCATCTCGTACGGTCGCGCAACTCTCGGTGGAATCAGCCGTGTCAGGCGTACGCGTGATGGCCGCCCTCGCCGAACTCGAGTTGCACGAGCTGGTCGCCCGCCAGGAAGGAGCGTGGCGGCGTCGGAGCCGGTCCGCCGGATGCTGAGGTTCGTCAGCGGCGCCGGTGTCTTTACCGACTCTCGATGACCCTTGCTGCTGCATTCGATGATAGGAGAACTGGCCGGCAATCCCGAGCAGCTCACTATGAATAAATTCCGACAATGTTATGAACACCATCTCATGACCGTCGGCCACAGCTCAGCGATAAAACTTTCGAGCCTGCATGTTAGTGTCCCTCATCAACCATACATCGATCTAGGAGTTGTCTTGGCGCGCAGGCGAGTCGAAATCATCAGCAGTGATTTGACGGGTAAGGAGATCGTCAAGCCGGAAGAGGTAGCGGAGTTGCGGGTGTTGAGCC
>JBPCPG010000416.1:0-10905 GCA_050999445.1 Nakamurella sp. | reverse complement strand
GTTCGTTCTCCGCCAGCCAGGCCAGCATCGGGCCGGCCATTCCGGGGCTGAGCGGGTTGCCGAGCCGGGCGCGGACCTCGGCGGGAAGCAGCCGGTAGCTGGCGAGCTGTGGCTCCGCGCGGGAATCCGACCACAGCATCGCAGGCCGAATCGGGGTGCCGTCAGCGCCGCAGAGAACGACACCGTGCATCTGCCCGGACAATCCGATGGCCGCCGGCGGAACGTTCGACGCGGCTCGGACCTGCGTGGTCGCGTCCAGGATCGCACTCCACCACAGCTCTGGATCGGTCTCGGCCCAGCCTTTGTGCGGCCGCTGCACCGAATAGTCGGCACGGGCCTGAGCCAGAACGTGCCCGGCGAGGTTGATCAGCACCACCTTGACCGAGCTGGTGCCGACATCGATGCCCAGCAACGACGGCGACCGGCTCATCCGCGCACAGACCTGATTCGAGTGGTCACGGCGACAACCCTTTCTTCCGTGCCGATGGTGGCACTCACGGTTCGGACAACAGCCCCTGTCAGCGGACGAATACCCATTGTCAGGGCACGATCACGACCTTGTGCGCCATCTTGTCGGAGGTAAGGGTTTCCAGCGCCGCGCCGTATTCCTCGAGCGGGAATCGGTGCGTGATGATTCCGTCCGTCAGGACGCGGCCGCTCCGCAGCGCCGCGATGGCCGCGCCGAAGGACGTCATCTCGGCGAAAGACCCCTTGATGGTGATTTCCCGGCGGAATACGTCGAACGGATGAAACGTCATTACTTCGTCGGCCCGGGTGACCCCGTAGACCAGCACAGTGCCCCCGTTGCGGGTCAGCGGGACGCAGATATCGCCGACGCTGGTCGAGCCGGTCGCCTCGACGACGATGTCGTAGCCATCGCCCTGCGGTGATGCCTGGCGGAGCCTGGCGACATTGCCGGCAGGATCGTTCCGGTCGATCAACACGGTCTTGTCGATGCCCAACGCGGTGGCCGTCGCCAGCTTGAACGCGGTCGGTCCGGCGACGGTGACCACCGCCGCGCCGCCGGTCGCGATCAGCTGGGCGAGTAGGAGGCCGGTGGGGCCGGCGCCGATCACCAGGGCACTTGCGCCCGGCCGCACCGCCAGAGTTTCCAAGCCGTGCATCGCGCAGGCAGCGGGCTCGGTGAACACCGCGGTGTCCAGCGGCAGGCCTTCCACGGAGAACACCAAACCTTCGGGCACGCAGGCGTATTCGGCAAAGAACCCCGCGATGTTCGCGCCAAGCCCCTGTGCGTTCTCACAAAGGATCAGTCGACCTGACAGGCAGTACTGGCACGACCCACAATAGACGTTCGGGTTGACTGTGACCTGCTCGCCGATTGCGAACCGGGTTACGCCTTCGCCAACCGCTGCGACCGTGCCGACGACCTCGTGTCCAGGAATGAGTGGGAAGACGGCGTTGAAGTCGCCGTGGTGGATGTGCAGATCGGTACCGCAAACCCCGACCTGCAGGATTTTGACGAGCACTTGGCCGGCGACCGGTTCCGGCGTGTCGATGTCTTTGATCGAAAAGCTGGCGGCAGCGTCGTACAGAACGGCTTTCATTCGGGGGGCACCTTTCGATTCTTCGGCTGCCGAGCAACCGGGAGTGGCAGTGTTCCGAAAGCGTAGACCACGTCGAGCCTCCTCTGTCATCGGTGACAGATAAGTTTCTGACACCGATGACAGAGTCAGCCGGCTGGTGTACGGTCACCGGTATTCCGATGTGCCAAGACGATGAATGGGGAGCCGACAGCAATGACGGAGTTCGAAGGCCGCACCATCCTCGTGACGGGCGCCGCCGGTGGCATCGGCGGGGCCACCGTCCGGCAACTGGCAGGAAAGGGCGCGGACGTGATTGCCGCCGGCCGCACTGTCGAATCCCTGGCCGCGATCACCAGTCAAACCGGAGCCAGGGCGCTGGCCTTCGACCTCCGGTCGGAAGAGAGCATCAAGGATGCGATCGACGGCGTCGACCTGTGGGGCGTGGTCAACTGTGCCGGCTTCGGCGGCGAGATCGCCAGCCCGCAGGACACCGACATCGACATCTTCGACAAGGTGATGTCCATCAACGCGCGCGGAGCGCTCTTGGTGATCAAGTACGCGGCGAGATCCCTCATCCGGCTCGGCAAGGGCGGCTCGATCGTCAACGTCTCCAGTCAGGCCGGCCTCGTCGCGCTGACCGGCCACGTGTCCTATGGGTCGTCAAAAGCCGCTCTGGACAACATCACTCGGGTGTCGACGCTGGAACTGGGCCGGTATCAAGTGAGGGTGAACAGCGTCAACCCGACCGTGGTGATGACGGACATGTCGAACTTCTACTGGGGCCGGCCGGAGATCGGCGGCCCGTTCCTCGACCAGATGCCGCTGGGCAGATGGGCGACCGAAGACGAAGTCGCCGGACCCATCGTCTTTCTGCTGAGCGATGCTGCCGCAATGATCAGCGGAGTCTCCCTGCCCATCGACGGCGGATACACAAGCCGCTAGCATGTTTGCCAAAACCAGGCGGGGAAGCCAAGTGGGCGCTCGCGCCGAGCGAGTGATTTGTTCGTCATCCGTACTCGAGTGGGTCCGGGCGGGCGCATCCGCAGGACTCGCGGTGCCGCCACTGCCCGGGGAGTCGCTCGGTCCGAGGTGGACCCTGATAGCCGCTGATTCGTTCGAGCAACATCGAGACGGCTCGGCCCGCAATTCCGTTGATGGGTTGGGCGATGGTGGTGAGGTGCGGTCGAAAGACGTCGGCCCAGTCGAAGTCGTCGAAACTGGCTACGGCCATGTCGCGGGGCACCTCGAGCCCACGCTGTCCGAGGGCGCGCAGCGCCCCGATGGTCATGTGGTTGTTACCGATCACCAGTGCCGTCGGTGGCTCTGCCAACGACAGCAACCGATCGACCGCCACGCCGGCCGACTCGGCGTTTGGGTAACCCGGCACCAACAGCGTTCGATCAAACGGAATTCGCATTTTACGCAGAGCTTTTCGATATCCCTGCACGCGCTCCGTCGTCGTCTGGACGTCCGGCGCGCCCGACACCATTCCGATCCGACGGTGCCCGTTCTGGCCAAGATGAGCCGTCAATTTTGCCGTCGATTCGACGTTCTCGACGCCGATCTGATCGAAATCGTCGGCAGCGCAACGATCCACCAGCGTTGCCGGGATCTTCAGATCCCGCAGGTACTGCAAGGCAGCGCCTTCTCGCCCGGTGACCGGTGCCAACAGGATTCCGTCGACCCGGCGGCGATGCAACAGCTGCACCACCTTCAGCTCCTCGGCGGGGCTCTCGTGGGTGTCGGCCAACAGCAGGGTGTTACCTGCCGCCCGCACCGCAGCGTCGATTCCGGCGACCATTTCGGCGAAATGAAAATTGGATACCGCGGACACGGCAAGACCGATGGTCGCGGTGGTCGAGGTTGCCAGCGAGCGGGCCAGGGTGTTCGCCACGAAACCGGTTCGAGCTATCGCGTCGAGGACACGCGCCCTCGTCTCCGGACGAATGACGCGGGTCTGGTTGATGACATGGGAGACCGTCGAGACCGAAACACCGGCTTCCTTCGCCACGTCCGCCATGGTCTTCATCGGTGGATCCTCATCCCTGCACTCGAATGCCTCGATGACCTGATCGTTATGCAGCAGATGGGCGATTCGCAACGCGCAAGCGTTTGCGTAAGCGCTTGCGTGTGACACTGTAACTGTGATTTCGACGACACCGCCACCCACCACCGGCCAGGAGTTGACGCAATGCAAAGCCGCATCGAGGGTTCTGCGCTGTTCCAGATGGTCGCCAGGTTCGCTGAGAGTTCCTGATGAGATTTCACCGAACTGTGGAAGCCCCAAGGGCGACGATCAGAGAGTTCATGGATCGTTGGGACCTCGAGTGGGACAGGCATATCAATGCCTTGCCCGGGACCTGCCGCGGGAACACCGCGGCATAGATATCGTCCGTGCTTTTCTTCCGGCAGATCGCCGGCACCCACCCACAAAGGAGAAGTAATGCACGCACGCACCACCGCTTCGGCAAGACGGATCATTCCGTTGACCTTGTTGACCGCCGTCGCTCTGACGCTGAGCGCCTGCGGCTCGAGCAGCACTCCGGCCGGGAGTACCAGCTCGGCGCCGTCCTCCAACGCCGCAGCCCCGGCCAGTGCCGCGGCTCCCGCAAGTGCAAAGGTTCCGGCCAGTGCCGCTCCGGCCAGTGCCGCCGCTGGGTCCAGCGCTGCCCCGTCCGGGTCCGGTGCCGCCGTACCGACCGGCGCCACGGTTGCGGTCACGCTGATCACCAAGGATTCCACCAACCCCTTTTTCATCGCGATGCAAAAGGGAGCAAAGGTGGCCGCCGGCAAGGACAACGTGAAGTTGACCATCGCCTCGGGGAAGAAGGACGGTGATGAGGACGGCCAGGTGCAGGCCATCGAGAACGCCATTGCGCGCGGCGACAAGGGCATCCTGATCACCCCGAACGGTCCCGGGGTGAACCCGGCCATCAAGAAGGCCCGGGACGCCGGGCTGTTCGTGATCGCCCTCGACACCGCGCCGGATCCGGCCGACACGGTCGACATCACCTTCGCCACCGACAATTTCAAGGCGGGCGAACTCATCGGGAAGTGGACGGCTGCCCAGCTCGGTGGCAAGCCCGCGACCATTGCGTTGCTCGACCTGTTCACCGACAAGATCGTCTCCGTCGACTACAACCGCGACCAGGGTTTCCTGACCGGAATGGGAATCGCCACGAAGGACAAGAAGAAGAACGGCGACGAGGACAAGACGGGCAAGTATTCCGGGGGCACCTACACCATCGTCTGCAACGAATCGGCCCAGGGCACTCAGGACGGCGGCAAGACAGGAATGGAAACCTGTTTGTCGAAGAACCCCGCCATCAACGTCGTCTACACGATCAACGAGCCGGTGGCGGCAGGTGCCTCCGCTGCGCTGAAGGCAGCCGGCAATACCGGTGCGCTGATCGTGTCGATCGACGGTGGCTGTCAAGGTGTCGGCAATGTCAAGTCCGGCGTCATAGGCGCGACGTCGCAGCAATATCCACTGCGAATGGCGCAATTGGGCGTGGACTCGATCACCACGATCGCTCGTGGTGGCAAGAAGCCGGCGCTGAGCCCAGGGCTGAGCTTCTACGACACGGGGGTCGCACTGGTCACCGACAAGACCGCGACCGGCGTGGACAGCATCACCACCGCCGCCGGTTCGAAGATCTGCTGGGGCTGATCAAGCCTGGTTCGCCCGAACACGGGTGGGTCCCGTTCGCAGCCGCTGCGAACGGGGCCGCCCACCGGTATAAAGATCAAGCGGATGTCTGACAGGCGTCTCAATCCGCCCGGGCCCAGGGAGCTTTCATCATGACCACCACCGAGCAGAACCCACCGTCCAGCGCCGCAGAACAATTCGCCCAGCGGCGGCAGTCGCCGATGCAGCGGGTTCAGCACGTGCTGCACTCGCATCCCTCGATCAGCCCGCTCCTGGTTCTGATCATCGCGTTCGTCGTCTTCTCGGTGATCAATCCCCGGTTGGCCACGGCAGGCAACATCTCGCTGGTACTCCAGCAGGTCGCCGTGATCGCTGCGCTGGCCATCGGGCAGACCTTGGTGATCCTGACCGCAGGCATCGACCTGTCTGTCGGGGCTCTGACGATTCTGGCCATGTTGATCATGGCCAACCTCGCTGCAGACCATGGAGCGCCGGCGATCCTGGCCCTGCTGATCGGAATCGCGGTTGGTGCTCTCGGTGGTTATCTCAACGGATTGCTGGTCACCCGGCTCCGGCTTCCCCCGTTCATCGTCACCCTCGGCACGCTGTCCATCTTCACCGCCATCGGCCTGCTGTACTCCGGCGGCGGGAGCGTCGAGGCCTCGCAGATGCCCGACCTGCTCAACTTCACCGGCAATCCGATCACCATCGGGA
Source organism: Nakamurella sp. (assembly GCA_050999445.1). Classification (GTDB taxonomy): domain Bacteria; phylum Actinomycetota; class Actinomycetes; order Mycobacteriales; family Nakamurellaceae; genus Nakamurella. The sequence goes on along the minus strand of JBPCPG010000416.1, from coordinate 4,998 downwards.
ATTTCCACATCACCGTGGGCGTATTGATGGTGATCGCGTTGGCGGCGATCGTGGCATTCGCGCTCAACCAGACAGCATGGGGACGTCATATCTTCGCCGTCGGTGACGACATCGAAGGCGCCCGGCTGGCTGGTATCCGGGTCAATCGCGTGCTGGTCAGCGTCTATCTCGCGGCCGGCCTCATCTTCGGCATCACGGCCTGGATCCTGATCGGCCGCGCCGGAACGGCCAGTCCGAACGCAATCGTCGACGCCAATCTGGAGAGCATCACCGCAGTCGTGATCGGGGGGACCAGCCTCTTCGGCGGTCGCGGCGCGATCGGCGGAACGATGCTCGGCGCGCTGATCGTCTACGTGTTCCGCAGCGGACTGTCGCTGGCCGGAGTCGACGACCAGTGGCGGGTATTGGCCATCGGCGCACTCATCATCGGCGCCGTCTCGATCGACCAGTGGATTCGAAAGGTCAAGGTCTAATCATGACTGCAGCTGCGGAAACCATCGACAACCCCGCCGACGACACCGGTGCGCCGATCCTGTCCGCCCGGAAACTGATCAAGACCTATGGCCGGGTCATCGGTCTGGACGGTGTCGACCTTGATCTTTACCCAGGCGAAGTGCTTTCGATCATCGGTGACAACGGAGCGGGCAAATCTACCCTGATCAAGGCTCTGACCGGCGCTGTCACGCCCGATTCCGGTGAGGTGTACCTCGACGGCCAGCTCGTCAACTTCAAATCTCCGATGGATGCGCGGATTGCGGGCATCGAGACCGTCTATCAGACCCTCGCGGTGGCGCCGGCCCTGGATATTGCCAGCAATCTGTACCTCGGCAGGGAGATCAAGCGGCCCGGCATCCTCGGCAGCGTCTTTCGAATGATGGACAAGAAGGGCATGCGTGAAAAGGCTTCGGCGTCGATGTCAGAGCTCGGTATCGGCACGATCCAGAACATGGGCCAGGCGGTGGAGACCTTGTCCGGCGGGCAGCGGCAGGCAGTCGCCGTCGCGAGGGCGGCGGCGTTCGCCAGCAAGTTCGTGGTGCTCGACGAACCGACTGCGGCTCTGGGCGTGAAGGAGACCATTCAGGTGCTGAATCTGATCCGGCGCATCAAGGCCAAAGGTCTCGCGGTCATTCTCATCAGCCACAACATGCCCAATGTCTTCGAGGTCTCGGATCGCATCCACATCGCCCGGCTGGGCGGCTGCGCCGGCATCATCACTCCTGCGTCGCACACAGCAACCGAGGCCGTCGCGATCATGACGGGCGCCACCACGCTCCAGAAGGGCTGACCTGCTGGACCGGCGACAGATCGCGCAGTTGGTGTTCTGGTGGCAGGAGAAGTCCAGGGTTGCGGGCAGACCTGCTGATCCGCGCCGATATCGCCCGTTCGTGGGACAGTGATCAGAGGCGTTGGCAGGATAACAATTGCGCAGTGAGCGACAGGCGGACACAGATGACGACCCAGGTTTCCGACCCCACCAGTGAAATGTTGGACGCGGGGTTGGCCGACCTTGCGGCCGGTGAGCGCCGCTGGTTGGAACTCGGGGTGAGCGACCGACGTGCCATTCTGGCGGAGCTCTCTGAATCTGTCGCTGCCGGGGGCGCGGAGTGGGTTCTCGCCGCGGCCGGGTACAAGGGCCTGGACGCGGATTCGCCGTTGATCGGCGAGGAATGGATGAGCGGCCCGTACGCCGTTCTGACCGCGCTGGCCGCGCTGGGGGAGACACTGGCTGCGTTGGAAGCCGGCAACAGCCCGGTCGATGGTTTTGAGATGGTGGCAGCGCCGGGCAACCGGATCGGCGTCAACGTCCTGCCGCACACCGTTTTCGACTCCTTGTTGTTGAGCGGGTTCAGCGCCCAGGTTTGGATGTCACCCGGGGTATCGAAAGATCAGATCAGGTCCCGAGCCGGCTTGGGTCAGTTGACACCGCAGATCAGCGGCGGAATCGGCGTGGTGCTCGGGGCCGGAAACATCAGCTCTATCCCGGTGCTGGACGTCCTCTACGAGTTGTACGCGCACAACCGGGTGACCGTCCTGAAGTTGAATCCGGTGACGGACGGCCTGCTGCCGGTGTTCGACAAGGCTCTCGCGCCGCTGATTCGCCGCGGTTTTCTCCGCATCACCACTGGCGGATCCGACATCGGCCAACATTTGGTCCGGTCGGCATCGGCGAGCCACGTCCACATCACCGGAAGCGCAGTCAGCCACGACAACATCGTGTTCGGCCCCGGTGTGGAAGGTTCCGCCCGTAAGGCGGCCTTTCGACAGGATGCGGCACAGCCGTTGCTCGAAAAGAAAATCACCAGTGAACTCGGCGGCGTTTCTCCCATCATCATTCTTCCCGGTCGGTGGTCGAAGGCCGATCTGCGTTTCCAGGCCGAGCATGTCGCCACCCAACGGCTGCACAACGGCAGTTACAACTGCATCGCCGGTCAAGTCGTCATCTTGTCCTCCGACTGGGCGCAGCGAGAGGCTTTTCTGACGGAGTTGCGGCGCGCGATGTCCCGAGCGCCCGGCCGGCCCGCGTACTACCCCGGGAGCGAGGTCCGAACTGCCGCCGCGAAAGCCAGCTATCCAGGAGCCGAGTCGCTGCCAGGTGATCGGCTGCTGATCACCGGAGTGCGGCTCGGAACCGATGAGAACGCCTTGCACACCGAATATTTCGCGCCCGTGCTGGCCGTGGTGGAACTGCCTGGCGAGGGCACGGCGTTTTTCCGATCGGCCATCGGTGCCGCCAACAACGACCTGGTCGGGACGCTCGGGGTGAACGTCATTGCGCATCCCAGCACGCTGCGAGCGGCGGGAAAGGCGTTCGACGAAATGCTGGCGGGACTGCATTACGGGTGCATCGCCGTGAACACCTGGACCGCACTGGGATTCCTGACCGCCCGGGTGCCGTGGGGCGCCTTCCCGGGCGGGACGATTGCCGATGTGCAGAGCGGAATCGGTGTGGTGCACAACGCTCTGCTGCTCACCGATCCGGAGCGAACCGTCGTCCGTGGGCCGTTCCGTCCGGCGCATCGGTCGTTGGGTCCCGGAGGTTTCACGCTGTCGCCTCGTCCGCCGTGGTTCGTCACGAACAAGACCCAGGCGGTCACCGGACGCCGGTTGACTGCATTTGCCGCTCGACCCGGTTGGGCCCGACTGCCCGGAATCTTCCTCTCCGCTCTACGCGGCTAAGACGCGTTTGCTGTCCGAAAGCTCTGCGCCGCAACAGGAACCACAGCGTAGGCGCGCACCGGGAAGGTGTCGAACTTCGCTACCTTCGGCGGTACTGCGTGCAACGTCGCGCCCTCCGCGGGCACCTGTTCCAACCGGGTGAGGTGCGCCAGCACCGGGATCCCCGCGGCCAGCAGCGAGCTGTGGGCGGGACGTTCACCGCCCGACGCGGTGTCATCGATGTTCACCGAGTCGATGCCCACCAGTGCGGCGCCCTGCGCGACAAGGTATTCGGCGCCGTCCTTGGCGAGAAACGGGGCCGGGCAACCATAGTCGCTGCTGCCGAACAGTCGATCCCAGCCAGTGTGCAGCAGGACTGCCTTGCCTTCGACCTCCAGTGCGGACAGAGCCAGGGCGGTGATGCCTCGTTCGGAGCTGTCGACGAACCGGCCGACGACGATGGGTACATCTGCAAGCCGTTCCAGGGGCAGCAGGGAGAGGTCCGCACCGTCGGCGTAGCGGTGGAACGGACTGTCGAGATAGGTGCCGGTGTTGCCCAGCATGCTGATGCGATCGATGGTGAATTCAGTTCCAGCGGCATAGACCTCACGTGACGCGGCCCGCGTGAGATGCGGCAGGAACTCAGGCCCCGGCAGCCCGGGGTAGGTCACCATGCCCTCTTCGATGACGTGACTGAGATCGATCAACCGGCTCTGCGGATGTGGCTGCGGCACCTGCGTTCTGAGTGTGCGCGACCCGCGGTGGGGAGCTGCGACGACGCGCAGATTGGTGAATTCCACCCGATCCACCATCAACAGGCCCAGGTGACTCACGAGCCACTGCGCCAGCTCAGCTTCCCCCACCTGCTCCGCCGGGACATCCAGCAGGAACTCCTGCACCTGCAGACCGCCGCCGTCGAGAAAGCTGACCGAGGCGTCGAACTGGGCTCTGAAATCCGTCATACGGTGATCCTCGCAGGTTCAAGGCCTCGGAGTGGACCACGCGGTCGGCTCGCGGCCAGCGCTGCCAATTTCGTTGACGAACAGATTAAAAGGCTGTGGCATTGTGGATGTCAACAATGAGATTGCCTTGCCGGTATTCTGCACCTCCGTTGGCCCCCTACCTGGGAGTCGAACACAGCGGTTAGCGGTGGCTCCAATTGACGATCATGGACAATCCGGCCAGATCATAGGAAATCACGTACAGCCGTACAGACCGGGTTATGCCACAGCAAGAGTGCATCAGACCCGGAAGTCCCCACCGGCGGAGGAGATGATCAGCCGCGGGCTGATTTGCGTGTCGAAGCCGATGTCGGCGACCACGAAGAAGGTGAGGCCCATTCCCCACAAGACCTGGTGCGGCTGGGCCAAGTCGAAGGTGTTCATCGCGTCCAGTCCGGTGCGGTGCTCGCCGGTGTTGTCCAGGTTGTCGAACTCCTGCACCTTGCTCGAACCGTCGTAGACGTGCAGTTGCCGGATCTGGCAGGAGTCGGCCAGGAACGTCACGAACAAGCGTTGAACGGTGGTTCGTACATCATCGACGATGACGGGCGTGGGTAGCGGGATGTGGAACCAGCTGGACTTGCCGGGCACGAACTGCATGTCGCCGCCCCAGCCGTAGTGTCCGACGCGGGTGAAATTTTCCGGGCTTTCCACCGTGACGGCGTTGCCGTGAATCCAACTGGCGTGCAGAGACATCCTTGGCTCCTTGCGGTTTCGACGCACGGTGGTTCCGCTCGTCGTCCTTCGGAAGGAGCGAAGGGGTCCGACCGCTGATACAGGGCCTCCGGGTGTCGCGCCCGTAGCTCTACCGACCACGGCTTCCAGCGAGTAGTCGAAAGTG
>JBPCPG010000279.1:0-24163 GCA_050999445.1 Nakamurella sp. | reverse complement strand
CCTGCAGGACCTGGAAGATCGGGCCCTGTTGACAAAAGCTGATGGCGCCCGGGCGAAGAACCCCGACCACCGTCACGGCGGCGCCATCCTTGATGATCGAACTGTCGCCTCCCCGGAGATTGACCCTTCGGCCCGTTTTCTCATCGGTCAGGAGCAGGCACCCGTGCTCCACCCCGTTCTCGACGATGCCGGTGAGGGTGAATTGTCCGGTCACCGAAGAACCGCCGCCGCGAGTGGGCGATACCGGCGGCGGCGCAGAGGTTGCGGAATTGGTGATGGGCGACGAACTGGCCGTTGCCGCTCCACTGGTCAGCGAGGCGGAGAGGGGCGGCCGCGCGCTCGGAGTGCGGCGCGTGAGCGCACTGCGGGTCGGTGTACTCATGGTCGGTGAGCCAGCTGCGGATGTGGGAGCGGCCTGCCCGACCGACGAAGTGGCGGTCGGGGCGCTGGTCGAGGCCGCCGACGCGGGGGAGCCCGAGGACCGGTCGGCGCAGGCGCTCGAGGCTCCCAATGCCATCACGCACAGCACCAGCATCTTCGTCCGAAGCATGCCCGACTCCTTCTTGACCCGATCCTGCCTGGAATGCGAGGCGCTTGTCCGATGGCAGTGGCCAGGCCGTACCGAGACAACCTCCGCGGCGTGAACCTGGGCGGCTCGCGGGCCGCTGAGGGACAGACGGGTCGCGACCTGCGCGACGTTGCATGCCGGGTCGAGACAGGCTGATCGAGCGGGGTGGCAAACACTTCAGGGTGGTCACCTCCGAAGAGATGACCACCCTGAAGGGAAGATCTAGGACCGTGGTCCCGAGGTTCTACGCAGCTCAGACGGCAGTGACGCCAGTCGCCTGCGGGCCCTTGGCACCCTGGGTGACCGTGTAGGACACCTTCTGGTTCTCTTCGAGCGAGCGGTAGCCGCCCGACTGGATCTCCGAGTAGTGGACGAAGACATCCGGTCCGTCACCCTCGGGGGTGATGAAGCCGAAGCCCTTTTCAGCGTTGAACCACTTGACGGTTCCCTGTGCCATGATGTTTCTCCTTGCATGTATCCGAGCAGAGCGACGTGATTCGTCTCTCCGGGTTCGTCGACGAGTGCGACATTTCGGACACAAGATCCGAGAGGTCCCAAGACGATCGACTGCCTTGGGACCGCTATGACACGAACTCAAGAACTGTAACCATGAACCAGTATTCCATGACACGGACCGAACAACGAATCCGGGTCGACAGCTTTATCTCAATGTACCCATTCGGCCTAGCTCGGTTCACCTGATCGTCCCCGCTCGGAGACGAGGCGCGACGGCGACCGGACAATGCCGACACGGTTGTGCATCCCTCTCGGTGAACGCTCGGTCCGGCCGAACGGCGCCGGCTCAGGTCTCGGCCTGGATTCGAGCGAGCAGTCGGGTCTTCTCGGTCTCGTACTCCGGGTTCTGGACCGTTCCGGCGTCGTGACGGGCCCGCAGGTCGGAGAGTTCCTGGAGCGGATCGGACTCCGGTCGCGGGCCTGGCGTCGCGAGCTGCGAACCGACGGCCTCGCCGAACTCCGATCCTTGTAAACCCAGGACCTTGTCGACCTCGAAGGTCGATTCGGTCCTCGATTCGCCGACCTCTTCGAGGACCTGAACGGACACCGTGCTGGTCAGCCCCCGGCTCCGGGCTTGGACCGACCGGATGGTCGCCAGATCGAACACGATCAATTCGCGGGGAGCGGAGCGATGGGCACGGAACAGAATCCGTTCGGTGGTGAGAGCCAGGAGCCCCAACCGGCGTTCATGCCTGCCCTCGACGAGCGCGATCACCGACTCGTCAGCGTTGAGTCCGCGCTGCAGCGCTGCGACCTCGGCATCGGACCTTTCGTCCGAGACCATGCGGCCCGCTGCCCTTGCCAGGTCGGGCCGCACGCCGAGATTGGCGAGCCGCTGCATCGGCGAGACTGCGCGAAACAGCTTGCTGAGATCGAACTGAACCATGGCGCTCATCTCCGTCGGCGTTGGTCAGGCCCTTTCGACGGCCAGGCTGCCGTCATTCTCCACGGTCGTCGGGTCGATGAACTGCGGTGGCCGGATTGCGACCGCCGGCACCGAAGACAGGTGGGCCAGCGCAACCGCTCCGGACACCGCCAGTACGAAGCCGAAGGCAGCCGGTACCGGCCAGCCACTGCGGATGCCGTCGCCGAGCAACGTCAACCCGAGAACGGACGGCAGCACCGTATTGGTGCTGAACATGACCGCCGACATCGTGGTAGCGGTTCCCCGCTGCAGGGCGAGTGCGAAGACCACGGTCGCTGCGACGCCGTTGAGGATGATCGCCCACACCGAAGGCTCGGTGAACCACCGCAGGAACTCGCCGGGTAGGTGCAGGGTGCGAGCGGACACGGCGACCGCAGTGAATCCCAACCCGGCGCCGAAGGCGAGCAGCGGTGCCGCCCAGCGTGAATTCGATCGGCTGCCGCGAAACCCGATCAGGCAGACGGGGACCACCGTTGCCAGGATCACCCAGCGCCAGCCGTGCGGCAACGAGTGCGCCTGCCCCGGCTCTGCCGACAGCCCGAGCGTCACGAGCCCGGCGGCAGCGGTGCCGAGGCTGACCCAGCCCAGCCGCCCCAACCTGACTCCCAGAACCGCCGAGATAATGGCGGTGACACCGACGCTGAACGCCAGCACCGATTGCACCAGGAACAAGGGCAGGCGGTGCAGCGCGGCGGCGCCGGCGACGAAGCTCAGGATGTCGATGCCGACGCCGGTGACGTACAACGGTTGCCGGCCGATCTTGCCCAGATCATCCGGATCGCCGCCGAAGGCACCGGCCCGCCCGATGCCGATCGACTCCAGCACCGACCCGACCCCCGATCCGACGGCCGCGATCACCGCGAGCAGATAGCCGATGACCATCGGTCCATCGTCGCAGACGGCGAGCCGGCCGACCTGCTGTGTGCCGGGTCCACCGCCTCCGGGCGACCGGCACCTATCCTGGGCAGGACATGACCGATACGCCAGCCCGTTCGACGAGAACCTTTCCGAGGACATCTGCGAGTACTCCGAACGCAGCGGATCTCGCGGCCCGGCTGCCGCAGCTGATGATTTCCGACACGATGCGGCTCGGCCGGCGACTGGACGGAACCCGTCGGACGGCCGACAGGAGCAAGCGGGCCACGGCGCTCACCGACGTCGCCCGCCTCATCGACACCGCGGAACAGAAGCTGGCCAGGAGGGTCGCCGCGGTTCCGGCAATCACCTTCCCGCCGGAGCTGCCGGTCTCCGAGCGCGTCGATGATCTCGCAGCCGCCATCGGCGCACATCAGGTCGTCATCGTGGCCGGTGAGACCGGTTCCGGGAAGTCGACGCAGTTGCCGAAGATCTGTCTGGCCCTCGGTCGAGGAGTACGAGGCCTCATCGGCCACACCCAGCCCCGGCGTATCGCAGCCAGGGCGCTCGCCGAACGGATCGCGCAGGAAACCGGCACGGAATTGGGCGGCGCCATCGGATATACGATCCGGTTCGGCGACCACACCGGGCCGAACACACTCGTAAAACTGATGACGGACGGGATCCTGCTGGCCGAGATCGGCCGGGATCGGCTGCTGTCGAATTACGACACGATCATTCTGGACGAGGCTCACGAGCGCAGTCTCAACATTGATTTCCTGCTGGGATATCTGGTCGAGCTGCTACCGCAGCGCCCCGACCTCAAGGTCATCATCACGTCGGCGACCATCGATCCGCAGCGATTCTCCAAGCATTTCGGCGATGCTCCGATCGTCGAGGTGTCGGGCCGGACATATCCCGTCGAGATCCGTTATCGGCCTTACGGTGCCGACGATCTGGACGCGGACGAGGATGACGCCGAACCAGGCGCCGAGCGGGCGCCGGGCAACAGCCGACCGGCCGGCCCAGCCTCGCGTGGAGATTCCAGCCGTGATCTCGCCCAGGCCATCTGCGATGCCACCGACGAGCTCGCCGGTGAGGGCGACGGCGACGTTCTGGTTTTCCTCTCCGGTGAACGCGAGATCACTGATACCGCAGAGGTTCTGCGCGCCCACCTTGCTTCCCGGCCGGGTCTGACCGAGGTGCTGCCGCTCTACGGCCGGTTGTCGGCTGCGGACCAGCACAAGGTTTTCTCCGCGCACTCCGGCCGACGGATCGTGCTCTCCACGAATGTCGCCGAGACGTCGCTGACGGTTCCCGGCGTTCGGTACGTCATCGACCCCGGAACCGCTCGGATCTCCCGCTATTCACTACGCACGAAGGTGCAACGGCTACCCATCGAACCGATCTCGCAGGCTTCTGCCGGCCAGCGTGCCGGCCGCTGCGGTCGCGTCGCGGATGGAATCTGCATCCGGTTGTACTCGGCGGACGACTTCGCCGGACGGCCGGAATACACCGATCCGGAGATTGCCCGCACGTCGTTGGCGTCGGTCATCTTGCAGATGGCCTCGCTGGATCTCGGGGACATCGCCTCGTTCCCCTTCCTCGAGCCACCCGATGCTCGCCAGATCAACGATGGCATAGCCGTTCTCAGCGAGCTCGGTGCGCTCGATCGCGCCAACGACGATGGGCGCGTGCGGCTCACTCGAACGGGGCGCTCACTCGCCGCGCTGCCATTGGACCCGCGACTGGCGCGAATGATCGTGGAAGGCGACCGCCGGGGCTGCTTGGCAGAAGTGCTGGTGATAGCGGCGGCGCTGGCGATCCAGGACGTGCGCGAATATCCGCTGGAGGACCGGGACCGAGCAAGTGCCTCGCATGCCCGGTTCGTCGATCCCAAATCCGACTTCCTGTCCCTGCTGAACCTTTGGAACTATCTGACCGCAGAGGCGAAGTCTCGTTCGGGTAACGCTTTTCGACGTATGTGTCGGGCCGAGTATCTGCACTACCTGCGTATTCGGGAATGGCAGGATCTACATGCCCAGCTTCGATCGGTGGCGCGCGGGCTGAAGATGGACACCGATTCACAGCCGCCGGTCGGGGCGCCGGCCGCTGCAGTTGCCACAGCGTCGGCACAGTCCACTGCGGTTCGGTCCACCCTCGGCCGCAGCTCGGCGGCGGGTGGTCGGCGACGTGGTCGCAGCGTGCCGGAATCTGTCGGGGTCACCCCGAAGGCGTCGAGCAGCCCGCCGGGTGACGCGGCGCAAGCGGCCGGGGTCGACAGCGAAAGAGTGCACACCGCACTGCTCGCCGGTCTGCTGTCCCACATCGGGCTGCGGTTGGAACCGGGCCGCGAATATCAGGGCGCCCGTGGCAGCAAGTTCGTCATCTGGCCAGGGTCGGCGCTGGCGAAAGCCGGTCCCCGGCTGGTGGTGGCCTCCGAACTGGTCGAGACCTCCAGGTTGTGGGGTCGGATCGTGGCCTCGGTGGATCCGACCTGGGTCGAGAACGTCGGTGGAGACCTGTTGCGGCGTAGCTACTCCGAGCCGCGCTGGGATGCCAGGCGCGGGCAGGTCACCGCCACCGAGAAGGTCACTTTGCTCGGAGTGACGCTGATCGGTGCGCGCTCCATCCGGTTCGATCGCATCGATCCGGTGCTCAGTCGGGAAATGTTCATCCGGCACGCCCTGGTGGAGGCGGACTGGGAGACGCGGCATCTGTTCTTCGCGGCGAATCTGGCTGCCCTTGACGAGGTCGCCGAGCGGGAGGATCGGGCCAGGCGCCGGGACATCGTCATCGACGACGATTCGCTGTTTGCGTTGTACGACGAGCGGATCCCCGCGCAGGTGACGTCCGCCCGTCACTTCGACAGCTGGTGGCGCAAGGCTTCTCGGACCGATCCGGCTCTGCTGACGTTCACTCCCGACATGCTGCTCGCCGCGGGCGCCAAGGACGTCGACGTGAGCGCCTATCCCGACACCTTCTCCACCGGTGACGCCGATCTCGGGCTCGACTACGTCTTCGAACCCGGCCGTCGTGATGACGGCGTTACCGTGACCATTCCGCTGGCCGTGTTGGCGCGGATAGATCCGGCGGCGTTCGACGCCCAGATACCGGGACTACGAAAGGATCTGGCGGTAGCGCTGCTCCGCTCCCTGCCCAAGACGTTGCGCCGCAATTTCGTTCCCGCCCCGGACTTCGCCGCGGCAGCCCTGTCCCAGATTCCGGACCACGGGCCCGGTTCGCTCGGTACAGCGCTGGCCGGCAGGCTGACCGCGATGACCGGAATCGTCGTCCGGCCGGAGGATTTCGATCAGGAGAAGATTCCGGATCACCTGCGGATGGGCTTCAAGGTGGTGGACGAATCCGGTCATCAGGTCGGCGCCGGAAAGGATCTCGGCCGGTTGAAGGATGAACTGCGAGCAGACGGCCGCAAGGCGGTCGCCAAAGCCTCCGGAGCGGTGGAACGGACCGGCCTCACCGAGTTCCCGGTCGACGGAATTCCGAGAACCGTCGTCAGTTCCGTTGCCGGCCAACGGGTCGACGGATATCCTGCGTTGGTCGACGAGGGTGCAACCGTAGGAATCACCGTTTTCACCTCGCCCGCAGAGCAGGAGCTGGCCATGCGGGCCGGCACGCGTCGGCTGATCGCCAGGGTGGTCAAGCCGCCGTTGTCCCACGTGCGAAACGGCTTGTCCCGGCCACAGATGCTGACCCTGTCGGTGACGCCTCATGGCAGCGTCGCCGGTCTGCTGGCGGATGCGACGGAAGCCGCCATCGATGCGCTGCTCGATTGGGCCGGCGGACCCGCCTACAGTGCGGCTGAATTTGCAACGTTGGTGACGAAGATGGCCCCACAGATTCCGCGGGCGGTATTGGACATCATGCTGGCAGCCGAGTCGGCACTGGTGGAAGCGCGCACAGCAGAGCTGGCCATCGACGCCGTCGCGGGCACCGCCCTGGCCGAACAGGTGGCCGACATGAGAATCGCGTTGCGGCGATTGCTGTTCCAGGGATTTCTGACTGCGACGACGGCTGCCCGGTTACAGGATCTGACCCGTTACCTGCAGGCGCTGACGATCCGCGCCGGTCGGGTTCGGGAGAACCCGGAGCGGGATCGGCAGCGCATGGTTCAGGTGGACGAACTGGCGAGGACCATCGAAACTGCGGTCGCAGTGCTGCGCCCCGAGGAGGCGGCGCAACATTCCGGAGCTGTGCAGGCGCTACGCGGCTCGCTCGAGGAGTTCCGGGTGGCCACCTTCGCCCAGCCGATGCGCACTGCAGTTCCGGTGTCGGAGAAGCGTCTACGAGCTGCTGTGAGCGCACTGGGCAAGTGAGATGCCAAGTCTTCGGCGTGCGCGCGCAGTTGACGAGTCCGCTGCCGTCGGTAACTGTCGACGTCGTGGGACACCTCGACATCGCCGGTATCAGCTACTCGCTCGCGGACGGACGGCCGCTGCTGGCCGATGTCACGTTCCGGGTCGGGCAGGGCAGTGTCACTGCGCTGATCGGCCCGAACGGGACCGGTAAGACGACCTTGCTCCGAATCATCACCGGCGAACTCGACGCCGAGGACGGCGCCATCGGTCGTTCCGGCGGCCTCGGCGTCATGCCGCAGTTCATCGGTTCGGTTCGGGACGACTCGACCGTGCGGGACCTACTGCTGGCCGTCAGCCCTCCGGCGTTACGAACCGTCGCGGCGGAGGTCGACGTCACCGAGCTGGAAATGATGGATCTCGACGGCGGACCCGACGACGACGCGAAAGCCATCCGATACGCGCAGGCGTTGTCCGACTGGGCAGATGTTCGGGGCTACGAGCAGGAGACCGCCTTCGACGTCGCGTGTGTCGCAGCGCTGGGCGTTTCCTACGATCGAGCGAAATACCGTGCGGTCACAACTCTTTCGGGTGGGGAGCAGAAGCGACTGGTCCTCGAGCTGCTGCTCGCCGGCCCCGAGGAGGTGTTGCTGCTCGACGAGCCGGATAACTATCTGGACGTGCCCGCGAAGATCTGGCTGGAAGGCAGGCTCGCCGAGACGGCCAAGGCGGTGCTGTTGATCAGCCATGACAGGGAGCTGCTCGCCAGGGCGGCAACTCGAATCGTGACGTTGGAACCTGGGGTTGCCGGAGCCGTTTCCTGGGTGCACGGCGGCTCGTTGCCGACCTATCGGCAAGCCCGCGCCGACCGGAACTCCCGCCTGGAGGAACTGCGCCGGCGGTGGGACGAAGAGCACGCCAAGCTCAAGGCGCTGGTGCTGATGTACAAGACCAAGGCCGCGTTCAACGATGGTCTGGCGTCGCGCTATCAGGCCGCCAAGACCCGGCTCTCCAAGTTCGAGAACGTCGGCCCACCGCAGGAGCTGCCGCTGACCCAGAAGGTGACCATGCGGCTGGCAGGCGGCCGGACGGCGAAGCGGGCGGTGGTGTGCACGCGGCTGGAGCTGACCGACTTGATGGAACCGTTCGACCTCGAGGTGTTCTACGGCGAGCGGCTGGCCGTGCTCGGCGCCAACGGCTCCGGAAAGTCGCATTTCCTGCGGCTGCTGGCCGCCGGCGGGTCGGACCCCGACATCGAGCACCAGCCCGTCGCCGACGCGCCCGCCGAGCCGGTCCGGCACACCGGCACAGCCGCGCTCGGCTCGCGGGTGCGGCCCGGCTATTTCCGGCAGACCCACTCCCACCCGGAGCTCGCCGGGCGCACCCTGCTCGAGATCCTGCATCGCGGGGACGACCACCGCTCCGGCATGGGACGCGAGCAGGCAGCCCGCGCGCTGGACCGATACGGCCTGGCCAGGGCAGGGGAGCAGTCTTTCGACACGTTGTCCGGAGGGCAGCAGGCCAGGCTGCAGATCCTGCTGCTGGAGCTTTCCGGGGCAACATTGCTGCTGCTGGACGAACCCACCGACAACCTGGACCTGCATTCGGCGGAGTCCCTGGAACAGGCACTGGATGCTTTCGACGGAACCGTGGTGGCAGTCACGCACGACCGCGCGTTCGCCAGGACCTTCGACGCCTTTCTCGTCTTCGACGCAGACGGCACGGTCGGCCGTTACGACGAACCTGTCTGGAATGTGACCAGGGTGCGCCGCGTGCGCTGACGGTCCGCGTCCGCACGTCGTACCGGGCGTTCCGACGAGTGCGGGCGTGTCACCATGAAAGGGTGCGAGCAGATCAGGACCGACGAGCCGGAGTGGCAGAGGCGCGGCAAGGGCAGAGCCGGACCGTCATGGCGAATCGGTCCGGCCCCAGGTTCGCCGGTCTGCTGACCTCGTCCATCTGGTTCGCGCTGCTGGTGGTGGCGGCGGGCGTGGTCACCGCGCTTGTCGGTACCTCGGTGACCGACGCGGCCGCGGTTGTCGGGATCAGTTCGCCCCCCTGGATCGTCCGGTTCGGCATACCGGTGCTGCGAACATTGCTGGACCTGGGTGCCGTGTCCGTGGCGGGGCTGGGGCTGCTGTCGAAGATGGTCGGCTTCGACCGGCCGGACCGGACGGAACCGGTCGTGGCGCGTGCTCGTCGGCTCGCAGTTCTCGGGTCCGCCGTCTGGGGCGTCGCGGCGCTGCTGTCGATCGTGCTGCTGTCGGTGGAGCTCGACCCGGGCCGGGCGCCGACGCCGGCATCGGTGTGGAGCTACATCAGCAACATCGCTGCCGGCAAGGGACTGCTGATGTCGGCCGGCTGCGCGGGCCTGTCCTGGTGGCTGGCCCGAGTGTCGGTGCGCCACGGTGAGAAGGTTCCCGCCGAACTACGGATCGGCATTGCGTTGTTCGGCCTGCTTCCCCTACCCCTGACCGGCCACGCGGCCAACTGGTATTACCACGACCTTTCGATGGTTTCCATGGAGTTGCACGTGGTCGCGGCCACGGCTTGGGCGGGCGGATTGGCCGCGGTGGTGATCTTCCTGGCGCGAGAACCTGCGCTGCTGGCCGATGCGTTACCCAGGTTCTCGAAGTTGGCCACCTGGTGTGTGTTCGTCGTCGGCGCCACCGGGGTGGCCAAGGGGTGGCTGGAATTGGCGTTGTCGCCGATCACCACGCTGCCCGGGTCCCTGTTCACCACCCGCTACGGAGTCCTGCTACTGGTGAAGGCGGCGTGCATGGTGATCGTCGCGGTCATCGCGATCCGGGTCCGCTCGCGCATCGTGCCGCAGGTCGCGCTGCGAAAGCGGACCGCCGTGGCGTTCTGGTGCGGCTGGGAGATCGTGACCCTTGGCGTCGCCTTCGGTGCGGCGGTGGTGCTGACCAGAGCGTCGGTGACGCCTTTCTGAGGGCCGTCCCAATATCCGTCGCGAGCTGCACCGGGCATTGGAGAATCGGCGGGCGACTTCAGCCCACGGCGAGATCGACCTTCGTTCCCGGCGGAAGGGAATGGACCTGCTGGGCGATCGGCCCTCGGATTCGCATCGCCTTCGCCGAATCCACGGCCATCAGATTGGTCAGGACACGAGTGCCGCCGGCAACGAAGAACTGTCGCGGGATGAGCCTTTCGTCGGGTGGGAGAGCCCCGTTCGCCTGTTGCCAACCCAGGGCGAGCGCAGCCGCTCCGTTGATTGCCTCGTCCTCGAGAAGCCACCCGGCCCAATCCTCCAGCGAATTGCCGAGCACCCGACGGCTACCCGTTTCGGGCTCGAAGCTGACCACCGAGGCGTTGCTGTCCAGCCCGAACTGGGTGCCCAGGAGATCCTGGCCGAAACAGAACAGATCCTCCGCCAAGCCCGCATAGGTGTATTTCCAGGTTTCTGGAGAGTTCCATTGGCGCAGCTCGGGCCCCCACCCCTGGTCGCCGACTCGAAACACCTGAATTCCGGCATTGAAGGCGAAGAAGCCGTTCAGTGCGGAGATCAGCCGCCCCAACTCGTTCCAGGCCGGACGGGGGTCGCCGAAGTCGATCTCGACGGCGGATCCAGTCGCACCTCGGGCTCGGTCCAGCAGTTCGGCGACCTTCGATCCGGTCATCGTGGCACCATCTCTCCTATCGGCATCGTGAAGTATTCCGTGCGGACGCGCTCGGTGACAATGGGCCGTAGCCCAGGGTTGAGGACCGGCGTGGTGGGCAGCGTCTCCCAGATCGACATCGGATACCAGACGACCCGGGCGTCCAGCAGCACCTGCTCGGCCTCGAACGGTCGACCGGCCCCGAACAGGATCTGGGCGAAGGCGTACATCACCGGCAACTCGTGCGGAAGCGGGGACCCGGCTTCGTGCAAACCCATCAGTACATCGCTGCGACCGGCCGAAGCTGCCCCCAGCCACAGGCTTCTCGCCTCCGCCTCGGTGAGTCGGGCAAACCCGCGGTCCAGCAGGACCGCCTCGAACTGCCGCAGTTCCCGGGCCGGACGCAGGGCGTGCGGCATCAGGGCGGCTGGGCCGTGCTGGGCGAAATGGCCTGCTGCCCAGACGAGGTCGCGGTGCAACTGGTGCGTCGGCGGCAGGTGTTCCGCCATCCCCAGCAGCCGCGGAACGCCCTCCGACCCGTCGTACAGGGTGCCCGCGGCCACCGCCATGGCGAAGGGGACCACCGGCGACAGGTTCAACTCGCCGGCGACCGGCCCGAACCGCTCGACGATTCGTTCGACCATGTCGGAGGCCTCGGAATGCGCACCCTGCCACGACATTCCGGGAAAGGCGGCCGCTGCGGCGAGCCACACGGTGGCTGGATCCGTACCGCCGGTGAGGTCCAGAAGTTCCCCCAGGGCCTCGTCCTGGTGGCCGGCTGCCGCCCGCAGAACGATGTCGCGGACGGTCTGCGCGGCCTCGTCGTTCTCCGGTTTCCTCGGGTCGGACCTCATCGGACCGCGACCCGCACCCTGGCCCCGTCCGGCAGGCCGGCCCCACCGTACTCGGCCCACCCCCGCCGCAGGTCATGCCCCATCGTGGAGCCGGCACCGCGGTTGTCGGCCGGTTTGATGTATTTCAGGCTCGGCGTCTTGCCAGCATCGTGGCCGCCTTCGGCGAACATGGCCGGCGGGTACTCGTCCCGGTCCGTGCCGGGCATCGTCGGCACGTCGTCGCGGGCGCGCTGCCAATCGGATCGGCGGCCGGCGGCGCCGGGTCGATCGATGGTCACCACATCGCTCCTCGGGGGGCCGTCGACGGGGGTGCTCCCGGACCAGATGGTGCCCTTCTGGGCATCCTCGATATGCGAGGCCGATTCCGGATACTTCGCGCTGTTGACCTTGATCTCGTAGATCTTGTTGTCGACTCCTTCCCGGAACTTCGCCCCGGCCCTGGAAGTCAAGATCGCGGGCACGTTGATCTTCCCGGTCATCGGCAGATGTCCGGCCGAAGTCGCCAGCGCCCGGTTGCCCAACGGCACCTCGACCTCGACCCTGGACAGAACGTTCTTCGTGCCGGCCATGAACCGGCCGCCCTCGTAGGCCGCGCGGTTCTTGACGGCAGACAGCGCGTAGTGGGCGTTGCCGGCCACCTTCGTGTCGCGAAGTATGTTGCCCGCCTTCGACGCCACCCTGACCACTGAGGATCCGGCCCTGGTGTCCTTCAACAGCGCGAGACCCTTGCCAAGGGGCAGCATGGTCGCGCCGTCGAGCAGCAGGTCGCCCCACGAGCCCTTCCCTGTGGTGAGCTTCACGGTGGCATCGATCAGCAGCGCGCCGCCCCCGGCTACCAGTGCTATCGGACCCATCACAGGCGCCAGCACCGGGATCATCGCCAGCAGGCCGGCAATTCCGGAGATCGTCTTGAGCGCACCCGAGATGGATTTCAGGACGTCGGCGTGATCGGAGATCCAGCTGGTGGCCGAATTCTTCAGTCGACCCCAGAAGCCGGGCGGTTCCTCGAACCGCAGACCCTTCGCCTGGTGGATCGCCGTCACGCAGGCGTCCACTGCCGCGATGTGTTCCGACCGCAGCGTGGTGGCCGCAGTGATGGTCGACTGCAGGGCCCCGTTGGCGCTGCTCAAGCCGTTCGCGGCACCGGAGGTCTGTGCGGAATAGGTATCTGTGGGCAAGGCCTGACCTGGCTTCAGCGCCTTCGCCGCGGCCTCTTGAGCAGCGGCGTGGTGGGCGTCGGCAGTCTTGGCGTCCGCCACCGCGCTGCCCGCCGAATTCACCGCAGTCTGCTGATCAGCAGCCCGGGACGCCAGCACCTTCATCCGGGACTGCAACGATTCCAACGCCTGGGAATAGGTGGTCAGAGCCGTCGCGACCATCGACCATGCTTCGGACGTGGTGTCCAGGTGAGGCGGCAGATCCGTGTTCAATCTGTCCCGATATGTTTGCGCCTCGTCACCCTTGAAATCACCGGAATCGATCCGGCGAATATCGCCGGCGGCGGTCGACGCGGCCGTTCCGAACGACGACCACTTGCCGGCCGATGACCGAATCGAATCCGCATCACCGTTCAATGCAAAAACCGACGAATCCAGCACTGCTCGTTCACCCCACCACGACGGTCAGAAAATCAAAATGGACGTTGTCGTCCATCGGCCCGCGGGCCGGAACGACGATGCAAACGACAACGAGCTGCTCGGTGTCAATGTGCGGTGAGTGCGTTCCGGACCTGTCCGCGCATGTCCTTCACCCCGGAAGTCGTGGACGACAACGACTTCGACACGGCCGACAGGATCTCCTGCACGGTCGCAGCAGCCGAATCCCACTTCGCCTGCACACCGGCATAGCTCTCCTGCTCATCGCCCTCCCACGACGACTTCACACTCGCCACGAACCCACCCAGGTCCGACAACGACGACTCCAAGCCGGAAATCACCGAACCCAACGAACCGCTCGCCGAATCGGCCGTCGCCTCGTTGTACGAAAATACGCCACCGGACATTTTGATACCCCAATCAAGAGAAAGCAGAATACTGCGGGACGAGCGAGCGCCGGTCGAAAAGGGAACCGGCCGAGATCAGAACCGGAACTTGGTGCCGTCCCAATCGGCGGAACCATTCGCATTCGACAATGCTTCGGTCATCTGCGTCTCGTACGTGTCGTACAAACCGCCCGCATTCTTGACATTGCCCTTGATCGACGCCAACGCACCGTTCAGGTCTTTCATCGCCGCCGTCCATGCCGCTGTCAGCTGCTCCCAGCTCGAGAAGGACGAACCTTTCCAATCCTGCGGAAGCGGCTCGATCGCCCGCAGGAACGCCGCCGCCTGCGAGTTCATGGCCGACTCGGACTGTTCCAGATTCGACGCATGGACATTCACCGCATTGTCGTGCACCGCGAATTTCGGACCCATAGCAACCACCCCAACCAGATCGATAACAGCCGGTGGCCTACCCACCGGCAACGAACACATCTACGACGACGCTGATGGCTATCGGGTTCCAGCCGATCTGCACGAAATCTGGAACAAGTCGGGCCCGGTCGACGTTCGGGCCACCGGCGCTGTGGCGCGGCGAGTCTTTCGCGTGGGCTCAGCGACCCGAGCTGCCGGCCAACGGCCCGGGTCCCGAGCTCAGCGAGGGCTCCGGCCAGCCGTCCAGGAATCCGGCGGGATCTCGGAGTGGTTCCGGCCCGAACGCAACGGCGACCCGGGGAGGTCGGCGCACGGCCGTGCCACCCGTCCGCAGGCCCAGCCAGGTGGCGAACACCCACAGCAGGATCGAAACGGGCAGCGCGACCCAGATCGAGCTCCAGTCGACCGGCGGCGTCAGCAGGTGCGAACCGTGCTCGAAGGATGCCCTGATCTCGGCGATCGGCATGTTCGCGAGGTTTGTCGGCGTGCCGGTGACCACCGTGCTCAGCCACAGGGCACCGTAGCCGAGCCCGGGAAGAACCAGCCCGCCCACCGCGGCGCGGACGTACGGTTTGCGCCTGAGCAGGAACAGCAGGTCCACGGCGATGCCCAGCGGCAACAGGTAGAGCGGAAGATAGCTGGGCGGAAAGGTTCCGACGGTCAGGATCGGCCAGATCACGCAGCGGTAGGCCACGTAGCCGGTGATCACGACGGAGGCCGTCCAGCGCCGGCCGACCATGATCCTGGCGGTGACCAGTAGTGGGACGCACACCGCCATGACCCACACCGGATATACCCACGGCGGAATCGGCATCGCGAAGTGCTGCAGCGCGACGTCGTCGACGGGCCGACCGAGTTGGCCGGCCGCGAAGGACAGCAGGGACGGTTCGGCGTACGGCGTGCCGCGGAGCCAGGACGCCACCTCGAGGATGCCGTACTCCTCCTGGCCGGTCGGGAAGTAGAGGTCCTCGAACAGAAAAGTGAAGAGCGCGATCAGCCCGATCGACCACTGTCGGGAAAAGGCGCCCTCCCGTGGGTAGGTGCGGAACCAGTTGCGGAGAACCCCGACCAGCATGATCGCCGTGCCGCCGTACAAGAGCAGGTGCGATGGCGACCATGCAGTGAGGTCGAGGCCGTTGACCCGGTGATTGATGACGTCGATGGGCCCGGCGACGACGAAGATGCCAGTGCCCCACTGCATGATTCGAAGCGAGCGACGTTCCGCTCCGTAGCCGGTGAAAGTGTGCGCAAGGACCAGGCCGATCGCGATTCCGGTACCGACGGTGTTGAGCAGATGCGGGGGCGCGAAGTCGTCCCGCAACCACTTGAAATGCCACGACACGTCCCAGGACGATCCCAGCAGTTTGCAGAACAGGGCCAGGATCCACATCCGTTGCATGAAAACGGCCAGTGAGCGAGGTGTTGGGCGACCCGGTTCACCGCGCGTCCAGTAGGTGCGCATGAATCCAGCAAGCCGCTGCATGGCCCTGCCTTTCGGTCGGTGCGCCCGGCCTACCGGTACGGGCGCGGCTCTTGCCCACCAGAGGAGGTCCAGGAGTCGATTGCCCAAGACTAAGGCCTCGAGGCGCCGAATCCCGGTGCCGGAGCGCGGTCAGTCCTCGTCCGGATAACAGACCTCGACCTGCAGGTCCGGGTCGCTGCCGATCAAACCTGTCACGTATCCGCCCGCGGAGCCGACCGAGAGCAGTTGATCGACGAGGTCGTCCCCACGCAGCGTCAGTCGGGTCAGGCCCTCGTCCCGGCGCTCGAAGGCCAGGCGCGCGTCGTGGCCGCCGGCGGTGAGCTTCTGCAGGGATCCCGTCGACGAGAGTGACCCTCGCGCTACCCCCAACAACCCCAGGAATTCGTCCATGGCGCCCACCAGTGCCGGCCGGTTGGCCTCGCACATGGCCCGGATCAGTTCCGGGCGGGTCCCCGCGACCCTGGTGCCGTCGGCGAACGAGGAGGCGGCCAGCGCCAACGGGAGAGCTCCACCGGCCTCGGCCACCTGGGCCAGCGCCAGCGCCAGCAGGTGGGGCAGGTGGGAGATTCGGGCCACCGCGTCGTCGTGGGCAGCGGCTTCGACCGGAACGACGCGGCTGCCGATCGCCAGGGCCAGCCTTGCCACGTCCGTCCACACGCCGAGATCGGAATCCTCGTCCAGGCAGGTGACCCAGGCCGCATCCTGGAACAAGGTCGCCGACCCTGCCGCCCAGCCGCTGAACGCGGTGCCGGCCATGGGATGCGAACCGATGTACCTGGCGTCCGGGCACCGTTGTCGGACCTGCTCGAACACGACTGCTTTGACGCTGCCCACGTCGGTGAGCTTGACCGCGGGCGCCACTTCCGCGACCCGGTCCAGCAGGACATCGAAGGCCGTCACCGGCGCGGCGAGCACCAGCAGCGCGTCGGTGTCTGCCGCGTGGGCGATGGCGTCGTCGACGGTGTCGAAGATGGTGAAGCCGGCCGACCTCGCCGCCTCCCGGCTCTCCAGGGTCGGTGACCAACCGGCGACCGGAGCCAGCGGTGCGGCGGCCCTGAGCAACGAACCGCCGATCAGGCCGAGGCCCAGTGTGACGATCGGGGAGATCGAATTGCTGACATCTGGAACGGTCATGCCTCCATCATTCTCCGAAGGCGCACCGGTCGCGCCTGATCGACCGTGCGCGCAGGGCGCCGCGTGGCCCTGGACCGAGAACCTGGGTAACGTCTGGCCCGTGACTATCGACGGTTTCGCCGCGGCAGTCGTCCGGGAGGACGGCGCTTGGAAATGCTCGCTGCTCGCCGATGATCTGCTGGAGGATCTGGACGGGCTGATCACCGCGCTTCGCAGGGTGGCAGTCACCGGTGCCGTGTTCGGACTGGCCGCGGTCGACGACGAATTCTTCGTCGTGGTGCGACCGGTTCCCGGCGGAGCGTCACTGCTGGTCTCGGATGCCACCGCCGCCCTCGACTACGACCTTGCTGCCGATGCGCTGGACGTTCTGCACATCGCAACGCCCGAAGAGGACGAGATCGACGACGAGCCCTGGCCGGAGGGCGATCTCAGCCTGCTGGCCGACCTTGGCCTGCCGGAGCAGGAGATGCAGTTGATCGTCGGCGAGGTGGACCTGTACCCCGACGAGCAGCTCACGCTGATCGCCCAGCGTTGCGGCTTCGGTGAACAGTTCTCGGCTCTGCTGGAAAAGGCCTGACGACTGGCGTGGCCGGTTTCGCCTCGGCTCGAACAGCGGACGAGGAACTGATCAGGGCGGCTCTGGATGCCGCCGCACCGGCCGCGTCCACCGGCGACGTGCCCATCGGCGCCGTCCTGTTCGACGCCTCCGGGCGACCGCTTGCCGCCGCCTGCAACGCCCGCGAAGGGACCGGCGATCCCACCGCACACGCCGAGATCCTGGTGCTCCGAGCCGCGGCGGAGGTGGTCGGAACCTGGAATCTGGCCGGTACGACGTTGGCCGTCACCGCCGAACCGTGCACCATGTGCGCCGGAGCGATGGTGCTGGCCAGGGTGAGCGCTGTCGTCTTCGGTTGCTGGGAGCCCAAGACCGGCGCGGCCGGTTCGTTGTGGGACGCGCTTCGCGATCGCCGTCTGACGCACCGGGTAGAGGTTCGCGGCGGAGTCCTCGCGCAGGAGTGTGCGGACCTGCTGGTCAGTTTCTTCGCCGCCCGCCGCTGAGCCTTCCGCGCCGGTCGCACGGTCCGGGTTCCTCGTGGTCGATCCTCTGGCGCCGCCGCAGATGGTCGGGAGGCGGCAGCGAAATCCCCTATACTTCTCCGCGGTGGCGTGTCCGAGCGGCCTAAGGAGCACGCCTCGAAAGCGTGTGAGGTGAGAGCCTCCGAGGGTTCAAATCCCTCCGCCACCGCCAAGCGTCGGCGCTGCGGTCCGACCTGATTGGAAAAAGCCCCGAACCGAATTCCTCGGTTCGGGGCCTTTCTGCTCATGCGGGGTCGCCATCGTTGCGGGCTTCTCACAGACAAGCCACCGCTACCGCCGACGCGTTCCCAGGATTACGCCGCAAGCATGGAAGTCATGGAAAAGGTCCTTGATACCCGTCGGCCCACTGTCCGGCACCGCGAGCCGGAGCTTGCGGGGGGTGTGCCTTCGCCACGAACAGCTGCCGACCCGGAGGTGGTGGGGATCTGGCGCTGGCTGTTCGCCGACGAGGCCGGTGTAGCGGTGACCGGTCCGCGGATTCGGTTCACCTCCGAGAATGCCGCGGAAACTTGGTTGCGCGGGAACGCCGATCAGCTCCGACACCTGCACGTTGCCGCGGTGACGCTGTTCGCCGGCCCGCGCGTGGTCAACGGCCCGACCGGACTGCTGCCCGGCAGCCCGTCGGCGGCGGGAAGCCGCAAAAACGCAGAAAGTGCCGGAACGGGATGACCGAGCTGCACCAGCGCGTTGCATGTGGACGTATCGCCCGTACACCGGGCACGAACGTCAAGGAGACTCATGACAAACACGGCAACTGAGCAACGGCCGGCGCAGGCGTCCGGAACCTTCAGCATCGGCGGTGATCTGCCGGTCAATCGGCTCGGATTCGGCTCGATGCAACTGGCCGGCCCGGGTGTGTGGGGTGAACCGAGGGACCATGACGAGGCGATCCGGGTGCTGCGGCGCTCGATCGAGCTGGGCGTCAACCTCATCGACACGGCCGATTCCTACGGGCCTTTCATTACCGACGCGCTGATCCGCGAAGCCCTGCATCCCTATCCGGACGACCTGGTCATCGCGACCAAGGTTGGTTTGACCCGCCAGGGGCCGGATGTGTGGACCCCGGTCGGTCGGCCCGCATACCTGCGCCAGCAGGTGGAGCTGAACCTTCGGCATCTTGGAGTGGAGCGGATCGATCTGCTCCAGCTGCACCGCATCGATCCCGAGGTCGAACTCCAGGACCAGCTCGGCGTCCTGGCGGATCTGCGGAGCGAAGGAAAGATCAGGCACATCGGCCTTTCCGAGGTGTCCGTCGCTCAGATCGAGGAGGCCAACGCCATCGTTCCGATCTCCTCCGTGCAAAACCTGTACAACCTGGCCGACCGCAGCGCCGAGAACGTGGTCGACTATGCCGAGTCGAAGAACATCGCGTTCATTCCGTGGTTCCCGTTGGCAACGGGCAAGCTGGCCAAGCCAGGCGGCCCGCTCGCCGCCGCCGCGCAGCAGCACGACGCCACCGAATCACAGCTGGCGCTGGCCTGGCTGCTCCGCCGATCTCCGGTGGTGTTGCCGATTCCCGGCACGTCCTCGGTTTCCCATCTGGAGGACAACGTGGCGGCAGCACTGTTGGAGCTGACCGACGCGGAGTTCGAAGCGCTCACCGCAGCGGTGTGACACCGCCGTAGTCCGCGCCCTGGTTCCAGGGTGTCGACTTGGTTGGTTGGATGGAACGGTGAGCGCGAGCATCGAAAAGCCCCCTGCCAATCGCATCGACGATTCGAACGGCCACGGGTTCACCGTGTCGACCCGCCTCTCGGGTGCGCAGGGCAGGACAGGACTACTCACCACCGCCCACGGGCAGATCAGGACGCCGGCCTTCATCGCTGTCGGTACCAAAGCGACGGTCAAAGCAGTCCTGCCCGAATCGATGTCGGATCTCGGTGCGCAAGCGGTGTTGGCGAACGCTTACCACCTCTATCTGCAGCCGGGGTCCGACATCGTGGAAGCGGCCGGGGGGTTGGGAAAGTTCATGAACTGGCCAGGGCCGACCTTCACCGACAGTGGTGGATTCCAGGTGCTCTCGCTCGGCGCCGGGTTCAAGAAGGTCCTGGCGATGGACGTCTCCGGGTTGCGGTCCGATGAGGTGATCGCTGCCGGCAAGACGAGGTTGGCGACAGTCGACGACGATGGTGTGACGTTCAAATCACATCTCAATGGGTCGAAACATCGCTTCACGCCCGAGGTGTCGATGCAGATCCAGCACCAACTCGGTGCCGACATCATCTTCGCCTTCGACGAATGCACAACGTTGATGAATACCCGGGAGTACCAGGAGCGCTCGGTGAAGCGGACCCAGGCCTGGGCCGCACGCTGCGTCCAGGAGCATCTCCGGCTGACCCGGGAACGGGTCGGCCGGCCTTACCAGGCCTTGTTCGGAGTTGTTCAGGGCGCGCAGTACGAAGATCTCCGGCGACAGGCGGTCCGGGATCTGCTGCCGCTCGGGTTCGACGGACTCGGCATCGGGGGGGCCCTCGAGAAGGAGAATCTGGGCACGATCGTGCGCTGGTGTTGTGAGGAGATGCCGGAAACGATGCCGCGTCATCTCCTGGGCATCAGCGAGCCGGACGACATCTTCACGGCCATCGAGAACGGAGCCGACACCTTCGACTGCGTGTCGCCGTCACGGGTGGCGCGCAATGGTGCGATCTATTCGCGGGACGGCCGCTACAACGTGACGACCGCCAGCTACCGCCGCGATTTCTCAGCACTCGCGGAGAACTGCGACTGCTATACCTGCGCCCATTACACCCGGGCGTACCTTCACCACTTGTTCAAGGGCAAGGAGATGATTTCCTGCACCTTGGCGACCATCCACAACGAACGGTTCATCGTCCGGCTGGTAGATGATATCCGGCGCAGTATCGACGCCGGCGGCTTTGCTGATTTCAGGGCCGAATTCCTCGGCAGATATTATGCCGTCGGCACCAAAACCGCTATGCCGTAACGGCCGTGCCAACCTCGAGCGCCGGTCGGTAACTCGGCTCGCGCTTCTTGACCCATCGGATGACCGGGTAGGTGATGGGCATCAGCACCACCTCCAAGAGGCATTTGTAGACGTAACCGACGACGACGTAGTTGACGAAATCAGGAGTCGTGGTGATACCGATGGCGCCGGCAGCAATCGAGCAGAATATGAGCGTGTCGGCGAACTCGCCGACGAGGGTCGAGCCGATCAGCCGGGCCCACAGGTGTTTCTCCTTCGTGATCGCCTTGATCTTCACCACCACATACGCGTTGAGGAACTGGCCGATCAGATAGCCGGAGACACTGGCCAGCAGAATGCGCGGGACGGTGCCCAGCACTGCGGCGAAGGCGGCCTGGTCACGGTAGTCGGTCGTGGGTGGGGAGACCTTGACCACGTAGAACGTCGCTGCGGCGAGCAGCGCCATGGCGAATCCGACCATGATCGCCTGGCGCGCGGCCCGCAGGCCGTAGACCTCGGCCATCACGTCACCCAGGACGTAGGTGAGCGGGAACAGGATGAAACCGCCGTCGGTGACGATCCAACCGAACTTGATGCCCTTGGTGGCGGCGATGTTCGACATCAACAGCAGGCAGCAGAATACCGCCACGATGACGGGATAGATCCTGGAGCCAGGGTTGGCATAGACCGGACCGAGTTGTCGTGCTGGGGCGCCGAACGGCCTCGGGCCGGGTGTCGAGTTGGTCACCGGCACATCAAACCAGGATTCGCACTCCGCTGACCAGCGGCTCTACATGTACGCGGCCGAGCCGAGTTGCCACTGTAGATCTTCTCCCGGAGTGATCCTGCGGCCGGAGATGCCGTGCGGAATGATTCTCATCCAGTGGTTGCGTTCGCCCGGTGCCCATGGTTCGACGCCGGTGGCCCGAGTGCGCTCGATGAGTTCCTCGCTGTGTTCGGCGGTCAGGGATTCGGCTTGACCCCGCAGCAGGACGCTCCACCCGGAATCGTTGGTGAAATCCATCTCGTCGACCTGGAAGGTGACGTTGGCGTGCTCGGCGCGGGCCACGGTCGAACCGGGTGCGGTGCGGATGACGACGACGTCCCGATCCAACGCATAGTTCACCGGGATGATCAACGGATAGAGGTCGGCCACCACGCCGAGCCGGCCGATGTGCCGGGCACCCAACATCTGGTAGCACTCCGAGCTGGACAGTACGTCCATCTCGGACTTGTCGTGTTCTTGGTGACGATTCATCGCTACCTCCGCATGTTGGTTTACGCCGGGCGGCGGGCGTTCGAACGCGCCATTCGCCGATCCGACTGCCACCGTAGGCGTCGCTGTCATGTCCGACCAGGGCCGAAGGACCCGAATATTCTCAGGGCTGCCGTTGGCGTTGGCGCCGGCAGAGCTTGTCTAGAATCAGACGCAGCCGTCCTGCTGCTCTGGGCTCGGCACCATGGTCGTCGATCGCAAGCGCATCGTCGACGATCGCACGCGCACTGCTTCACACCGAGAGCCGGAGAGGCACTTCTGATGTTGTTGCTCCACTTCGCCCGGCCCGTGCCGCCATCGCCGGCAGCGACGCGATGGTGAGATCGGAGGACCGCCGCGGGGTCGGCGAGTTCGCGGTGCCCGCCCTGAATCGCAGCACCGAGGCCATCGGGGAGTTGGTGAACCGGATCAGCGGGCTTCCGACGCCCGGCGATGACACGAGTAGACGCCGCGTGCTCAATGTTCTCGATGATCTGGCTGAGGAAATGATCGGCCGCATTCGCGTCGACGAGATCGCGGTGAAGCAGAAGATCGAGCAGCAGCGGGAACGATTCGGTGCGGCTTCGCCGGGTGGTAACTCCGCCGAGATTTGATTCTGATCGACCCAAGGTGCTACCGGTCAGGCGACCGCTGCCTGCCGGACGATGGCTACCGGGCCCGGGAAGTGGGAGATCAAGGCCTGACTGGTGGAACCCAGCAGCAACCCGGCGAAGCCGCCTCGACCGCGGCTGCCCACCACCATCATCGACGGCTTTCGCGTCTCGGGTGCCTCACCGCAGTGCTCCAGCAGTGTCGCCGCCGGGTGACCTCGCAGAACCAGCGGGCGAACCTCCACATCGGGGAAGGTTTCGGTTTGCCCCGACAGTTGCTCCGCGAGCAGTCGCTGCTCGTTTTCGAACCGGGCCCGGTGCGCCTCCACCGGATCGGAACGCACTGCTCCGCTGGACGAGTCGTCGTTCCAGCTGTGGAGCGCGACCAGCGGCACTCCACGCAGCGACGCCTCCGCGGAAGCGAAGGCCAACGCGTCGTCGGAGTTGGCGGAGCCGTCCAAGGCCACCCACACCGGACCATCGCCATGCAGGCGCCCAGCGGCATCGGCTCGGACCACGACGACCGGACTGGCCGAGCGGTTGGCCACCTTCACCGCGACCGAGCCCAGCGACTCCGTCACCGAACCGTGGCCGTGGGCACCCAGGACCAGCAGCAGCGCCCTTTCCGAAGCCACCCGTAACGCCACATGGGGCGGCTCATCGCACAGTTGGGTGTCTACCGTGAGCGCCGGATAGGCCTCGGTCACCGCAGAGCGAGCGTCCTCGAGGACGACCTGCGCAGCACGGCGGACATCATCGAACATGGCGGGCAACATCATCACGCCGGGACCCGCGAAGCCCATTGACATCTGATAGGCCTGGAGCAACCGCAAAGTTGCCCCTCGGCGCTGGGCCTCCTCGGCTGCCCACAATGCAGCTGCGGTCGAGGGCGCCGACCCATCCACTCCGACGACGACGACGTTGTCCACCTGTCTGTTCATGATTGCCGCTCCTGACGATGATGCGAAGTTTGATGGCGGGAAACGAAATATCGGCGTGGGAACGGAGCTGTGATCACGGCGCCACTCCTGCCTTCGGGTTACGTGGATTCGACAGTCACCACCGCCAGTTGTGGCGATGAGGAATTGACTCCCTCACCGTTGCCGGAGTACCTGCGGCGCGACTAGAGCCGAAGGTCACCAGGCGATAGGGTCCGCGGCCACGAAATGGCGGCCACCTCCGCCGTTGTTCGTCCGATTGCTGACCGGGCCGTTCACGGGTCGACGAACAGGCTGACCTGAGGCAATGCGCTGACGCGAGATGCGACACGTGCAAGGATTCCACCATGTCCACGGAGACTGCAGTCATGTCCACGGAGATCGCAGAAGTTCAGCTGGGCACCAGCGCCCCCGTATCGAAATCATTCGCGCCTGCCGGTACGAGTGCGACCTGCGGTCGTTCGTGCACCGTGCAAGTGAGCCCGATGACCCGAGGAAGTGGCAGATGACGAACCGTCCGAAGCCGGCAGCTGCCGTTGCTCCATCTCCGAGTCTCAATTTGCCGTCGAAGGTGTATGAGGCGGAACTGCTGCGGCTGCAGATCGAGCTGGTCGCTCTGCAGCAGTGGGTGCGGGATACCGGCACCCGGGTCGTGGT
>JBPCPG010000245.1:0-5278 GCA_050999445.1 Nakamurella sp. | reverse complement strand
GGAGATGATGCCCCTACCGGACCGGGATGGCCGTTCGATCAACAGTGCGCGACGGACAGCCGACACCCGGATGGCCCGTTGGTGTTGCGTGCCTTGCGCTCCGGCACCAGAACGGTAGGTTCGTCTTAACCCGGGCGAGTCCGGTGCCGTCAACGCTCCGAATGCGCTCGGGCACCACCATTCGCTGGGCGCGCCCGGGAACGCCGGGCCGCCGCAACCCGCCGGGAGAACACGTGGATATCGTCGTCAAGGGCCGCAACGTCGAGGTGCCGGAGCACTTCCGGACGCATGTGGCCGACAAATTGGCTCGTAGCGAGCGATACGACTCGAAGATCATCCGGGTCGACGTGGAGTTGTCGCACGAGACGAACCGACGGCTGTCGAAGACGTGCCAGCGCGTTCAGATCACCCTCGCCAGCAGGGGGCCTGCCGTACGGGCCGAAGCCAGTGCTGACAGCTTCTACGGCGCGCTCGACTCCGCGGTTGCCAAACTCGAGGCCCGACTGCGACGCTCCGCCGACATCCGGCACCACAAGCAGCACGCCAGGACTCCGATCTCGGCCGTCGCGGGTCCCGGTGGGGGACTGCCGGACGCTCCCGAACAGGTTGACGGCGCCGCCGGCGGTCCGCGGGACACCTCGACCGCCGATCGGTGGCAGGACGATGGCCTGGGCGACGCCGCCGGTGACGGACCCGGTCAGGTGGTCCGGATCAAGGATCATCCTGCGGATCCGATCACGGTGGATCAGGCGCTGTTCCAGATGGAGCTGGTCGGGCACGATTTCTACCTCTTCAAGGACGCCGAGAGCGGGCTCTGCTCGGTGGTCTACCGGCGCAAGGGCTTCGACTACGGACTGCTGCGCCTGGTCTGACGCCCGGAGCCGTCTGCGCCTGATCGATCGTCCGGCAGCTCCGGCGGGAAAGGGGTCGGCCGCCTTCCGGGCCGTGGTCCCTTCCGGCCACGTCCGGGTCGGGTTGCGCTTACCATTGGCGATGCCGGGGGCACCAAGAGTTCCTGGCCCTGGCTGGCCGCGCCCATTCGGCTCCCAGCTGCGGATGATGCGAAAATCGACCGAGGGTGACCACGTGGTTCTGTCCCGACTGCTCCGTGCCGGCGAGGCCAAGACGATCAAACGTCTGCGCACGATCGCCGACCACATCAACGCCATCGAGTCCGATTTCACGGATCTGACCGACGCTGAACTCCGAGAACTCACCGATAGGTTCAAGGCTCGACTGGCCGCCGGGGAGACCACGGACGACATCCTGCCGGAGGCGTTTGCAGTGGTCCGCGAGGCCGCGAAGCGGACGCTGGGACAGCGGCACTTCGACGTCCAGCTGATGGGCGGAGCCGCGTTGCATCTCGGCAACATCGCCGAGATGAAGACCGGCGAGGGCAAAACCCTGGTGTCGACCCTGCCCGTGTATCTCAATGCACTCGAAGGCCGTGGGGTGCACCTGGTCACCACGAACGACTACCTGGCCCAACGCGATTCCGAGTGGATGGGCCGGGTGCACCGCTTCCTCGGGCTCGAGGTCGGCGTGATCCTGTCGCAGCAGACGCCCGAGGTCCGCAAGGCGCAGTACGCCGCCGACATCACCTACGGCACCAACAACGAGTTCGGCTTCGACTACCTGCGCGACAACATGGCCTGGTCCAAGGATGATCTGGTGCAGCGTGGGCATTTCTTCGCCGTGGTGGACGAGGTCGACTCGATCCTGATCGACGAGGCCAGAACCCCCCTGATCATCTCGGGGCCGGCAGACCAGTCGTCGAAGTGGTACTCCGAGTTCGCCCGGCTGGTGCCGCGGCTTCGTCTGGAGGCCGACTACGAGGTCGACGAGTCCAAGCGCACCGTCGGCGTCACCGAGGACGGGGTGGCCAAGGTCGAACAGGCACTGGGCATCGACAACCTGTACGAGTCGGTGAACACACCTTTGGTCGGCTTCCTGAACAACGCGCTGAAGGCGAAAGAGCTGTACAAGAAGGATCGCGACTACATCGTGGTGTCCGGCGAGGTGCTGATCGTCGATGAGTTCACCGGCCGGGTACTGCACGGCCGGCGGTACAACGAGGGCATGCACCAGGCGATCGAGGCCAAGGAAGGCGTCGAGATCAAGGCCGAGAACCAGACCCTGGCCACCATCACCCTGCAGAACTACTTCCGACTGTACGAGCGGCTGGCCGGCATGACGGGTACCGCGCAGACCGAAGCGGCGGAGCTCAGTTCGACCTACAAGCTCGGGGTCGTTCCTATTCCGTCCAACAAGCCGGTCCAGCGTCTGGACGAGGGCGACCTCATCTACAAGGGCGAGGACGCCAAGTTCGACGCCGTCGTCTCTGACATTGCCGAACGGCACGAGAAGGGGCAGCCGGTCCTGGTCGGCACCGCGTCGGTGGAGAAGTCCGAGCTGCTGTCCAAGCTGCTGCTGCGGGCAGGTGTGCCGCACGAAGTGCTGAACGCCAAGAACCATGCCAGGGAAGCGGCCATCATCGCTCAGGCCGGCCGGGCGGCCGCCGTCACGGTGGCCACCAACATGGCCGGTCGCGGCACCGACATCGTGCTCGGCGGCAACGTGGACTTCACCGCAGACCTCGATCTGCGGGAGCGCGGCCTGAGTCCGGCGGAGACTCCGGAGGAGTACGAGGCAGCGTGGCCCGACGCGCTGGAGGCCGCTACGAAGAAGAGCAGGGCAGAAGCGGAGAAGGTCCGGGCCGCTGGGGGGCTGTATGTGCTGGGTACCGAGCGGCACGAATCGCGGCGCATCGACAACCAGTTGCGCGGCCGTTCCGGTCGGCAGGGTGACCCGGGCGAGTCCCGGTTCTACCTCTCGCTGGGTGACGATCTGATGCGCCGGGTCGGCGGTGGCACGGTGGAGATGTTGATGACCCGGTTGCGGATGCCCGACGACATGCCGATCGAGCACAAGTTCGTGTCGAAGGCGATCAGGAGCGCGCAGACCCAGGTCGAGCAGCAGAACTTCGAGATCCGCAAGAACGTCCTCAAGTACGACGAAGTCATGAACAAGCAGCGGACGGTCATCTACGAGGAACGCAAGCGGGTTCTGGACGGCGAGGACCTTCACGTCCAGGTGCAGAACATGATCACCGACGTGGTCACTGCGTACATCGACGGGGCTGTGTCCCAGGGCGGTTACGCAGAGGACTGGGATACCGACACGCTGTGGGCGGCGCTCAAGACGCTCTACCCGGTCACGGTCACTCCGGACGGCGTCAGCCAGGAGCACGGCGACCTGACGCGGAATTCGCTCCGCGAGGCTGTACTCGTGGACGCCCGTCGGGCCTGGGCCGATCGCGAGGAAGCGTTGAGCCCGGAAATCACCCGCGAGTTGGAGCGCCGGGTGGTGCTTTCGGTGCTGGACCGCAAATGGCGCGAGCACCTCTACGAGATGGACTATCTCAAGGAGGGCATCGGCCTGCGAGCGATGGCGCAGCGGGATCCGCTGATCGAGTACCAGCGCGAGGGCTTCGACATGTTCAACGCGATGCTCGACTCCCTGAAGGAGGAGTCGGTCGGATTCCTCTACAACCTCCAGGTTCAGGTTGTTCCCGCCGAGAGCGCAGAGGATGAGGTCGGCGTCCCGGTCGAGGACGGCGATCCTGATCCGGCGCCCGCCCAGCCGATTGCGCAGCCGACTGCGGAGAACAGCGCGGCAGCGACCGGCCGGCGCGGAAGCTCACTACCGCCGCCGAAACCGGTAGGCGGCAAGCAGGCCGGCGCGGTTCGGACCAGGATTCGCCCCGTCCAGCCGCTGCCCAGCCAGCAAGCACCGGCCCCGGTCGTCCACGACACGGACGGAGCACCTGCCGCGTTGAAGGCCAAGGGACTCGCCCGACCCACTGCCCCGGCCGCTGCGCTGAGCTATTCCGGCCCGAGCGAGGACGGTGGCACTGAAATTTCGGAGATCTCAGGGGCCCCGGCGGAGCCGACGTCGACCGAGACCTCGAGCGGGAGCGGCAACGCCCCGTCGAGAAACGCGCCGTGCTTCTGCGGCTCGGGCAAGAAGTACAAGGTGTGCCACGGCCGCCCGGGGGCGCTCTGATCGCTCAGCCCGTCTGCAGAGCGGTGACGCGCCATCGGCCATCGACGCCCTGAATCCGAAAGGCGATGGCGCGTACTCGTTCTCCGCGGCGGAATGCGACGCTGATCTCCGCGACACCGTCGGCCGGCTCGCAGACCCGAACGTTGAGCAGGTGGCCAAGGGCGCCGCGGGCCAACGGTCTGCTCTGCAGTCCGGCGAACACCTCCGGCGCGCAGTGCACACGCAGTTGCGACAACGGTCGCTGCCCGCAGAGCACTTCGACCAAGGCTCGGGCGAGTACCGGACCGGACCGGGTCGCGGGTGGTAGTTCCGCAGTCGTCGTGCGGCGTACGCCGATGTCGACCTCCTGCGACCAGCCCGGTACCCGCGAATCCGCAATCGTGTCCGGCACTCGAACCAGTCCGATGGTGCGCTGCCCGGGCCAGGGCCGAACCAGCGGATCCTCGAGCGTTCTGGCGGCAGTGGCGCCGGCCCGCGACCGTCCGGCCAGGCGCAGCTGCTGCAGCCTGCTCGCAGCAGATCGTTCGTCGTCGAACGGTGGTTCGCAGTCCGGTACCGCCGCGAGATACGGGCGATTGTCGGCCACCTTCGCGGGAACGGTGGGCGTCGCCGGTGCGGTCGAACGGTCGGTGGACAACAGTGCTGAGCTCATGGTCGGTCATCCGTTCCTTGGGTCGGGGCCAGCAGAATCTGCCCGGGGAAGATGAGGTTTGGATCGCTGCCGAGAACGGCGGCGTTCGCCGAGTACCACTGATGCCAGGTTCGATCGATCTCGGCGTCAGTGGCTTCGCTGGGGAGCTGCCGCGCCGCGATCGACCACAGGGAGTCGCCGCGCAGCACCACGACCTCGCCGCCGCGAACCCCGGTGCCGGACGGCCAATCGACATTCACTGCCGGCGTTGGCTGTTTTTCCGCCCGGTCCCCCGCCGGGTCGCTGCGAGCGGCGGGGTGGGTGCGAGCGGTCGGCGCTGGCGTCGGAGGGCTCTGGGGGCCCGGTATTCCGCCGAGCTGATCCGCGGCCCGGCCGTCCGGCCAGTCCAGGTTCACCGAGCCGAGATCCGTCACGGCGACGGACCGGGGCTGCGCCGAGCCTGCTCCGAGTTGGACCGTCGACCCCTCGACGGCGATCCAACTCCGGGCAGGGTCAGCCGATCCGACGAGCTGTTGACCGCTCGCGTTCCCCTGGTGCGCGTTTGCCTGATGCGAGGAGCCG
>JBPCPG010000248.1:0-9911 GCA_050999445.1 Nakamurella sp. | reverse complement strand
GACATCTGCTCCGCCGACGGCCGCCGCCTGTGGGCGTCGACCAACTTCTTCACCGCGCACGACGCCTTCACCCTGCGGGACCTCACCACCTACGAGCACAAGCGCAACCAGGCCAACGGCGAGGACGGCCGTGACGGAGAGCAGCACAACCACGGCTGGGACTGCGGCGTGGACGGAGAGACTGACGACGCACAGGTGAACGCGCTGAGGCTGCGGCAGGCCGCCAACCTGCTCAGCACGCTGCTGCTCTCCCGAGGCGTGCCGATGCTGGCGATGGGCGACGAGGTACGGAGAACACAGCAGGGCAACAACAACGCCTACTGCCAGGACAACCCGATCAGCTGGGTGGATTGGGCAGGGGTGGCTCGACCTCCAACGGACGGAACGGACGGAAGCGTCGGGAGCGCATCGACACCGGCCGCAGACATGCTGGCCTTCGTCCGCCGCGTGACGAACCTGCGACTGCATGCGCCGGCGCTCCGTCAGGGCGAATTCTTCGAGGGCCGGGCGCCGGCGGGCGGCGACGGGGTCGCCGACCTGGTGTGGTTCGACGAAACCGGACACCCGATGACCGACGCGGGTTGGTTCGACAACGGACGGAGGACCGTGCAGATGTGGCTCGACGGACGCGACGTCCGCGGGCACAACGTCGACGGCAGCCCGATGACCGACCATTCCTGGCTTTTGGTGCTGCACGCTGACGTCGAATCCATCGAGATCACGTTTCCGGGGCCGCCCTACGGTCAGGCCTACAGTCCGGTCGTCGACACCGGGGCGGCAGACGGTGCACCCACCGACCCCGCGCCCCTGTCGGCCGGCGTCGAGGTCACCCTGCCGGGCCGCACCCTCTGGCTGCTGCGAGCGCATCGGACGTCCGACGACGGCTGAGCGCACCCCGGCGCCTGCCTGCTCAGGCGGTGGTGACCAACCCCAGTTCGGCCGGCGAGGCCAGCAGTCGGTGCCTGGGAAGGACCCGGACCGTGTAGCCGATCGGGCCGGACCTGCTCAGGTGCAACTGCGCCTCGTAGCGATACCCGTCGCCGTTGCCGACGAACGTCATCGGAACGGTCGACACCTCGTGCAGGTCTTCGGTGACGTCCACCCGGCCGGTCACCGCCTGGACCTCGACGTCCTCCGGGGCCAGGCCACCCAGATCCAGGTAGGCCCTGACCGTCATCACATTGCCAAGGGACGGCTCGGATCCGATGCCCGAGGTGTCGACGCTGTTCACCCGCACCCGCGGCCACGCCTCCCGAACCGTGTCCTTCCAGGCCGACAAGTCCTTGGCAACGGCGAGATCACCGGTCACGGCGCGGCTGAAGGCTGCCGCCGGCGCGTAGTACTCCGTGACGTAGTCGCGCACCATCCGGGTCGCCTGCACGCGCGGCCCCAGGTATCCGAGCGTGTGCCGGACCTTGTCGACCCAGCCCTCGGGGCAGCCGTCAGCGCCACGGTTGTAGAACAGCGGGGCGACCTGCTGCTCGATCAGGCTGTAGAGAGCGGAGGCTTCCAGATCGTCGCGACGGTTCTCGTCGGCCACGCCATCCGCCGTCGGAATGGTCCAGCCGTCCTGGCCGTCGTACAGCTCGTCCCACCAGCCGTCGGAGATGGACAGGTTGAGGGACCCGTTGAGGGCGGCCTTCATCCCCGACGTACCGGATGCCTCCTGCGGGCGGATCGGGTTGTTGAGCCACACGTCGGCGCCCGCACAGAGCACCGAAGCCATTCCCATGTCGTAGTCGGGCAGGAACGCCATCCGATGTCGCACGCCGGCGTCGTCGGCGAACCGCACCAGCTCCTGCATGAACCGTTTGCCGTACTCGTCGGCCGGGTGCGCCTTGCCGGCGATCACGATCTGCACCGGCCGGTCCGGGTGGAGCAGAATCGCCCTCAACCGGCCAGGGTCGCGCAGCATCAGGGTCAGCCGCTTGTACGTGGACACCCGCCGGGCGAACCCGATGGTGAGGATGTGCGGGTCCAGGATCGACTCGGTCCAGCCGAGTTCGGCCCCGGAGCTTCCACGCAGCAACCAAGACCGTCGAACGGCCACCCGCGCCATCGTCACCAGGCGACCACGAAGGGTCTGCCGCAGGTCCCACAGCCGCTCCGAACTGACCCGCGCCGCCGCGGGCCATTCCGAGGCCGAGGCCAGATCCTGCCAGTCGGCCATATCCCCGGCCACGTCGTACATCTCCCGAGCTGCCCAGGTCGGCAGGTGGACTCCATTGGTGACCGAGCCGATCGGCACCTCCTCCGGCTCGAAGCCCGGATAGAGACCGGCGAACATCTCGCGGGAGACGACGCCGTGCAGCTTTGCCACTCCGTTCGCACGCTGCGCGAGCCGCAAGCCCATGTGCGCCATGTTGAACCGGGACGGATCGTCCTCCGCTCCGAAGGCGACGGCGTCGTCCACCGTGATGCCGGGCAGCAGGCGGGACTGGCCGTCCTGGCCGCCGTCCAAGTAGTGCCGGACGAGGTCCACCGGGAACCGGTCGATACCGGCCGGCACCGGAGTGTGAGTGGTGAACACGGTGCCCGCCCGTACCGCGGACACAGCTTCGTTGCAGCTCAGGCCGTCCGATGCGATGAGTGATCGAATGCGTTCGAGCCCGAGGAAGCCGGCATGCCCCTCGTTCATGTGGAACACCTCGGGCATCGGGTGTCCGCTGGCCAGTGCGAAGGCATTGACCGCCCGGACCCCGCCGATACCGAGCAGAATCTCCTGCTTGATGCGGTGATCCTGATCACCGCCGTACAGCCGGTCCGTGGTCGATCGAAGTTCGTCGTCATTGAGCTCGTTGTCGGCATCGAGCAACAGCAGCGGCACCCGACCGACACTCGCCTGCCAGATCCGGGCCGTCAGTTCACGGCCACCCGGCATTGGAACGCTCACGGTCAGCTGCTCGCCGTCCGTTCCGAGCACCCGGTCGATCGGCAGCCCCTGCGGGTCGTGGGCCGGGTAGTGCTCCTGCTGCCAACCGTCGGCGGACAGCGACTGCCAGAAGTAGCCGTAGCGGTACAGCAGCCCGACGCCGATGATCGGAACGCCCAGATCGGAGGCCGACTTCAAATGATCACCCGCGAGGATGCCGAGACCGCCCGAGTAGTTGGGCAGCACCTCCGACACGCCGAATTCCATCGAGAAGTAGGCGATGGCTCGCGGCAGGGCAGGAGGCACCGCGGCGGGCCCTGCGGAACCACTGTCGGGCGCTTCGGCCGATACGGCCTGCTCGATCTGGTGTTGGTACCAGCGCGGCTCGGTCAGGTACGAGTGCAGATCCGCTGCCAGGCCGTGCAGCCGATCCAGGAACTGGTCGTCGACGGCCAGTTCGGCCAGCCGAGCCACCGAGACGGCGCCGAGCAGCTTCAGCGGATCGCCCTCGAACCGCTGCCACAGGCTCCGGTCGATCTCGGCGAAGAGGTCTTGGCTGGCTGGATGCCAGGACCAGCGGAGGTTTCGGATGAGCGCCCCGAGCGGCTGGAGCGGCTCGGGCAACTGGGGGCGGACGGTGAACCGTCGGAGAGCCTTCACGGACGCGAATCTATCCGGTCGACCGCCGTTCGCGAACTCGAACCGGCGGCGTCCCGAGGGCGGATCGAACAATGTTCAACCAGCCGTAACAAACGACACCGTCGGCAGGTCGGATCGATTCAGAAATCTGGTAGCGGAACGTGATCGCTTCGGCGGGCTTCGGCGCATTCGCACCGCAATCGGAAGCCATTGGGAGTGCGGTCCCCGGACCTGAACGACCCGTTCGGCTCAGTCGAAATCTGGATGAACATTTCATTTGCGGCCTGCTGCGCTCGCGGTCCGGCGGCAGCGCCGGCAGCGTGCTGCCGGTACGTTGATCCGCGTGGCCGGACGAATTGGATTGACCGACGTATCTCCCAGCGTGGCGGGTGGCCGCTATCCGGCCAAGGCCGTCGTCGGGGGGGTGATCGACGTCGCAGCGACCGTGTTCCGGGAGGGGCACGACGCAGTGGCCGCCAATGTGGTCTGGCGCCCTCCGGCCCCGTCGGCCTCACCGGTCGCGCCCGCGGCGGGCGCGCGGCGCCGAGCTCTGCCCAAGGAAGTCGGCCCGCTGGTGCGGATGGTTCCGGGCGTGCCGGGCACCGACCGTTTTTCGGCGAAGGTGACCGCGGACCGGCCCGGGCTGTGGAGCCTGCTGATCGAGGCCTGGAGCGACCCGCTCGGAACCTGGCGACATGCGGTCGAGGCCAAGGCCGCCGCCGGCCAGTCCGGTGATGAGATGGCGAACGACCTCGAAACGGGCGCGCTGCTCCTGGAGCGGATCGGTCGTCGTCCCCGGCAGCGTCACGCGAGCGCCATCCGAGGAGCCGTTACGGCGCTCCGCGACGGTTCGATGCGGGTCGCAGAACGGATCGGCCCGGCCCTGTCCAGCTCGCTGTGGCCGATCCTGGTGGCCGATCCGATCCGGGAGCTGATCACCCGCTCCGCGGCCGTTGCGGTGTGGGTGGACCGCCCGCTGGCCGAGTTCGGTTCCTGGTACGAGTTCTTCCCGCGATCGGCCGGCGCCCGCATCGACGCCGACGGGAGACCGGAGCGACATGGCACGTTCGCCGATGCCGCGGCCGAGTTGCCGCGAATCGCCCGAATGGCGTTCGACATCGTCTATCTGCCGCCGATCCACCCAATCGGTGAGCGCAATCGGAAGGGCCGCAACAACTCGGTGCTCTGCGAGCCGGGCGACGTTGGGTCGCCGTGGGCGATCGGCTCGGCCGCCGGCGGCCACGATGCCGTGCACCCCCAGCTGGGCACGATCGACGACTTCGACGACTTCGTCACCGCGGCCAAAGAGCTGGGACTCGAAGTGGCGCTCGACTTCGCACTGCAATGCGCTCCTGACCACCCGTGGGTGACCGACCATCCGGAATGGTTCACCACCAGGCCGGACGGATCGATCGCATATGCGGAGAACCCACCCAAGAAGTACCAGGACATCTATCCGATCAACTTCGACAACGATCCGGCAGGAATCTACGCAGAATGCCTGCGTATCGTCCGATTCTGGATCTCGCACGGGGTCACCGTTTTTCGGGTGGACAACCCGCACACCAAGCCGATCAACTTCTGGGAGTGGCTCATCGCTGCGGTGCGTCAGGAGTGCCCTGACGTCATCTTCCTCGCCGAGGCGTTCACCAAGCCGGCGATGATGCACGAACTGGGCCGGATCGGGTTCACCCAGTCGTACACCTACTTCACCTGGCGGACGGGCAAGCAGGAGCTGACCGAGTACGGTGTCGAGCTGGTCGATTCTGCTGATCACATGCGGCCCAACTTCTTTCCCACCACACCCGACATCCTGCACGCCTCGTTGCAGGAGGGCGGCCAGGCGATGTTCGCCATCCGTGCGGTGTTGGCCGCGACCATGTCTCCCAGCTGGGGGGTCTACTCCGGATACGAACTGTTCGAGCATCAGGCCGTCCGTCCCGGCAGCGAGGAATTCCTGGACTCCGAGAAGTACCAGCTGCGGCCGAGGGACTTCCAGAGCGCTCTGGAGCAAGGCCGCTCACTGGAACCGCTCATCCGTCGGCTGAACGAGATCCGGCGCGACCACCAGAGCCTGCAGCGGTTGTCCGGCCTGTGGTTCCACGGCATTTCGAGTGACCAGCTGCTGTGCTATTCGCGGCGCGACGAGGCGACCGGTGACGTCGTGCTGGTCGTGGTGTGTCTCCAGCCGACGGAGCTGCACTGGGCGGAGACCGATCTTTACATGCCGGCCCTCGGGCTCAAATGGGGCGACACCTTCCAGGTGGAGGACCAGCTGTCCGGCGAGGTCTACCAGTGGTCGAATCGGAACACGGTCGGTTTGGAACCGGCGGTCCGGGTCGCCCACATCCTGACCATCCGGCGATACTGATCATCGTCCGAATTCGGCACCACCACCCGAGCATCAGCAGCACGGAAAGGCGAGCATGACCGACATCATCGGGCGTACCGAACAGCCGTCAGGATCCGGATACTCCGGAGAAATTGGGCGGCCCAAGGGTCTTCCGAACGACCCGGGTTGGTACAAGCGGGCTGTCTTCTACGAAGTGCTGGTGAGGACGTTCTACGATTCCAACGGCGACGGCACGGGTGATATCAAGGGTCTGATCGAGAAGCTGGACTATCTGGCGTGGCTCGGCATCGATTGCCTATGGATTCCGCCTTTCTACGACTCGCCGCTCCGGGACGGCGGTTACGACATCCGGGATTACCGCAAGGTGCTGCCGGAATTCGGCACGGTGCAAGATTTTGCCAATCTCATCGAGGCCTGCCACGAGCGCGGCATCCGGATCGTGACTGACCTCGTCATGAATCACACCTCGGACAGCCACCACTGGTTCCAGGAGTCGCGCCGGGACCCGGAGGGGCCTTACGGCGACTACTACGTCTGGGCCGACGACGACACCGGCTACCCGGACGCGCGCGTCATCTTCGTCGACACGGAACCGAGCAACTGGACGTTCGACCCGGTACGCAAGCAGTACTTCTGGCACCGGTTCTTCTCCCATCAGCCCGACCTCAACTTCGATTGCCCCGCAGTCGGCGATGCGATGATCGACGCGATGCGATTCTGGCTGGATCTGGGAATCGACGGCTTCCGGTTGGATGCGGTGCCCTACCTGTACGTCCGCGAGGGCACCAACGGTGAGAACCTTCCCCAGACGCACGCATTCCTCAAGCGCTGCCGAAAGGTTGTGGAGGACGAATATCCCGGCCGGATCCTTCTCGCCGAGGCCAATCAGTGGCCGGCGGATGTAGTGGACTATTTCGGCGACCCGGAGACGGGCGGCGACGAGTGTCATATGTGTTTCCACTTTCCGTTGATGCCACGCATATT
The DNA here is from genome assembly GCA_050999445.1 of Nakamurella sp. Taxonomy (GTDB): domain Bacteria; phylum Actinomycetota; class Actinomycetes; order Mycobacteriales; family Nakamurellaceae; genus Nakamurella. The sequence continues at coordinate 3,063 of JBPCPG010000248.1, read as the reverse complement.
CATGGCCGCACGCCGAGAATCCCGTTTTCCGATCTCCGAGATCCTCGCCCAGACGCCTTCTATTCCGCAGACCTCGCAGTGGGGCATCTTCCTGCGCAACCACGACGAACTGACCCTGGAAATGGTCAGTGACGAAGATCGCGACTACATGTGGAACGAGTACGCGCGCGATCCGCGGATGAAGGCGAACATCGGCATCCGCCGACGGCTGGCCCCGCTGCTGGACAATGATCGCAATTCGCAGGAATTGTTCACCGCCATGCTGTTGAGCCTGCCGGGCTCGCCCTGCCTCTACTACGGCGACGAGATCGGAATGGGCGACAACATCTGGCGCGGTGACCGCGACGGCGTCCGGACGCCGATGCAGTGGTCACCCGACCGCAACGCCGGGTTCTCCAGGAGCGACCCGGCCCGGCTGTACCTGCCGGCCATCATGGACCCGGTCTACGGCTTCCAGACGGTGAACGTCGAGTCCCAGATGAACACCACGGCCTCCCTGCTGCACTGGACCCGGCGGATGATCGAGATCCGCAAGCAGCACCCGGCGTTCGCGTTGGGCGAGTTCACAGACCTCGGCGGCTCGAATCCGACGGTGCTCTCCTACGTCCGATCCCATCCCGCCGACGGCAATTCGCCCGGCGGAACGGTGCTGTGCGTGAACAATCTGTCCCGTTTTCCGCAACCGGTGGAGCTCGACCTTCGCGAGTACACCGGCTCGGTGCCGGTCGAGCTGACCGGTGGAACACCCTTTCCCGCGATCGGTGAACTGCCATACCTGTTGACCTTGCCGGGCCACGGTTTCTACTGGTTCGACATCACCGCTTCCGGGCAGGCCGGAGAACCGGGGTATCACAGCCCCCAGGAGGTGTCCTGAGCGAATGAGCGACGAAACGATACGTGGGAACGATTTCGCGCTGGCCGGTCTGCTGGCCGGCTGGCTGCCTGGTCAGCGGTGGTTCGCGGGCAAAGGCGACCGACTGATCTCGGTCACCGTCGAAGCCAGGACGGAGCTGGCCGAGATCGACGGCCGCTCGTTCGAACAGGTGCTGTTCACGGTCCCGTCGAGCGCAGGTACCCATCGGTACCAGATCTGGGTCGGATGGACCCAAGCCGGCAACGTTCCGGAACGACTGTCCGCGAAGGCCGGCATCGGTGAGTCGGACGGCACTTTCGTGTACGACGCGCTGCACGACTCGGATCTGACCGCACTGGTCCTGCGCAACATTGCGGGCGGTGTCGATGTCGGGCAGCTCGAATTCCAACCGGAAGCCGGCGCGGCCATCGACGCCGCGGCCCATGGCCTGGTGATCGGTGCCGAGCAGTCGAACACCTCGGTCGTGTACGGGCACTCGAGCATCTTGAAGGTGTTCCGCCGACTCGAGCCAGGGCTGAACCCGGATGCGGAGATGCATCGCGCACTGCAGGCTGCCGGCTCCGCGCACGTCGCCGCGATGCTCGGGGCCGTCGAGGGTCCGGTGTCCGGGGAGCGCACCACCTTGGCGCTGCTCACCGGATTCTTCGCCAACAGCGCGGAAGGGTGGGCCATGGCGACCGCCAGCGTCCGTGACCTGATGGCGGAAGGTGATCTGCGGGCCGACGAGGTCGGCGGCGACTTCGCGTCCGAATCACGCCGCCTCGGCAGAGCCGTCGCCGACGTCCACGCAGACCTGGCGGCCGCTTTCGGCACGACGGAACTCGGTCGAAACGAGATCTCCGACCTCATCGCCTCGCAGGTTGCCGCCGCCGAATCCGTCGCCTCGTACGTCCCATCGGTGGCCGAGCACCTCCCGGGCATCCGGGCAGCCTTCGAACGGGCCGAAGCGGCCGCGGCCAACCTCGGCGGCCTTTCCGTGCAGCGCATCCACGGCGACCTCCAGCTCGGTCAGACGCTGCGCACCCTGACCGGTTGGGCGATCATCGATTTCGAGGGCGAGCCGTCCAAACCGTTGTCCTACCGGCGATCGATGCACTCGCCGTTGCGGGACATCGCCGGCATGCTGCGGTCCTTCGACTACGCGGCCAACCATTCCGGCGGTCCGGCGGACTCCCAGCACGCCTACCGTGCGCAGGAGTGGGCCGCACGCAATCGCGCGGCCTTCTGCGACGGCTACGCCGCAGTCGCCGGGCAGGATCCTCGGGACAAGGGCCCGTTGCTGGCCGCGTTCGAACTCGACAAGGCGGTCTACGAGGTCGCCTACGAACATGGCCACCGGCCCACGTGGGAACCGATTCCACTGCAGGCCGTCGTTCGACTGATCAATTCCGGAGGCAAGTCGTGACCAGCTCCAGCACACCAAACGAGTCCGCGATTCCGTCAGGCTCACTGAAACCGGCCGTCGAAATCTCCCGGGGCGGCGCCGAACCGGCCGCACCCGGCGTGCCCGCCGCCGGTGCCCCTTCGGTTCCCGAACCGACAGCGACCGCCGGATTGTCGACCGACGACTACGAGAAGTTGATCGGCGGGGATACGCACGACCCGCACGGCATCCTGGGCATCCATCCCCTGCCCAACGGCGCCAGCGTGATCCGGACACTCCGTCACGACGCGAAGTCGGTCACCGTGCTCACGCAGGGCCGCGAGGTTCCGATGAAGCATGTGCACGGCGGAGTGTTCGCCGTCACCATCGCCGGACCGGCCGTGGACTACCGGCTGAGGGTGGAGTACGAACCCGACGCGGTGTACGAGGTCGATGACCCCTACCGTTGGCTCCCGACGTTGGGTGAGGTTGACCTGTACCTGATCGGCGAGGGTCGGCACGAATTCTTGTGGACCGTGCTGGGCGCCCACCTCCGCACCTACGACACGCCGATCGGGGCGGTGACCGGCACGTCGTTCGCGGTCTGGGCGCCCAGCGCCCGCGGTGTTCGGGTCAGCGGCGACTTCGATCACTGGTCCGGTGCCGGGCAGCCCATGCGCTCCCTGGGTTCTTCTGGTGTCTGGGAGGTCTTCCTCCCCGACGTCGGAGCCGGTACCCGCTACAAGTTCCAGATCCTCGGCCATGACAGGGTCTGGCGGGAGAAGGCGGATCCGATGGCCTTCGGCGCGGAGGTGCCTCCCGCGAC
>JBPCPG010000173.1:0-13891 GCA_050999445.1 Nakamurella sp. | reverse complement strand
GCAAAGGTGCACGGTGCCGTTGTCGCAGAGGTGACCGGGCCGTCGGACGATCCCATGCCCGGCACCGACGCGATGGTCAAGAAGGCGCCGGGCATCGCGCTCGCCGTACTGGTCGCCGATTGCGTTCCGGTGTTGGCCGCGGACGCCCGCGCCGGAGTCCACGGCGTTGCCCACGCCGGCCGCGTCGGCGCGGTGGCCGGCGTGGTACCGGCGATGCTCGACCGAATGGTTCTGCTGGGCGCGCAGATGTCCGACATCGCGGTGCTGCTGGGCCCGGCCATCTGCGGGCAGTGCTATGAGGTGCCCCCGACGATGCGCGACGACGTCGAGGCTGCTCTGCCCGGGTCTGCCTGCATCACCGAGCGGGGCACACCCGGACTCGACCTGCGCGCCGGTATCCGGCGGCAGTTGAGCGCGGCCGGGATCGGGTCGGTGGAAAGCGACGAGCGCTGCACCCGAGAAGATCCGCAGCTGTTCAGTCATCGTCGGTCGGCGCCGACCGGCCGGTTCGCCGGAGTCGTCCGGCCGGAATGCGAATAGATTGTCGCCGCCGGTCGATTCCGACGCGGCTCTGGCGAGGGGATCAACATCCGGTGTGTCGCACCGCACCTGGAGCCGGTCCGGCCGATAACCTCAGCGGAGCAGCATTGCCTCGTGGGCGGCGAACTCGTCGCCAACGAGGGAGTTCAATCGGAAGTCAATATCGTTGCAGGCGTTGAAATATCAAGGTCCGGCGCATTCCGCTCCGGCCGAGGAAGGAAGCGGACCAATGGGATCGTGGCGCAAGGTCGGGGCCTTCTTCGGGTTGAGTCCGGACGAGGAACATCACTACGAGGGCGACGGCTACGACGCAGCGCCGTACGAGGGCGGCGACTACGAGCCGGTCGGTCGTAACCGCGACGGGCACGAGAACGCCGGGCAGGCGGGCGGCGGATATCAGGGTGCCGGTTATGGCGGGAACGAGTACGAGGAGGCCGGGTACGACCGAGCCGTTCCCGACCACGCTCCCGGCGCCCATCCAGCTGGTGCCTATCCGGCTGGTGCCTATCCGGTCGGTGGCTATCGGTCCGGCGGTGCCGGGTCGACCCCCGCGCCCGCCGGTGCCGCAGGGCGATCGGCCAAGCGGTCGTTCAGCTCGGAGCCGATCACCCAGGGAGCCCTCGCAATGCAGGCGGATCAGCGTCGTGATGTGGACTCCAGCACGGCTTCCCGCCCCGCCAGTGTCAAGCTGACCGGTTTCGGCGAGGCGCGCATCGTGGGAGAGAAGTACCGCGACGGACAGTCGGTCATCCTCGACATGACCGGGATGTCCGATGGCGATGCCCGCCGACTCGTCGACTTCTCCGCCGGGCTCGCGTTCTCACTCCGTGGTTCCATCGAGAAGGTCGCACCGAAGGTGTTCATGCTGCTGCCGGCCGAGGCCGACATCGCGGGGGGCGCCGCGAACGCGCTCGAAGACGCGAGGGCGTACGTCGGCGCCTACGCCCATCGCTGACCCCGCTTGTCATCCGGCGGCGGCGAGATCAGGTAAAAGTAGAGAGTGAACATCGTCTGGCAGATCGCATATCTGCTGTTGTGGATCTTTCGGTTGCTGATTCTCGGACGGATCGTGATCGAGCTCGTCCGAGCGATCGCCAAGACCTGGCGGCCGGTCGGTCGGTCGGCCGCCACGATGGAGGTCCTCTACGCGACGACCGATCCCCCGGTGAAGTTGTTTCGTCGGGTCATCCCGCCGTTACGGTTGGGCGGGGTAGGGTTCGACCTCAGCATTATTGTTTTGTTCATTGTCGTCGCCATCCTGATGGGCGTGACGCTGCATCTCGCTGACATCACGGCCTAGAAGCCTCGTCCGCCTTCATCACCGGTGACATCGCCACGCAAGGAGTTAGCAATGCGGCTCACGCCAGCCGACGTGCACAACGTCGCATTCAAGAAGCCATCGATCGGAAAGCGCGGCTACGACGAAGACGAGGTCGACGCGTTCCTCGATCTGGTCGAGGCGGAACTGAGCCGCCTGATCGAGGAGAACAACGAGCTGACCCAGCGCCTGGCCGGCGCCCCGGCGGGCGCTTTCGCCGGTGGTCCACCGTCAGAGCAGCCCCCGCAGTATCAGCCGGAGGTCGCACAGCAGAACGTCGAGCAGCCGCCCGCCGAAACTGCGCGGACCGCTGACAGTCCCGTCTCGGTGCAGAAGGCGCCCGAGTCGGCCCCGGAGCCCGCGTATCAGCAGGAGCAGGCCCCGCCGGTCGCGCCGGAGACGCGGTCCCCTGCGGAGGCGCCGACCGGTCCGGCCACGCACCATGTCCAGGCCGCCAGACTCCTCGGCCTGGCCCAGGAGACGGCTGAGCGGCTCACCAGTGAGGCCAACGCCGAAGCGGCGAGTACCAGGGAAAAGGCGAAGTCCGAGTCCGACCGCACGGTGGGCGAGGCCCAGACCGAGGCCGAGCGACTGCTCACCGAGGCGCAGGACCGGTCGGAGACGATGGTCAACGACGCCACCGTCAAGTCTGAGGCCCTCGAACGCGACAGTCGCATCCGTGCCGACGCTCTCGATCGTGAAGCGCAGAGCAAGTACTCGCAGGTGATGGGGCAGTTGACGGAGCAGCGAAGCACGCTGGAGAAGAAGATCGACGATCTTCGCGTCTACGAGCGCGAGTACCGCAGCCGGCTCAAGAGCTGGATCACCGATCAGCTCTCACAGCTCGACGAGGGGGGCGCGCCGACCAGCAACGGTGGTCAGCCGGTCCAGCAGGGTGCCGTGTAGCCGAAGAATTGGTTGAGCAGTACTGCGTCGACCCGGCGATCACCGGCGAGCCATTCGGAAGAACGACGCGGATCCGCTCCGGATCCACCGATCGCCCTCGGCTTCCACCGAGGGCCGTCGACGTCCACTAGAACCGAACGGGACTGGCCCGTCACAGCCGGAACGAGAGAGGTTCCACCCACGCCGAGCCTGACCGGGTGGAGCAAGCGGGGTGGTACCGCGGTACCGACGGCAATCGTCGGCGTCGTCCCTGCAGCCGAGAAGATGCTGCTGGACGAGAGGCACCCGAAATGACCGAGGATCGTTACCCACTCGCCGGTGGTGGGACCGTTCCGGCCCGACCGGATCTCCCGGTCGCGGAGGCCGGTGTGCTTGCGTACTGGAAAGCCGACGGGACGTTCAAGGCGTCCATCGAGAACCGGCCGGCCGGCGAAAAGGGCGCGAACGAGTTCGTCTTCTACGACGGCCCGCCCTTCGCCAACGGTCTGCCGCACTACGGGCACCTGCTGACGGGGTATGTCAAGGACGTGGTGCCGCGCTACCAGACCATGCGTGGTCGACGGGTCGAGCGCCGCTTCGGCTGGGACACGCACGGTCTGCCCGCCGAGTTGGAAGCCGAGCGTCAGCTGGGCATCAAGGGCCGCGGTGAGATCCTCGACATGGGCATCGAGCGGTTCAACGATGCCTGCCGGGAGTCGGTGATGCGGTACGCCCACGAGTGGCAGGACTACGTCACCAAGCAGGCGCGCTGGGTCGATTTCGAGCATGACTACAAGACGCTCGACCCCGGCTACATGGAAAGCGTGCTCTGGGCCTTCAAGACTTTGTACGACAAGGGTTATGTTTACGAGGGTCAACGAGTGCTCCCGTACTGCTGGGTGGACGAGACGCCGCTGTCGAACCACGAACTCAAGATGGACGACGACGTCTATCAGAGCCGGCAGGATCCGTCGGTCACCGTCTGGGTGCGGCTGCAGACGGGAGAGCGGCTGATGGCGTGGACGACCACGCCGTGGACCCTCCCGAGCAACCTGGCGATGGCGGTCGGTTCCGATCTGGACTACGTGGTCGTCGAGCACAGCCCGGACAGCGGACCGACCGAGCGGTACATCCTGGCCGAGGCACGTCTTTCCGGCTACGCCCGCGAGCTCGGCGAGGACGCCGCCGACCACGTCGTCGACCGGCTCAAGGGCAGCGAACTCGTCGGACGAGCCTACGAGCCCCTGTTCGGATTCCTCACCGATGTCGATGTCTTCGGCACGGGAGCTGCGTTCAGGGTGATCGAAGCCGAACACGTCAACACCGACGACGGCACCGGCGTCGTACACATGGCGCCCGCCTATGGCGAGGAGGACCAGACCGCCTGCGAGGCGGCCGGTATCCCCACCATCCTGACGGTCGACGACCGCGCCAGATTCACCGCGATCATCCCGCCGTACGTCGGCATGCAGGTGTTCGAAGCCAACCCGTTCATCATCGACGATCTCAAGAAGTCCGGTCACCTGGTCAGGCGCGAGACCTACGAGCACAGTTATCCGCACTGCTGGCGCTGCCGTAATCCACTGATCTACAAGGCAGTCTCGTCCTGGTTCGTCGAGGTGACGAAGTTCCGGGACCGCATGGTCGAGTTGAACCAGCGGATCACCTGGGTGCCCGAGCACATCAGGGACGGCCAGTTCGGCAACTGGCTGGCAAACGCCAGGGACTGGGCGATCAGCCGGAACCGGTTCTGGGGCAGCCCGATCCCGGTGTGGAAGTCCGACGACCCGGCCTACCCGCGAATCGATGTCTATGGGTCGATCGCGGAGCTGGAGGCGGATTTCGGCGTCCGGGTAGCCGACCTGCACCGACCCTACGTGGACGATCTGACCAGGCAGAATCCCGACGATCCGACCGGTCGCTCGATGATGCGCCGCGTTCCGGAAGTGCTCGACGTGTGGTTCGACTCGGGGTCCATGCCCTACGCCCAGGTGCACTACCCGTTCGAGAACCGGCAGTGGTTCGACGATCATTTCCCGGGCGACTTCATCGTGGAGTACATCGGCCAGACCCGCGGGTGGTTCTACCTGCTGCATGTGCTCTCGACGGCGCTGTTCGACCGGCCGGCATTCTCGACGTGCCTCAGCCACGGAATCGTGCTCGGTGACGACGGGCAGAAGATGTCGAAGTCGCTGCAGAACTACCCCGACGTCAACGAGGTGTTCGCCAGGGACGGCTCCGACGCGATGCGCTGGTTCCTGATGTCGTCCCCGATCCTGCGGGGCGGGAACCTGGTGGTCACCGAGGCCGGCATCCGAGAGGGCGTCCGGCAGGCCGTGCTCCCGCTCTGGAACGCCTGGTACTTCCTGGTCCTCTACGCGGGAGCCGCCGGCAAGGTCGGCCGGATCCGCACCGACTCGACCGACGTGCTCGACCGCTACCTGTTCGCGAAGACGGCGACTCTGGTCGAGACCGTCACCGCCGAGCTGGACGCCTACGACATCTCCGGCGCATGCGCGTCGGTGCGCGGCTACCTGGAGGTGCTGACGAACTGGTACGTCCGCCGTTCCCGGCAACGTTTCTGGGACGGGAACGACGATGCCATTGACACGCTGCACACCGTGCTGGAGGTTCTCTGCCGCCTGGCGGCCCCGCTGCTGCCACTGACGACCGAGCAGATCTGGCGCGGGCTGACCGGTGGCCGGTCGGTGCACCTGACCGACTGGCCGGCCCCGGCCGCTGTGCCGGCTGATGCCGACCTGAGCGCCGCAATGGACGAGGTCCGGGAGGTCGCCTCCGTCGCGTTGTCCTTGCGCAAGGGCGCCAAGCTGCGCGTTCGGCAGCCGTTGGCGACGATGACGGTCGCGACACCCGCCGCGAACCGCCTGCAACAGTTCGCTGCGCTGCTGGCTGACGAGGTCAACGTGCGGTCCATTTCGATCACCCCGATCAGCGAAGAGGCTGATGCTCGGGTCGAGCGGAAGCTCACGGTGAACGCCAGGGCGGCCGGTCCACGGCTCGGCAAGACGGTGCAACAGGTGATCGGCGCCGCCAAGAGGGGCGACTGGTCGGTGTCGGAGGATCGGGTCACCGCCGGCGGTATCGAGCTGGCCGAGGGCGAGTACACCCTTGACCTGGTGGCGTCGGGCAACGGTACGGACGTGATCGGCATGCTGCGATCGGGCGGATTCGTCTCGCTGGACACCGGACTCGACGAAGAGCTTCTCGCTCAGGGCGCCGTCAATGATCTGATGCGGTTGGTGCAGCAGGCTCGCAGGGATGCCGGGTTCGATGTCTACGACCGGATCAGCCTGGCCCTGTCGGTTCCTGATGATCTGTGGGTCGCGGTCGATGCCCGCAGAGATCACGTTGCCCGGGAGACCCTCGCCACCTCGATCGGCCGGGTGCCGCACATCGGGGCGACGGGATCTCACGTGCTGTCCGGTGAGGTGGGGGATCGCTACGCCGTTGTGCTCGCGGTGGCCCGGGCGAGCACAAGCTGAGCGTCGGTGGCCCGTGCCGCCGATCCCTGCCCACGATTCCGACCACGATCGCGACTCTCGACCACGATCGCGACTCACGATCTCGATCGCTGTTCACGATCCCTACGCACGGTATCGACCACGAATGTTGGCCGACCCGCCGCGTGGCGTTGGCCGAACTCCTACTCTGCTCTGATCGGATGGTGGTGTTCGGCGCTCGCACGACCACCGCGCCGGCGCGATCGAGAACCGACACGGACGGGGTAACGCGATGGTGCACAACGGCAGGCAGGTGCTGCCCACCGAGCATGCGCCCTCAGGTGAACGACTGCTGTCGGTCCACCGTGAGCGTCCTGCGCACTTCCTGCTGCATGTGAGCGACACGCACTTCGTGGCCAACGGTCGGCTGTACGGTGAGGTCGACGCGGAGGCGAATCTGCGCGAACTGTTGGAGTCGTTCGAGGCCGCCCACTCCCGACCCGATGCGATCGTGATCACCGGTGATCTGACCGACGCCGGCGATCCAGCGTCCTACCAACGGCTCCGCGGTGTCGTCGAGCCGATCGCCGTCCGGCTCGGCGCGAAGATCATCTGGGTGATGGGTAACCATGACAGCCGGGCAGCGCTGCGCGTCGGGCTGCTCGACGAGCAACCTTCCACCGATCCGGTCGATCGGGTCCATTGGCTCGGAGGGTTGCGGATCGTCGTGCTGGACACCTCGGTGCCCGGCCATCACTACGGAGCGCTCACCGCTGCTCAGCTGGCCTGGCTCACGGCCGAACTCGCCACCCCGGCTCCGGAGGGAACCATTCTGGCGATGCACCACCCGCCGGTGCCCAGCGTGCTGGACCTGGCGATGCTGGTGGAGTTGCAGGATCAGCGGCGATTGGCGGCCGTGCTGACCGGCAGCGACGTCCGCTCGATCCTGGCCGGGCACCTGCATCATTCGACCACGGCCACCTTCGCCGGAATTCCCGTCTCGGTCGCGTCTGCGAGTTGCTACACCCAGGACCTGGCCGTGGAAGCCGGCGGTATGCGCAGCCGCGACGGCGCCCAGGCAGTCAACCTGGTCCACGTCTACCGGGACACGATCTTGCACTCCGTCGTACCTCGCGGCGCCTTTCCGGTGGTTGCGACCGTCTCACCGCAGGAGTGCGCCGCTCAGCTCCACAGAGCCGGGATTACGCTGCCTTCAGCCGAGCTGATTTCGGCGGCCGCCTTCTCCCAGGGTCCGGCAACCGGGAAATAGCGCTCCAGGAACAATCGGACCGCCGCGGCTCGCTCATCAGCCGGAACCTCCGGAAAGCTGCCGTCGTTCAGGCAGAAGCAGTCGAACGACCTCTTCCGGAGGAGTCTGTCCAGGCTGCGCAGACCGGCCTTGGACGTCGTGTCGACGTACGCAGCCGTGGCGCTCTCGTTGCGTACCGCACGACCGGTCAGCAACGCGTAGTAGTGGTACAGGGAATTCGTCACCGAGATGTTGGTACTGGCGCGAAATGCGCTGGACATCGTCGATCTGAACTCCTCGGCGAATACCAGCTCCATTTCTGCCATCACCGACTTCCGCAGTGGAGCGGCAGCGTGTTCCAGGTGTCGAGTGGTCAGTCTGCCGAATTTTTCGTGCAGAAGACGACGATTCACCCGAGCAGCATTCTCGAAGCCGCTTCGATCGGAGTTGTTGTCTCCCAAGCCAATTCGATTAGGACCTTCCAGGAATTTCGTCAATCCGCCGGAGGTGAAGAATAGGTCGGGATTCACTCGCCGTCCGAAGAACATGTCGTCGTTCGAGTAGAGAAAATGCTCGCTGAGCCCCGGGATGTGGTGCAGCTGACTTTCCACCGCCATCGAATTGTGCGTCGGAAGCACAGCGGTGTCGGAGAAGAATTCTTCGCTGCGAACGACGGTGACCTTCGGGTGCTCGTCCAGCCAGGCCGGCCGGACCGAATCGGTGACGATGAAGATCTTCCTGATCCACGGTGCGAACAGGTGCACCGAGCGCAGGGCATATTTCAGCTCGTCCAGTTGCCGGAAGCGCGCCTCGTGATCGTCGCCTTCGCCGACCACATAACTGGCCATCCGCTTGGCTCTGGCCTTCTGCCATTCCAGCGACCCTGCGTCCACCCATGAGAAGACGATGTCGATGTCGAACGTGATGTCGTCGCTGAAATCGTCGAACATGTGCTCGAGGGTGGGCCAACTCTGGCCGTACCGTTCGATGGTGGCGCCGATCAGAGGCTCGGCGAACCACTCCCGTCTGGTCAGTCGGTTCTCGACGGGCGCCCTCGTGCGGTTCTTGCGGAATGACCAGAACTCGAGTTGCATGCCCGCCCCGGAACCGAAGATCAGGCCGCCGCGCAACTCGACCCGTGGCCGGAAGAGCCGGAAAACCCTTGATTTCGGGTCGTCGGCCAGGGCGCCTGCGCCCACCAGAACGGCCGGCCCTCTGCCGCGGTCGATGGCTCGGGAGTAGAGCGGCTCCCTCGTCCCGGCCACACTCAACGCCTCGATGACGCGCCGCCGGTCCTTCTTGTCGACAGCCAGAACCGGTCGATCCTGCGCACCCCTGACCAGCAGGTAACCCACGCCCGCTTCGTCGAGGGTGGCGCGGACGAATAGCAGATCGTCGACCATCGCCTCGTCCTGGGTGAGGTTCTGGTTGATCAGCGAGAACCGTCCGTCGACGAGCACGACATCATCCCGGGCCAGCAGTTGGGGCCAACTCCCGAGCGGCGCCTTGAGTGCCTTCGGTGCCTTCGGTGACTTCTCGTCGTCGATGGTGATCTCCCCCCTCATGGGTGGACGGGAATGCGGACGTTGCCTTCATCATCACCCTTGGAACACCTCTTGCCGACCACCTGCCGGATGCGGGCGCACCGACGGAGTGGGTCAGGCTCCGAGTTCGGCGGCCAGGCGTCCAAGGGTGGAGCTGCAGCCGGCCTCGATCTTCCAGTCGGCGAGCTCGTCACCCCTGGTCGCACCGCGGTTGACGATGACGATCGGACGGCCCGATCTCCGGGCGTGGCGGACGAACCGGAGACCGGACATCACGGTCAGCGAGGAGCCGGCGACCACCATCGCCCGCGCTGCGTCCACGGCGTTGAAGCAGTGCTTGACCAGCGGTTTTGCCACGCTGTCGCCGAAGAACACCACATGCGGTTTCAGTGCTCCTTCGCACCGTAGGCAGGCCGCGATGCGGAAATCCAAGGTGTCGTCGAACTCGACGTCCCCGTCCGGAGCGCTGACCAGGTCGAGGTGAGCACCGAAATCGGGATTGAGATCGGTCAGCCGCCGGTGCAACTCGAGCCGGGGCGTGATGCGGCTGCAGTCCAGACAGATCACCTCGTCGATCCGACCGTGCAGATCGATGACCTGCCGACTTCCGGCCTGCTGGTGCAGGCCGTCGACATTCTGAGTGATCAGTTCCGACACGTATCCGGCGGTTTCCAGGGCGGCCAGCGATCGATGGCCCTCGTTGGGTCGGGCGGTGCCCATCCGCTGCCAGCCCAGGTGGCTCCGTGCCCAGTAGCGCTGCTGGGCCACCGGCCCGGACCGGAACTCGCTGATCGTCATCGGCGTGCGCACTGGCGCACCGGGGCCTCGGTAGTCGGGTATTCCCGAATCCGTGGACATGCCGGCCCCGCTCAGCACCACGACCGAACCGCCCGCCAACAGGTCGACAGTCGCCGCGAGCGCCCGCTCGTCCAGTGAGGCAGGGGTGGCGATCAGGGGCGCGAACAGGGCCGAAGATCGCTGCTGAGCGCGGACCACAGGCACACCTTCAGCGTACCGGCGCAGGCGCGCAGGGGGCGCCGAGCGCTTCAGGGCGCAATAGGCTGAGCACCTTGGACCGAACCGGCCGCCGAACCACTGGGAGAACCGTGCGTCAGCTCTACATCATCGGAATCGGGGCCGGAAATTTGGAGCAGGTGACGGTCGAGGCGGTCACCGCATTGAACAAGGTCGACGTTTTCTTCGTCGCCGACAAAGGCCCGGGCACAGACGATCTGGTGGCCCTGCGCGCGCAGATCTGCCGTCGTTACATTCCGGACCGGCCCTACCGGATCGTCGAGATCGACGATCCCGAACGCGGAAAGGTCGGGGACGCCGGCAGGTACGACGCCGTTGTCCAGGATTGGCACCATAGACGGGCCGCCAGATATGAGGAAACGATGGTCGCCGAATTGGGAGCGAATGAAAATCCCGGGTTCCTGGTCTGGGGAGATCCTGCTCTGTACGACAGCACCATTCGGGTCGTCGAGCTGCTGAAGGCAAGGCGGACACTGGATTTCGAATTCTCGGTGATCCCAGGGATCAGCAGCGTGCAGGCGCTGGCTGCCGCGCACCGAATTGTTCTCAACCGCATCGGCGAACCCATCCACATCACCACCGGCCGTCGATTGCGCCAGGGAATGCCGGTCGGGCTGGACAACGTCGTGGTGATGCTGGACGGCGACTTGGTCTGCCGAACGTTCACAGAGCCGGGTTTGGAGATTTTTTGGGGTGCTTACCTCGGCACACCGGACGAGATGCTGGTGACCGGGCCGCTTTCCGAGGTGATCGGATCGATCGAGCGGCTGCGCGCCGAGGCGAGGGCGCGAAAGGGCTGGATCATGGACACCTATCTCCTGCGGCGCTCGCCGTCGGCGGATTCGCAACGCCCAGGTGTCGACAGCTCAGGCGCCGGTCGTCGTCCCGTGGACCGGGACAACGGGTTTGCGTCGTAAGCCGTCATCGCTGATGGTGAAGAAGGCCAGCACTCCACCGAACGCACAGAGGGCTCCGGCGATCAACACCGCTCGGTGAAAACCGGCGGACAGCAGCGCCGGATCCGCGTAGGCCGCCGGCGAGATGCCGGCCAACGAGGGCAACACCGCAACCGCCAGCAGGCCGGCGATCCTGGCCACGTCGTTGTTCACGGCCGATGCCACGCCACTCTGGTGATCCGGCGCCGCAGCCAGCACGGACGAGGTCAGCGGCGCGACTGTCGCCGACATCCCCAGTCCGAACACCAGTACTGCCGGCAGCACGCTCCCGAAGTACGTGGAGTGGGCGTCCAGCCGGGCGAACATAGCGATGCCGGTGCCGGCGATGACCGGGCCGATCGTCATCGGCCAGCGCGGACCGATCCGTTGTGCCAACGCTCCCCCCCTTGCCGAGAGCAGCAGCATGATGGCGGTCAGCGGGAGCAGCGCGGAACCGGCCTGAACGGGCGAGAAACCGGACACCAACTGCAGTTGCACCGGTAACAGGAACAGACCCCCGGACAGGGCCGCATACACGGCGAAGGTGACCAGATTCGCAGCGGTGAATTGGCGGACCGCGAACAGGCTCATCGGCAACAGCGGGTCGGGATGACGGCGTTCGAAGAGGACGAAAGCGACCAGCATGGCCGACCCCAGCACCACTGCGGCAAGAACGCCGATCGGCCAACCTTGCGGCGGCCCCTCCGTCAAGCCATAGACCAGCGAGCCGAGGCCGACGCAGGCCAGTACCGCTCCGACCACGTCGAGGCGGCCGGTGGCTTGCGCGTCCCTGGTCTCCGGAATGTATTTCTGGGCGGTGAACACGACCACCGCCGCGAGCGGAACGTTGATCAGGAAAACCAGTCGCCAGCCCCATGGCGTAACCCCGACCAGTACCCCCCCGAGCACGGGGCCGAGCGCGGTCGCGACTCCACCGAGGCCGGACCAGGCTCCGACGGCGGTGGCCCGGTCCTCCTTGCGGAACACAGCCTGCAGAATCGCGAGCGATCCGGGGGTGAGCAGAGCGGCTCCGATGCCCTGCAGCGCCCGCATGGCAACAAGCACCGCCGCCGTCGGCGCCGCGCCGCACAGCACCGATGCAATCGTGAACCACACCACGCCGACGACGAAGATCCGCCGTCGGCCGAGCCGATCGCCCAAGGAGCCGCCGAGCAACAATAATCCGGACAGCGCCAACGTGTAGGCGTTGAGCGTCCATTGCAGCGCGGTGAGTCCGGCGTGCAGATCGGACCCGATGCGCGGCAGTGCGACGTTGACGACGGTCCCGTCGAGTTGAGCGAGCCCGCTGCCCAGCACCGTCGCGACCAGCACCCACCTGCCCTGGATCGACCCGTAGGCCAAGGGCTCCATGGCAGTCGGGCTCTGCTCGGCGCCGCTGCTCCGTCGTTTCGGAGAACCGCCCTGTGGCTGCTCGAGTGCTGGCACGGTTGTCCTCCTGGTCGGGCGATGCGATTCTCGAAGTGTGCGGGACCGTCCGGTTCCCGCTGGAACCCGGTTCCCGCTGGAACCCGGTGCCGGCTGGAACCCGGTGCCGGCTGGAACCCGGTGCCGGCTGGAACCCCGTGCCGGCTGGAACACTGTGGCCGCAGCCAGTATTTCCGCCTGCACTCCGCCGACCGCTGTGGCTCGGTCGGCATCCGATCATCGGCCCGAGGAGGCTGCGGACGCCGCCGAAAACGTTCGCGGCACCCGCGACCGGATGCGGGTTGGCCGCGTGTAGGCTCCCGCTGTCCGAGCCGGGCGGTCCGAAGCATCGGGAGGTGTCAGATGGGCAACGGCGATGTTGCCGAGCAGTCGGCACCCGCTGCTGCGCAACCGGTCCTGGTCGTCATGGGGGTCTCGGGGTCCGGCAAATCCACCGTGGCGGGCTTGCTCGCCGGCCAGCTGGGGTGGGATTTGGCCGAAGGCGATGACATGCATCCGGACGCGAACGTCGAGAAGATGCACGCCGGACAGGCGCTCACCGACGAAGACCGGTGGCCGTGGCTCGAGACCGTCGCCTCGTGGATCACCGAGCACACGATGGCCGGGCTGCCCGGCATCATCACCTGTTCGGCGCTGAAGCGGATCTATCGAGATGTCATGCGCGGCAACAATGTCGTTTTTGTTCACCTGGTCGGGTCGAAGGATGAGATCGGGCGTCGGCTGGTCGCCAGGACCGGCCACTACATGCCGGCCGGCCTGCTCGACTCACAGATCGCGACTCTCGAGCCGCCGGGGCCGGACGAGAACGTGCTCGAGGTGAACGTCGGCCGCAAACCGGCGCAGGAAGCCGCCGACATCATCTCCAGACTGGGGCTTCGTCCGGAACCGGGCTCCTCGGCTCTCGGCGCAGCCAGGCCGGGGGAGTCGACGGTCGGTCCGCCCGGTCGATCGGCGTCCGATCGGCGTCCGTAGTGCACCGATCGTGGGCAGATCACCGCAGAGCCTTGTATTCAACGTGCTTCTTGATGCCGTCGTCCAGGACATCGCGCAGCGGGAAGACAGTCCTGACATCGCCATCGCGGCCCGGGTGCGCTGTTCCTCTCGCACGTCGACGACGCCGGCTTCTGGCTGATGAAGGAGGTATTCGGACCGGCGGTCGGTCAGAGGTTCACAACGTGGTCCACGATGGAACCCTGATCTCCCTCCCTCGTCGGTTTCGGTTTTCTCGGGCTGCTCTCCGCCATCGTCTGAGCCGCCCGGATCAGACAGCGGCGCGGACGTGGATGCCGTGCGCGATGTCCGCCGGGAGCTCTGTCGTGGTTGCGCCGTCCACCGCGAGCAGCAAGCGGTCGCGCGCGACGAATTCGAGCACTGCACCCGGCAGGATCCCGCCGCGCTGCAGGCGGTCCATCACGGCCGGTTGATTCTGCACGATCTCGATGATCCGGCGGACCTCGTACTTGCCGCCCTGAACGGCC
>JBPCPG010000141.1:0-32800 GCA_050999445.1 Nakamurella sp. | reverse complement strand
AAGGACGGCTACGAACCCGCAGTTTTACCCAGTGGAGCCTTCGCCGGCGCCCCGGAAGAAGCACTGGACACCGCCTGCGGCCTCTATCTCGACAACCCCTGACGAACTATCGAGCGAGACCACTTAGGCTGGAGCCATGTCGACCCGCCGCCTGCTCGCGGTCCACGCACATCCGGACGACGAGTCGATCACCATGGGCGGCACGCTGGCTCGCTACCGGGCCGAAGGTGTCGGCGTCACGCTGGTCACGGCGACGCTGGGCGAGGAGGGCGAGGTCATCCCGGCATCGCTGCGGGGCCTCATCTCGCAGGCGGCGGACCAGCTGGGCGGATACCGGTACACCGAACTGCGGTCGGCGTGCGCCGCGCTCGACATCAGCGACCTCCGTTTTCTCGGTGGCCTCGGGAGGTGGCGGGACTCCGGGATGGCCGGCACCGCATCGGCCGATCATCCCCGCGCCTTTGCCCGCGCCGGACGTGGTGGGCCCGAACATGAACAGGCCGTGGCAGCGTTGGTCGAGATTCTCGACGAAGTACGACCCGATGTGTTGCTCACCTACGACGCCGACGGCGGTTATGGCCACCCCGACCACGTCGCTACCCACCAGGTCGCCGTCGCCGCGGCCACCGGCCGGGTGCCTCGGGTGCTCGCGGTGGTCCGCAGTCGGGCGTGCGCCGCGAAGCTGCTCGCCGCGCTACCGGTACCGGCGGGATACCTGCCGGCCACACCGGAGGACCTCGGATACCTGGCGGCCGACAGCGAACTGGCGGCGGCCGTGAAGGTTTCCGCGCAGGCCGTTGCCCGCCGCGAGGCGCTGGCCGCGCACGGCACCCAGCTCGAGCTGATCGAGGACGGCTTCGCCTTGTCCAACCGGATAGCCCAACCCTGCGGTCCGGTCGAGTATTTCAAGTTGCTCTCGGGCGTCCGGTTCCCGGCCGGGCCGGTGGCCGACGATCTGTTCCAGGACCTGCCGTGACGGTCGCCTCGGCCGCTGCCGGGCATGGTTCCGAGCGCTTCCGACCGGGCATCGTCGACTGGATCCTGGTCGGCCTGCTGACCGTGCTGAGCGGCGTCATCGGGTTGGTCGGTGTGCTGTTCCTACCGTGGTATTCCGGGGCGGTGCCGCTGCCGGTGGTGGTGTTGCCGGTCGGATTGGCGCTGGCCGTGCTGCCGCGGATGGCCTACCGGCTCACCGGGCGGATGGTCGCGGCGGCCGCTCCACCGTTGCTCTGGCTCGGCGTTCTGGCCTGGCTGAACCTGACCGACAACGCTCTCTACCGAGGTCTTCCGGTGGCCTGGCCGGGCTGGCAGTCCGTGCTGCTGCTCGGCGTCGGTCTGCTGGCCGCAACGGGGTCGGTCGGGCTGCTCTGGGGTGACCATCTGCGGGCTGGAATGCCCAATCCGGACTTCCGCCCGCCGCCCCGCGGTTGAGCCGAGCACCACACGGGCACGGGTGCAGGGCAGGCGCCGGACAGTGGATACTGGTCGTCGCTGCACTTTTTCCTTCGCAGCCCAGCTCGCCCGAACAACCCCGCGTGGAGACCTGCCGTGACCTATGTGATTGCCGAACCTTGCGTCGACGTTCTCGACCGGGCGTGTGTCGAGGAGTGTCCGGTCGATTGCATCTACGAAGGTGCCCGTCTGCTGTACATCCACCCCGACGAGTGCGTGGACTGCGGCGCCTGCGAACCGGTCTGCCCGGTCGAGGCGATCTTCTACGAGGACGACGTACCGGCCGCCTGGGCCGAGTACACCAGGGCCAACGTTGACTTCTTCAACGACCTGGGATCGCCGGGCGGCGCGTCGAAGATCGGTAAGACCGGCACCGATGACCCGTTCATCGCTGCTCTGCCGCCGATGGGTGAAGGGCACTGAGCCCGCTGCGCCTGGTGTGCGGAAAGCCGGCGGCGCCGGGCCGGCGTTCGGCATGACGAGGGCGACTCCCGGTGGCCGGCTGCCACAGTTCCCGTGGGACCAATTGGCGGCGGCCGGCGACACGGCGAGTAACCATCCGCACGGCATCGTCGATCTGTCGGTGGGCACACCGGTCGATCGGGTGCCCGGACCGGTGCGAACCGCGCTGGCCGACGCTTCGAACGCGCCCGGCTATCCGACCGTCCACGGCACGCCCGAGTTGCGGGGCGCCTATTCGGCCTGGATGGACCGCAGCCACGGCGTCGGCAACATCGATCCGATCGCCGTGCTGCCGACGATCGGATCGAAGGAGTTGGTCGCCTCGCTACCCGGTCAGCTGGGTCTCGGGATCGGCGACACCGTCGTCATTCCCGACATCGCCTATCCGACCTACGAAGTCGGCGCACTGATGGCCGGGTGCACGGTGGTTCGGGCCGAAGGGTTGATGGCGCTGGGTCCGGAACGCCCTGCCCTGCTCTGGGTCAACTCGCCGTCAAACCCCACCGGGCGGGTACTGCCGACGGCGCACCTGGCGAAGGTGGTCAGCTGGGCGCGGGCCCGCGGGTGCATCGTGGTGTCCGACGAGTGCTACATCGACCTCGGGTGGGATTCGGTTCCGGTTTCGATTCTGCATCCTGAAGTGTGCGGCGGGGACTTCACCGGCCTGCTCGCGGTGCACTCGCTGTCCAAGCGTTCCAACATGGCCGGGTACCGCGCCGGATTCCTCTCCGGTGATCCGGCTCTGATCGCGTCGTTGCTGGCGCTGCGCCGTCATCTCGGGCAGATGCTGCCGACGCCGATCCAGGCGGCTGCGACGGCTGCCCTGGACGACGACGGCCATGTGATGGCACAGCGCGCTCGGTACGGCGAGCGGCGACTCAAGCTGATCGACGCTTTCGAGCGAGCCGGTTTTGCTGTCGGTCATTCGGAGGCCGGACTCTATCTGTGGTGCTCCAGGAACGAGCCGGCGTCGGACTCGGTCGACTGGCTCGCCGAGCGTGGCATCCTGGTCGCTCCGGGCACCTTCTACGGCCCGGCCGGCGCTCGTCACATCCGGGTGGCCCTGACGGCGACCGACGAGCGGATCGACAGCGCGGTCGCTCGCCTCGTTCGCTGAACTCGCGCCTCACGCGATTGAGTGCGGCGCGATTGACGTGCGGCGGGATGAAGTGCGGGGCGGCTGACGTGCAGGGCGGCTGAAGTGCGGCGCGGCTGAAGTGCGCGAAGCAGTCGCTACTGGTCCAGCTGCTCGGCGTAGGCGGCTTCCGCCGCCTCGGCGACCGCGACCCAGGCGACCGGGTATGCGGCTCGCGCCTCGATCTTCCGACGGCGACCGCCCTCGATCACCCGGCCGGCAGCGATGGCCGCCGCCGGATTCTTGGACTTCGCAACCATGGCGCGCAGCTCATCCTCCAGCACACTCACGTCCTGGTGATCGCCGAGCACCTCCTGGAATGCGGCCAGGGCGTCCAGAAATCGGCTCATCGTCTTGGTCTTGCGCTGTAGTTCGCCGGCGTACCGGGTCCGCTTTCCCAGAATTCGCAGCGCGTGCAACTCGTCGTCGGGAGGGTCGCCCTGGTACTTGGACTCCAGCCGGTGCTGGGCCTTGGCCAGCCGGCGATACTCGATCGCGCCCAACTCGGCGAGGTCGGCCCACGGATTGGCCACCGGTGGCCGAGCCGCGGCCGCATCCAGTTCCGCGAGCAGCCCGGCGTGCTGTGGATCATCCAGTTGGACGATCAGCGCCGATCGGGCGCGGCGGCGGGCGGTGTCCAGCGAGCCGATCAACGTTTCCAGGGCTGCCCCATCCGGCTTGCCGAGGGCTGCCGCTTCGGTGTGCAACCTGTCGATCATCACGTCGAGGTCCCGAACCGTACCCAGTACCTGGGCCAGAGCCGAGAGGTCCTGGCGCAGCCGATCGGCGGCGGCCCCTTCCAGCGCGGGCTTGGCTGCCTTCAGGTACGCCCTGATCCGCCTGGTGGCCACCCGCATCTGGTGCACACTCTCGAGGTTCCCGCCCGCTCGACTCCCGTCCTCGTGGGTGCGGATGGCGGCGATGGACTTCGTCAGAACGGCGGACAGAGCGTCGGCGATGTCGGTGGGAATCAGACCGGGTCGGCGGGGTGCCGGACGCGGTGCGGCGATCGGAACCGACGTTCCGTCCTCCGAAGCGTCAATCGTCGGCGACGGGTCGATGGCCGGGGATGGCGCCGTCGGACCGCCTTTCCGGCGAGGCGTCGGAACGGCAGTGGAGCGGCGTTCGGAATGGACCACGGTTGCAGTATTCCGCACCCCGGTGAACTCTCGTTGCGCACCGGACAGCAACCACCCGCTTTCCCCTGGCCCGAACTGTTGCAGAGGATGGTCACCAACCGGTGCCCCGTTCCGCGCACCGACCACGGCCGGTGACCCGAGCACCCGCGCACCTTGGCGGGCCAGGTTCGGGAACTGCACGAAGATGCGGCCGCTAGTGAGCGTGCAACGTCGTGTTCAGACCCCCCCAGGACCCGGTGCGGGGCACTGCTTCGACGGCGCCGGACAACGAGTTCCGCCGGAACAGCAGGCCGTCCACACCCGAGAGCTCGCGGGCCTTCAGTACCGTCGCGTCGCCTCCGACCAACAGGGTGAGTTTGGTTCCCGCGGTCAGATACAGCCCGGCCTCTACCACGCATTCGTCGCCGAGCGAGATGCCGACGCCGGAGTTGGCGCCGAGCAGGCAGCGCTGGCCGATCGTCACCTGCTCGGTGCCGCCGCCGGAGAGTGTGCCCATGATGGAGGCGCCGCCGCCGATGTCGCTGCCCTCGCCGACAAGGACGCCCTGCGAGATTCGGCCCTCCACCATCGAGGTGCCGATCGTGCCTGCGTTGTAGTTGCAGAAGCCTTCGTGCATGACGGTGGTTCCGGCCGCGAGGTGGGCACCGAGACGAACCCGGTCGGCATGCGCGATCCGGACACCGGCCGGAACCACATAGTCCGTCATCCGGGGGAACTTGTCGACACCGAAGACGGCCAATCGGATGCCGGCTCTGGCGGCGGCCAACTGCACCTGTTCGATCGATTCCGGTGGAGTCGGTCCGATCGACGTCCAGACGTTGTTCGGGAGCAGACCGAAGATGCCGTCCAGATTGATCGAGCGTGGCCGGACCAATCTGGCCGACAGCAGATGCAGTCGCAGGTAGACGTCGGCGGTATCCACCGGCGGGTCGGCGAGGGACCCGATCACCGTCGTCACCGCCACCAGATCGACGTTCCGGAGATCGTCGTGCCGTTCGGCATCAGACAGGTCCGGCTGTGCGGGACGCCCGGCAACCTCGGAAGCGGCGCCGAGAGCGGGCGCCGGGTACCAGACGTCCAACACGGCGCCGTCGGCGGTTCGGGTGGCCAGACCGACGCCGAAGGCACCGCCCGAGGAAGCCGACAGAGCAGCGGCGGATGTGGTCGGTGGAGTGGGTCCGGTCATGACGGGAGCCTATTCGAGCGGGCCGACGGCGCCGATCCGGTGCTGACTTCGCGGCCACACCGACGGCGCAGTCGATCATCGTCAGGCCGAGACAGCTGGCCCGAAGTGCGTCGCGGGCTCGATCAGGCCGTGCGAATCACCACCTGGCCGGCGGGCAGTTGGGTGCCCGCTGAGGTCCAGGAGTGATCGGCCCACTGTTGGCTCCCTGCCGAAACCGCACTGACCGAGAAGCCGGTGCTGTGGGCCACCGCCCAGGCTGCCAGCGTGCGGGCGGACTGCTGCGCCCCGAGGTTGGTCAGCGTCACCGTCACCGTGCCGGTGGACCCCGACGCAGAGACGACCTCCAGACCACCGAGTTCGGCCTGGGCCGCAGCCAGGACGGCTGCCAGAGCGGGTGACGCGGCGGTAGTGCCTGGAACGGCCTTGCGGACCGGCGCATCGGCGCTGGAGGGCCGAGCGCCGGCAACACAGCTCAGCTCGACCGGGACTTCACCGCCCAGAGCGGCCGCCAGGGTGAGTGCCTTGCCTTCCCACTTCGCATAGGCATCGGGAAATCCGGAGTACTGGACCGCTTGAGCGGCCTTGGTGAGCGACATGCGTTGCCAACCGGGCACTTTCATCAATGCATCGAAGAATTTTCCGGCTGCGTAGACGGGGTCCGAGATCTGTCGGACCGTGCCCCAGCCCTGGGACGGTCGTTGCTGGAAGAGCCCGACCGAGTCGCGGTCACCGTTGGGCAGATTGCGCAGCTGTGATTCCTGGAAGGCGGTGGCGAGCGCTATGGTTCGGGCCTGCTGCGTCAGACCTCTGTGCAGACCGACGGCGTTGATCGTCGAGGCGTGCTGCAGTTGCACGGCATCGAGGTACACAGCGACGGGCACGCCGTGATCGGTCGAGGAGCCCGTCGAGGCGCCTTGCCCGGTCTGCCGAACCCCGGCCGTGGACAGCGATGCCGGTACCGGCACCGTGCATTCGGCCGAAACGGCGGACGTCCTCGAAGCGGACAGCATCTTCCCTCCCACGACGGCGACTGTCACCAGGACCGCGATTGCCGCGACGGCAGCCAGGGTCCAGGCGATCGGCTTGCGCACACCAGAACCGTACTGGGCCGCGGTAGGTTTCCCATGTGCCTGAGCTGAACCTGTCCGTCGATCCCGCCGATCTGACCGCGGCCCTGGTGGACATTCCTTCGGTCTCGACCACCGAGGGCCTGATCGCGGACGCGATCGAATCGGCGCTGCGTTCGCTCGGAAGGTTCGAGGTGGTCAGGTCGGGCAATTCGGTGCTGGCCAGAACTGAACTCCGACGTCCGACAAGGGTGCTGTTGGCCGGGCATGTCGACACCGTCCCGATCGCCGACAACGTGCCGTCCCGACTCGACGGCGACACCCTGCACGGATGCGGCACCACTGACATGAAGTCGGGTGACGCGATGCTGTTGCACATCGCCGCAACGCTCGAGAAGCCCTCCAAGGACCTGACTTTCGTTTTCTATGACTGCGAAGAGATCGAACACGAGCGCAACGGGTTGACCAGGATCGAGCGGGAGTTGCCCGATTGGCTGGCCGCGGATCTGGCGATTCTGGGAGAGCCGACCAACGGGCAGGTCGAGGCCGGTTGCCAGGGCACCGCCATGGTGGCGATCACCGTCCGGGGTCGTCGGGCGCACGCCGCTCGGTCCTGGCTCGGCGACAACGCGATCCACTCGGCCGCCGAGGTGCTGGAACGGTTGCGGCGCTTCGAGTCCCGCGAGGTGGAGATAGATGGCTGCCGGTATCGGGAGGGGCTCAACGCCGTTTCGATCAGTGGGGGAGTCGCGTCCAACGTCATTGCGGACGAATGCACGGTCAAGGTCAACTTCCGATTCGCGCCGGACCGCGACGCCGACGCGGCGGTCGGGCTGCTGAAGGAATTGTTCGACGGCTTCCAGGTCGATGTGCTCGATGTGGCATCCGGAGCTCTGCCAGGGTTGTCGGCACCCGCCGCCGCGCAATTCGTCCAGGCAGCGGGCGGGGTGGCGGTCGCCAAGTACGGCTGGACCGACGTGGCCCGATTCGCCGCACTCGGCATTCCGGCGGTCAACTACGGCCCCGGTGACCCGTCCCTGGCCCACACCCGCGAAGAACACGTTTCCCGTCGGCAGATCCAGCAGATGACCGAGGTGTTGCGGTCGTTCCTGGCCTGAGCGAAGATTGTTGCGAACGCTCCCGACGCGGCTTGCTGTCGGTCGTCGGTGCAGTCGCTGCAAGCGGCGAGCCGAAGTCGGTCGTCGGGTCGGGGTGGCGCCGCCGGAAGGATGAAGGCGCCGTACGATGCCGATTCAAAAGGGAGCGCCCATGTCCGATTTCAGCCGAGGCCGCTATTTCTCCACCGTGATGCCTGTCGCGGCGATCATCTACGTGATCGTCTTGTTCCTCACAAAGTTCAACAGCACAGTTGTGATCGTCGGGGCGCTGCTGCTCGCCTTGATCGCGGTGCTCGGCTCGAGAATCCGTGGCTCGGCAACCGGACGGCAGCGAAACCGCAATCGCGGCGCGGGGAGCTAGTGCGCGCGGTCGCTGAGCCAAGCTGCTGCCCGGCGCGACGAGGCGCGGGAGAGCCAGGCGTCCTGCACCACCTCGGCCAGTTCCTGCCAAATCAGTTCGTGGAGTCGGCTGGCCCGGACCAAAACCGACAGATGCCCGGCAAAGTGCGGCGTCGTGAAGAACGGCGAGTTCTCGTCGCGGACCATCGCCTGCTTGTCGGACTCGGACGCCACCCAGAACACGATGACGTCGGGGTAGCGTTCCCCCGTTTCCGGATCGGTGGCGTCCGGTCTCGGATTGCGGAAGAACACGAAGGACTTGCCACCGACCTGATACACCGGGTTGGCGACGCTCCCGTGTTCCACGGTGACATGGGGCATGCCGGCCGCCAATTGATGCACATCCTCGATGCATGCTCTTCGGCTCGGGTCCGCCATCTGCGTAGCGTAGGCGACGTCGTCCGTGGGCTGACCGACCGCCGTCGGGCCGCTGTCGATTCTCGTCAGCAGGCCGATGACCCTTTTTGACGGTCGCGCTCACTAGGGTGTCGCGTGTGACCGACGAACAACTGCCCAATCCGCTCGACGATCGGGAGCGCTCCCGAGAGACCCCGGTGGAGATGCCCGGCGAGAAGCATCGCGGCCCCGTGGTTCTGCGTGGTTCCCAATCCGAGAGCACCAGCACCACCGATCTGCGACTTCTCGATTCGCGCGGCCCGACCGACTGGGTCCACACCGATCCCTGGCGCGTGCTCCGCATCCAGGCCGAATTCGTCGAGGGCTTCGGCGCGCTGGCCGGCCTGCCGCGCGCCGTCACCGTTTTCGGAAGCGCTCGAACGAAGCCCGAGAACCCCGAGTACGGCAAGGCGATGGAGATCGGCGGCGCCCTCGCGAAGGAGGGGTTCGCGGTGATCACCGGTGGTGGACCCGGGATCATGGAGGCGGCCAACCGTGGCGCGAAGGAAGCCGGCGGGCTGTCCGTCGGGCTCGGTATCGAGTTGCCGTTCGAGCAGGGCATCAACCGCTACGTCGATCTCGGCATCAATTTTCGATACTTCTTCGCCCGCAAGACCATGTTCGTGAAGTACTCGCAGGCTTTCGTGTGCCTGCCCGGTGGATTCGGCACGTTGGACGAGCTCTTCGAGGCGTTGACGCTGGTCCAGACGAAGAAGGTCACCAAATTTCCGGTGGTGCTGTTCGGTTCGGAGTACTGGGGTGGGCTCGTCGATTGGATTCGGCAATCGGTCGCAGGTGCCGGCAACATCGGGGAGCCGGATCTGAATCTGCTGCACGTCACCGATGACGTCGACGACATGATCCGGGTGGTGCACGACGCCTACGCGGCCTGGGTCGCCGCCCACTGACCCCTGCCGGTGCCTGGAACCAGGCCGGTGCGGGCGCAGACGATCCAGGCGGACGGGCGGTGCGACGACCCGTGGGAGGATGAGAGGCGTGTTGCGCTGGATAACCGCAGGGGAATCACATGGACCTGCCCTCGTCGCCGTCCTGGAGGGACTGCCTGCCGGCGTACCGGTAGCCACTTCCGACATTGCCCTGCAGCTGGCCCGCCGGCGGCTCGGCTACGGCCGGGGCGCCAGGATGAAGTTCGAGCAGGACGTCGTGACGGTGCTCGGCGGCGTACGCCACGGGATCACGCTGGGCGGCCCGATCGCCGTCCAGATCGGCAACACCGAGTGGCCGAAATGGGAACAGATCATGTCCCCCGACCCGGTGGACCCGGACATCCTGGCCGGACTCGCCCGCAATGCATCCCTCACCCGCCCACGGCCGGGACACGCAGACCTGGCCGGCATGCAGAAATACGGTTTCGACGACGCACGGCCCGTGCTGGAGCGGGCCTCGGCGCGTGAAACCGCCTCCAGGGTCGCGCTCGGCACAATTGCCCAGCAGTTCCTGCGGGAGGTGCTCGGCGCGGAGGTGGTCTCGCACGTCGTCTCGATCGGTAGTGCCGACGCTGTCGCCGGACGGCTGCCCACGCCGGCGGATCGGAACGCAATAGACGCATCCCCGGTACGCGCGCTGGACTCGCGGTCCACCGACGCACTCGTCATCGAGATAGAGGCTGCCAAGGCGGACGGAGACACCCTCGGCGGCGTCGTCGAAGTCCTGGTCTACGGTCTGCCGCCCGGGCTGGGTTCGTTCGTGCACGGCGACCGGAAGCTGGACGCCCGCCTCGCCGCGGCCCTGATGGGCATCCAGGCGATCAAGGGCGTCGAGATCGGTGACGGCTTCGCGACCGCACGCCGACGCGGCTCGCAGGCACACGACGAGATGGACCCGCGGCGCCCTGGAGTCACTCGTCGGTCCAACCGTGCCGGCGGCATCGAGGGCGGTATGACGAACGGCGAAATCCTCCGGGTGCGGGCGGCGATGAAACCCATCTCCACGGTGCCGCGAGCGTTGGCCACGCTGGACGTCGAGACCGGCGACCCCGCCGTCGCAATCCATCAGCGCAGCGACGTGTGCGCGGTGCCTGCGGCCGGGGTGGTCGCCGAGGCGATGGTTGCCCTGGTCGTGGCCGACGCTGTGGTGGAGAAGTTCGGTGGCGACTCGGTCACCGAGGTGCGTCGCAATGTCGCCGGGTACCTGGCAACGTTGACCGACACCCTGCCGATCCCGGCGGATCCTGCCGTCGTGGACACCGCCGCGGCTGCGTCCTGAGTTGGCCGGACAACGGCGATGACCACGCAGCGAAGGCCGCTGCGATGACCGCTCGCCCGGGCCCCGGTCGCGCAGCTGACCGCGAGGCGGTGATCGCTGCGCAGCACGCCGACTCGGACTCGCGGGCGACCGGAGCTCCTGGGAACCCGCGGATCCAGCCGGCGGTGGTGCTGATCGGACCTCCAGGATCGGGCAAGTCGACGGTCGGTGCAGCCATCTCCCGGTCCACGGGCTGGCCGCTGCGGGATGTCGACGCCGACGTCGAAAAGCAGGCCGGTAAGACCATTTCCGACATCTTCCTGGACGATGGCGAGGCGCACTTCCGGGAGTTGGAGAAAGCGGCGGTGGCTGCGGCCCTGGCCACGCACGTCGGCGTGCTCTCCCTCGGCGGAGGAGCGATCCTGGCGGCCCAGACGCGACGAGCCCTCGCCGGTCAGATGGTCGTATTCCTGAACCTGTCGATGCCGACCGGAGTGCGCCGCACCGGCATGGCCGCCAACCGCCCCCTGCTTGCCGGCATCAACCCGCGAGCCACCTACAAGGCGTTGCTGGAGGCCAGGATGCCGTTGTACCGCGAGGTCGCCCGGTACGAGATCCAGACCGATGATCTCAGCGCGGCGGAGGTCGCCCGGATAGTCGTGCAGCAGTTGGGCGATTCGCAGCGCGACAAGGGGGAGCCGCAGTGAGCAACTCGGTCGAAAGCAACCCGCTCGAAAACCCGGTGACCGTCCGCGTTGTGGGTCCGTCGCCGTACTCGGTGACAGTCGGTCGCGGCCTGCTGGATGAGCTCGTCACCGCTGCTGGAGGAGACGGCAGAACCGGCAAGGCTGCCTTGATCCATGCACCCACCCTCGCGCAGACCGCCGACGTCATCCGGGAAGCGTTGCAGGCAGCGGGGATTGCCACCCACCTGCTCGAAGTTCCGGACGCCGAGGACGCGAAATCCTTGGAGGTGCTGGGTTTTTGCTGGGATGTGTTCGGCGAGATCGGGTTGGAACGGTCCGACGTGGTGATTGCCCTCGGCGGCGGCAGCGTCACCGATCTGGCCGGATTCGCTGCTGCTACCTGGATGCGGGGTATCCGGCTGATCAACGTTCCGACAACGCTGCTGGCGATGGTCGACGCCGCGGTCGGCGGCAAGACCGGCATCAACACCGGTGCCGGCAAGAACATGGTCGGCTCCTTCTACGAGCCCGATGCGGTCATCGTTGATCTGGCAACGTTGGAGTCGTTGCCGCCCAACGAGTTGGTGGCCGGGCTCGCCGAGGTCGTGAAATGCGGATTCATCGCCGATCTCGAGATTCTCGAGCTCATCGAGAAGGACTCGGCTGCCGCCGTCGATCCCGGCGGAGCGACGCTCGCCGAGCTGGTCCGCCGGGCGATCACGGTCAAGGCCGAGGTGGTGGCCGCCGACCTCAAGGAGTCGGATCTTCGCGAAATCCTCAACTACGGACACACTCTCGCCCATGCGATCGAGAAACGGGAAAAGTTCCGCTGGCGACACGGCGCCGCAGTTTCGGTCGGCCTGGTGTTCGCAGCCGAACTTGCCAGGGCCGCCGGCCGACTCGACGACGCCACCGCCGACCGTCATCTGCAGGTCCTGCACGGGCTCGGGCTGCCCACCACCTACGATCCCGACGCCCTCGGTGATCTGGTGAAGATCATGGCGTCCGACAAGAAGACGAGATCCGGGGTGCTCCGATTCGTGGTGCTGGATGGCCCGGCCAGGCCTGGACGCCTGGTCGGGCCGGATCCGTCCCTGTTGGCGGCCGCCTACTCGGTGGTGGCCGGCCGGCCGAAAGGCGGCGGCGTCGTCCATCTCTGATTCGTTCGACAGTTCCTGCCTGACAATTGTTGCCTTCTGGTTCGGTCTCGACAGTGGTTGCCCTGGAAAGGAATCGGCGTGCTGCTTGCCACAAGAGTGCTGGTCTTGAACGGCGTCAATCTGGGCCGGCTCGGAGCCAGGGAGCCGTTGGTGTACGGCTCGACGACGCATACCGAGTTGGCCGCTGTCGTCGCCGAAACCGGCGCGAAGCTCGGTCTGGAGGTCGAGGTGCGCCAGACCGACGACGAGGCGGAGATGATCGGCTGGCTGCACGAGGCGGCAGACGCCTCGATTCCGGTGGTGCTGAACCCCGCGGCCTGGTCGCACTACTCGATCGCGCTGCGCGACGCGGTGGCGCAGCGGACCGCGCCGCTGGTCGAGGTGCACATCAGCAACGTGCACACCCGCGAAGACTTCCGGCACCACTCGGTGGTTTCGGCCGTCGCCACCGGCGTCATCGCCGGGCTCGGAATCGATGGCTACCATCTGGCGCTGCAGTTCCTGGCCAACGCGCTTCGGGGCAGTGCTGAGTTTCGGGGCAGTGCTGAGCTTCGGGGCACGGCCGAACGTAACGACGCCGAACGCAGCAGCAGCGAGCAGCACCCGGAATCCGAACGCGGCAACGAGTCGACGGGCCTGGGTCTGTGACCCGCGCTGCTGGAACCGCCGCTGCTGGGACCGCGACCGCTCGGACCGCGACCGCTCGGACCGCGACTGCTCGGACCGCAGCCCGGCGGGCGGCGCTGGCCGGGCTGCTGGACGAGAACGGACTCGATGCACTTCTGGTCACCGACCTCATCAACGTCCGGTATCTCACCGGGTTCACCGGTTCCAACGCAGCGCTCCTGGTGGCCGCCGTGGGTGGGGACGATGGCGAGCAGAACGACCGATCGGTGTTCTGCACCGACGGGCGCTACGAGGTCCAGTCCGCGGTCGAAGTGCCTGATCTGCGCCGCCGCATCGACCGCCGGTGCGATCTGGCGCTACTCGCGGAGGCTACGGGTCGAGTCGGGTTCGAGGCCGGAGCAGTGTCGGTGGCGCAGCACGGCAGGCAGCGTGCCGCGGCCGCGCCCGGGGTCGAGCTGGTGCAGAACCTCGACCTGGTCGAGCGACTGCGGGCAGTCAAGGACGCGGGCGAGATCGAGGCTCTGCGGATCGCCTGCGCCGTGGCAGATCAGGCCCTTGGTGACCTGCTCGAGTCCGGCGGGATCCGACCCGGTCGCACCGAACGCGAGATCGGCCTTGACCTGGACGAGCGGATGCGTCGGCTGGGCGCTTCCGACCCGGCGTTCGAGACGATCGTGGCGGCCGGCGAGAATTCCGCCATTCCGCATCACCGACCGAGCTCGCGGCCGCTTGCCCGGGGTGACCTGCTCAAGCTCGACTTCGGAGCGATGGTCGAGGGCTACCACTCCGACATGACCAGGACCTTTGTGCTGGGCCCACCCGCCAATTGGCAGGTGGAGATCCACGCCATGGTCGAGCTCGCGCAGCGTGTCGGTCGCACGGCAGCGGTGGTCGGGGCCACGGGCGGCGAGGTCGACGCAGCAGCCAGGGACGTGATCATCGCCGCCGGCTACGGTCCGCAGTTCGCTCACGGGCTAGGTCACGGGATAGGCCTTGCCGTGCACGAAGCGCCGAGCCTGGCGGAAGGCGCAGCAGGTATCATCGGCGCAGATATGTGCGTCACCGTCGAACCGGGCGTGTATCTGCCAGGGCGAGGCGGAGTGCGCATCGAGGACAGCGGAGTGGTGCGAGCGGCGTCATCAGAACCAGGAAACGTCGGCCCCGGTTACCAGACGCTCACCCTGACCTCCCGCGACCTTCTCGTGCTGTAGATCGAACACAACGAAAGGCATTGCAACCATCTCATGGCTTCCACCAGCGACTTCAAGAACGGTGTTGTTCTGCGCCTCGAGGGCGTGCTCTGGACGATCACCGAGTTCCAACACGTCAAGCCCGGCAAGGGGCCGGCCTTCGTTCGAACCACGTTGAAGAACGTGATGTCGGGCAAGGTCGTCGACAAGACGTTCAACGCCGGTATCAAGGTGGAGACGGCGACGGTCGACAAGCGCGACATGACGTTCCTGTACAAGGACGGATCCGAGTTCGTCTTCATGGACAAGGACACCTACGACCAGATCAACGTCTCGGCTCAGGTGGTCGGAACCGTTGCCGACTATCTGCTGGAGAACCAGGAGGCCATGGTCGCCACGCACGACGGCGTGGTGTTGTTCGTCGAGCTGCCGGCTTCCGTCGAACTGCTGGTTTCGCACACCGATCCCGGCCTGCAGGGCGATCGTTCCACCGGTGGCACCAAGCCGGCCAAGCTGGAAACGGGCGCGGAGATCAACGTGCCACTATTTCTCAACACCGGCGACAAGATCAAGGTCGACACCCGGGACGGTCGTTACCTCGGCCGCGTCAACAGCTGACGTGCCGGTTCCTCGAATGCATGCCGGCGGTCGCCGTGCCGGCACCCTCGGCAGCTCGGCAGGGCGCTGATGTCGGCGCGCACGAAGGCCCGGAAACGTGCCCTCGACGTGCTATATGCCGCCGACGCCAGAAATTCTGATCCACTGGACGTGCTGGGTGAGCGCATCGACACGGTCGAGGCGGCGCCGCTCGGCGAGTATGCGGAAGTGCTCGTCCGCGGCTACGCCGCACATGCCGAGGTGATCGACGATCTGCTCGACGAGTACGCTGAGGGGTGGACGCTCGAGCGCATGCCGGCGGTGGATCGGGCAATTCTCCGGATCGCGGTCTACGAGTTGGTCTACTCGGCGGATGTGCCGCCGGCTGTCGCGGTGGACGAGGCGGTGGAGCTGGCCAAGAGCCTGTCCACCGACAATTCACCACGATTCATCAACGGCGTGCTCGGTCAGATTCTGACCATCGCCCCGCAGCTGCGCAGCTGACCCACCCCCTGCGGTCGAAGTCGCTGGCCTGTTCGGGCAGGCGACTTCGTCCACTACCCGGCCCTGCCCAGAGCGCCGGCTCTGTCGATAGGCACCGGCTCTGTCGATAGGCACCGGCTCTGTCGATAGGCGCCGGTTCTGTCGACGGGCACGGTCGAGGACCGCTACTCCAGTTCGGTTCCCGCCGGCAGCACGCCCCAGCCGACCAGTTGCTCGGTGAGGCTCTCCGGCGACATGTCGTAGATAACGGCCAGCGACCGGAGGTCCTCCGACCGAATGGTGAGCACCTTTCCGTTGTAGTCGCCGCGCTGGGACTGGATCGCGGCCGCATAGCGGGCCAGGGGGCCCGCCTGGTGCGCGGGCAGCTCGGAGAGTCGGTTCAGATCGATGACCAATTTGGGCGCCGGCAGGCCGCGTCGGGCGGCCCGGGCGTCCGGCAGCAACTCAGCAACCGGCACCCCGTAGAACTCGGCCAACTCGGCGAGCTTGGCCACGGTGACGGCCCGATCGCCGCGCTCGTAGGATCCGACCACGACGGCCTTCCAGCGGCCCTCCGATTTTTCCTCGACGCCGTGCAGGCTCAGCCCCTGCTGCGCGCGGATGGATCGCAGTCGCTGCCCGAGCGCCCTTGCGTAGTCCTGCGTCATGAAAATCCTTCCGCGGATCGTGAACTTCGAAGACGTGCCAGTGGAAACGAATCCACGTCACAATACGCAGAGTAGTCGATAGTCGCAGATTGTTCCATTCAACCGACTAGAAAGTCGGCGCGGAGTACTCCGGCGAAGCGGCGCAGTGCCCGGTGGCTCGTTGGTAGTATCGCCGGGAAGAGCCTTTCCGGATCGGTGCCACCCCGGTGTCGCGCGGTTGGGCCGTGGAACTTTGTCCAGAGACATCCTTTAATGCCGTCCAGTGAGGCGGGAAAGGAGGTCGGTGTGGTGCTCGCGCGCCCGAACCGAACCGACGGAAGCCCGCCCGATCCCGCGGTGGACGGCAACGCCGCCCCGCTCGTGACCTCCAGTTCGACCACGTTGCTCTCGGCCGCCGACATCGGCCGGACGATCGATCGGATTGCCCATCAGATCCTGGAGCGCACCGGCGAGCAACGTGTAGTCCTGATCGGAATCCCCACCCGCGGCGTGCACCTGGCCCGGCGGCTTGCCGATCGGCTGGCCACCTTCACGGGTCGCGCGTTCGCGGTCGGGTCGCTGGACATCACGCTGTACCGCGACGACCTGCGGCGGCGCCCGCCGAGGGCACTCGAGGAGACGGTCCTTCCCGAAGCCGGAATCGAGGACGCGACCGTCGTCCTGGTCGATGACGTCCTCTATTCCGGCCGAACCGTCCGCGCCGCGCTGGATGCCCTCCGCGACCACGGGCGCCCCGCCGTCATCCAACTGGCGGTCTTGGTGGATCGCGGACACCGCCGGCTCCCCATCCGTGCCGACTACGTCGGAAAGAACCTCCCGACAGCTCTCGCCGACGACGTCGCCGTGCGGTTGTCCGAAACCGACGGCGTCGACGGCGTCGACCTGATCAGGTCGACCTGATGGGGAACGCCGCAGGGAGCCCGGGAGCAGTGTCGACATCGATGGACGGCAGTGCGACGAGCACCGATCCGCTGGACGCAATCGTCCGCACCGAAGATGCGAAGGCGCTCCCTCGCCATCTGCTCTCTGCCGGTGACCTCGACCGAGCCGGTGCGCTTCGAATTCTGGACACCGCTTCCCGCCTCGACCAGGCGATCGCCGGCCGGGAGGTCCGCAAGCTGCCGACGCTGCGCGGCCGCACCGTGGTCAACCTGTTCTACGAGGACTCCACCCGCACGCGCATCTCGTTCGAGCTGGCAGCCAAACGGCTGTCCGCAGACGTGATCAATTTCTCGGCCAAGGGCTCGTCGGTGTCCAAGGGCGAATCACTCAAGGACACCGCACTGACCCTGCAGGCGATGGGCGCGGATGCTGTGGTCTGCCGGCACCCCTCGTCCGGAGCACCCGCCCGATTGTCGAGCTGGGTGGACGGCCATGTCATCAATGCCGGTGACGGCACCCACGAACACCCGACCCAGGCTCTGCTGGACGCCTACACGCTGCGCCGTCATCTTGCCCCTGGCGGCAGCCTCGGGGGCCGGCGAGTGGTGATCGTCGGCGATGTCCTGCACTCGCGGGTGGCGCGGTCCAATGTCCTGCTGCTGTCCACTCTCGGCGTCGAGGTCACCCTGGTGGCCCCGCCGACGCTGTTGCCGGTCGGCGTGCGGACGTGGCCGGTCCAGGTCACCTACGACCTGGACAGTGCGCTCGTCGGCGCGGATGCGGTGATGATGTTGCGCGTGCAGCGTGAGCGGATGGGAGGTGCGTTCTTCCCCACCGAGCGCGAGTACGCCCGCTCGTACGGGCTGGACTCGCGTCGCGCCGGGCTGCTGGCGCGGTCCGGCATCGTGCTGCACCCCGGCCCGATGAATCGTGGCATGGAGATCACGCCGCAGGTCGC
This sequence comes from Nakamurella sp., assembly GCA_050999445.1. Taxonomy (GTDB): domain Bacteria; phylum Actinomycetota; class Actinomycetes; order Mycobacteriales; family Nakamurellaceae; genus Nakamurella. The sequence continues at coordinate 14,990 of JBPCPG010000141.1, read as the reverse complement.
CGATGGAGCCGGCTCGGTGATCGTCGAGCAGGTGGCCAACGGCGTGACTGTGCGGATGGCCGTGCTCTACCTGTTGCTCACCGGCGGCCTCGGCGACGGCGCATGACGAGCTCACCGCGGACGCCCGCGCTTCCGGAAAGGGAACACATGTCGCAGGCAGTACTGATCCTCGGAGCGGCGCCTTATGGGGAGATCCCGGCCGACCTGCTCCTGGTCGACGGCGTCGTGGCCGCTCTAGGGCAGGCCGCAGCCGCGGATCCGCGAGCCGACCGGGCCCTGCGGATCTCCGGAGCGGGCCTGATCGTTCTTCCCGGCCTGGTGGATCTGCACACCCACCTGCGTGAACCGGGCCGCGAAGACGCAGAGACGGTCGCCACCGGCTCGGCCGCCGCAGCCCTGGGTGGCTACACCGCGATCTTCGCCATGCCCAACACCGACCCTGTCGCCGACACGGCGGGCGTGGTGGAACAGGTTTTCCGACTCGGAGCGACCACCGGTCTGGTCGACGTCCAGCCGATCGGGGCGGTGACGGTGGGGCGCCGGGGCGAGCGGTTGGCCGAGCTCGGAGCAATGGCTGCGTCGGCCGCGAAGGTCCGCATCTTCTCCGACGACGGTGACTGCGTGGCCGATCCGATGCTGATGCGCCGTGCGCTGGAGTATGTCAAGGCCTTCGGCGGGGTGATCGCCCAGCACGCGCAGGAGCCCACACTGACGGTCGACGCCCAGATGCACGAGGGCGACGTGTCCGCCCGGCTCGGGATGGCGGGATGGCCGGCCGTCGCCGAAGAGGCGATCATCGCCAGGGACTGCCTGCTGGCCGACCACGTCGACTCCCGGCTGCACGTCTGTCACCTCTCGACGGCGGGCTCGGTGGACATCGTGGCGGCGGCCAAGGTCCGCGGCACCCGGGTCACCGCCGAGGTCACCCCGCACCACCTGCTGCTCACCGATGAGCGAGCAATCGGGTACGACCCGGTCTACAAGGTCAACCCGCCGCTGCGCACCGAAGCGGACGTCCGCGCGCTGCGGGCTGCCCTGGCTGCCGGTGTGATCGACGTGGTGGCCACAGACCACGCCCCGCATGCGTTGCAGGACAAGGAAACAGAATGGGACAACGCCAAGCCGGGCATGCTCGGCCTGCAGACGGCCCTGTCCGTCGTGATCCACACGATGGTCGGTCCGGGTTTGCTGGACTGGCGGGGCGTCGCTGCAGTGATGTCGGAGAATCCGGCCGTCATCGGGGGTCTGGCAGATCACGGTCGGCCGATCGCGGAGGGCGAGCCGGCCAACCTGGTGCTCCTGGATCCCGCTGCTTCCTGGACGGTCCGCGGCGAGCAGTTCGCGAGCCTGTCGACGAACACGCCGTTCGAGGGAATGACGCTGCCCGGTCGAGTGGTCGCCACTTTCCTGCGCGGCCGGCCGACCGTTCGCGACGGCGCCCTGGTGGACTTCCCGAGCCCGACCGATTTCCCGGCCCCGACCCACTTCGGCGCCCAGATTGTGGAGGCGTGACATGGGCCGAACGCTGCTGACCCTGATGCTGGTGGCGATCGTGCTGCTGGCCGCATATGGGCTGCTGGTCGGCTGGCGCCACCGCGCTGCGCGGCAGTCGGATGTTGCCTTGCTGCCGGCCGTTCCCGGGAACCCTGGTGATGATCTCACCGAACCCCTTGCAGGCCTGTATGTCTCGACGACGAAGGCCGGCTCCTGGCAGGACCGGATAGTCGCCCATGGCCTGGGCCGGCGGGCCGCGGCGACCCTGCGATTGACCGCTGCCGGAGTTCTCATCGACCGGGTGGGTGAGACAGAGATCTTCATCCCGATCGGAGATGTTCAGGCCGTCGGAACCGCTCCTGGCATTGCCGGCAAGGTGATGGCGATGCCGGACGGGATTCTGGTGATCACCTGGTCCCTCGGCGGTACGAGTGTCGACAGCGGACTTCGAATGGAGGATCTGCAAGCCCAGGTCGAGTGGATCGCCGTTGCGCGACAACTGATTCCAGGCCCGGTAGCCCCTGATTCGCCTTTTTCGACCGGTATCGACAGCGAGGACCGACCATGACACCGACCGTGACGCAGTCCATGACACCGACGATGACGCAGTCCCTGACACCGACCGTGACGCAGACCGTGACGCCGGCGGTGCTTGTTCTGGAGGATGGCCGGGTCTACCGCGGAACTTCCTTCGGAGCAACAGGCTCGGCCTTCGGCGAGGCGGTGTTCACCACCGGGATGACCGGATACCAGGAGACCCTGACCGATCCGTCCTACCGCCGTCAGGTGGTGGTGGCGACCGCACCGCAGATCGGCAACACCGGTTGGGTCGCGGGCGGCGGGGCCGACCGGGATCAGGATGACAACGAGTCGGCCCGTATCTGGGTCGCGGGCTATGTGGTCCGCGATCTGTCCCCGGTTTCGTCCAATTGGCGCGCGAGCAGCGCACTACCGGCCGAAATGGAACGTCAGGGCGTCGTGGGTATCGCCGGTGTCGATACCAGGGCGCTGACAAGGCATCTGCGCGCGTCCGGCGCGATGCGGTGCGGCATTTTTTCCGGCGACGCGCTTGCCGACCCGACGGAGTTCGTCGAGCAGGTTCGGGCGCAGCCCGCAATGGCCGGCGCGGATCTGACCGGAGAGGTGTCCACCACCGAGCGTTACACCGTGAGCGCCCATGGCCGGGAAGAGTTCTCCGTCGCGGCCATCGATCTGGGCATCAAGGCAAACACGCCGAAGATGATGGCGGCGCGCGGCATCACCACTCATGTAGTGCCCGCGCACGTCACGATCGACGAGATCGAGGCGCTCGGCGTCGATGGAGTTTTCCTGTCCAACGGCCCGGGCGACCCTTCCACCCAGGACGCCATGGTCGCGCTGACCCGCGAGATCCTGACCCGACGGATACCGCTCTTCGGAATTTGTTTCGGCAACCAGATCTTGGGCCGGGCGCTGGGTTTCGGTACCTACAAACTCAAGTTCGGCCACCGCGGCATCAACCAGCCGGTACTGGAGAAGGCGACCGGCAGGGTGCTGATCTCGGCCCACAATCACGGGTTCGCGGTCGACGCACCTCTGGACAAGACGGTCGATACCCAGTTCGGCCGCGTCCAGGTCGGTTTCGTCTGTCTGAACGACGATGTGGTGGAAGGGTTGGAATGCCTTGACGTACCGGCGTTCTCGGTGCAGTTCCATCCGGAGGCCGCCGCCGGGCCACACGACGCCCAGTCCTTGTTCGACCGGTTCGTCGCGCTGATGGCCGATCCGGAGCAAGCTTTGATCGCAACCAGCCGAAAGGGTGCGCAAGCCTGATGCCCGCACGTACCGACATCAAGCACGTCCTTGTCATCGGGTCCGGACCGATCGTCATCGGGCAGGCCTGTGAATTCGATTATTCCGGAACCCAGGCCTGTCGGGTCCTTCGCGAGGAGGGCATCCGGGTTTCGCTCATCAATTCCAATCCGGCGACGATCATGACGGATCCGGAGTTCGCCGACGCCACCTACATCGAACCGATCACCGCAGAATTCGTGGAGAAGGTCCTGGCCGACCAGTTGCAGCGTGGGTTCCCCGTCGACGCGCTGCTGGCCACCCTTGGCGGCCAGACGGCGTTGAACACAGCGATCGCGATCGCCGACGCCGGAGTGCTGGAACGCTACGACGTCGAATTGATCGGCGCGGACATCCCGGCCATCCAGCGCGGCGAGGATCGGCAGATCTTCAAGGACGTCGTCCGGTCCGTGGGTGGGGACGTGCCGCGCTCTGCGGTGTGTCACACAGTGGAACAGGTGCGCGCCACCGTTTCCGAACTGGGTCTGCCCGTCGTGGTCCGGCCGTCGTTCACCATGGGGGGCCTGGGTTCCGGTATGGCCTACACCGAGGACGATCTCGACCGCATCGCTTCGACCGGTCTCGCCGCCTCACCGGTGCACGAGGTGCTGATCGAGGAGAGTGTGCTCGGCTGGAAGGAATTCGAGCTGGAATTGATGCGGGACGCGCACGACAACATGGTCGTCGTCTGCTCGATCGAGAACATCGACCCGATGGGTGTGCACACCGGCGATTCGATCACGGTAGCGCCCGTCATGACGCTGACCGACCGGGAATACCAGGATATGCGGGACCTCGGTCTCAAGATTCTGCGCGCTGTCGGCGTGGCCACCGGCGGTTGCAACATCCAGTTCGGCATCGAGCCGGCCACCGGACGGATGGTCGTCATCGAGATGAATCCGCGGGTGTCGCGGTCTTCGGCGTTGGCGTCGAAGGCGACCGGCTTTCCCATCGCCAAGATCGCCGCCAAACTAGCGATCGGCTACACCCTGGACGAGATTGCCAACGACATCACCAAAGCCACTCCGGCTGCTTTCGAGCCGTCGCTGGACTACGTCGTGGTGAAGATTCCGCGGTTCGCCTTCGAAAAGTTTCCGGGCGCAGATCCCACCCTGACCACCACCATGAAGTCCGTGGGGGAGGCGATGTCGATCGGCCGTTCGTTCGCCGAGGCGCTGGGCAAGGCGATGCGGTCGATGGAGACCAAGGCGTCCGGATTCTGGACCGGTCCGACGCCGGCGGACACCGGCCTGGACGCACTGCTCACCGAGCTGAAAGTGCCGACGGACGGCCGGATCTACGGCGTCGAACGCGCCCTGGCACTGGGCGCCTCGGTCGAGCAGGTCTTCGAGGCGACCGGCATCGACCCCTGGTTCCTGGAGCAGATCAAGCTGATCGCTTCCGTCGGCCACGCCCTGCGCAATGCCGCCCAGTTGGATGCCGACGTCCTGCGAAATGCCAAGCGGTACGGACTGTCCGACGCGCAGATCGCCGTTCTGCGACCGGAACTCGGTTCCGAGGAAGCGGTTCGCGAGCTGCGCTGGGCGTTGGGGGTGCGGCCGGTGTTCAAGACCGTCGACACCTGCGCCGCGGAATTCGAAGCAGCGACGCCGTACCACTATTCGGCCTATGAAACGGATCCGGCCGCGGAGTCGGAGGTTGCGCCGCAGACCGATCGGAAGAAGATCATCATTCTCGGGTCGGGACCGAACCGGATCGGCCAGGGGATCGAATTCGACTATTCCTGCGTCCATGCTGCTCTTGCCCTGCGGGAGGGCGGGTTCGAGACCGTCATGGTGAACTGCAACCCGGAAACGGTGTCGACCGACTACGACACGTCCGACCGGTTGTACTTCGAACCGCTCACCGCCGAAGATGTGCTGGAAGTCATTGCTGCTGAACAGGAGTCGGGCACCGTCGCCGGAGTCATCGTCACGCTCGGCGGCCAGACGCCGCTCAAGTTGGCTGCTGTGCTCGACGGCGCCACCGTGGCCAGGAGGGACGGGTCGGGGGAACGGGTGCCGATCGTCATTCTCGGAACCGACTCCGACGCCATCGATCTCGCCGAGGATCGAGGCAGGTTCGGTGATCTGCTCGCGCGGGCCGGTCTACCTGCACCGGCGTTCGGCCTGGCCACGTCGTTCGAACAGGCGCGGGACGCCGCTTCCCGCATCGGTTATCCGGTGCTTGTCCGGCCCTCGTACGTGCTCGGCGGCCGCGGCATGGAGATCGTCTACGACGAGCCCTCTCTGGCCGACTACATCAGCCGGGCGACCGAGATCACCGACGATCATCCTGTTCTGGTAGATCGCTTCCTGGACGACGCCATCGAGATCGACGTCGACGCGCTCTGTGACGGCATCGAGGTCTACCTCGGCGGCGTCATGGAACACATCGAGGAGGCCGGCATTCATTCCGGCGACTCCGCCTGCGTGCTACCGCCGATCACTCTGAGCAGTGGCGATATCGACCGGGTTCGCTCGCACACCGAGGCGATTGCCCTTGGCGGCAGGGTGCTGGGCCTGCTCAACGTCCAGTACGCGCTCAAGGACGACGTGCTGTACGTGCTGGAGGCCAATCCTCGGGCCAGCCGGACGGTCCCGTTCACTTCCAAGGCGACCGCAGTTCCACTGGCCAAGGCCGCGGCCAGAATCATGGCCGGCGCGACAATCGCCTCCTTGCGAGCCGAAGGCTTGTTACCGCCCGAGGGTGACGGGGCGAAGTTGCCTGCCGGTGCGCCGGTCTCGGTGAAGGAGGCGGTACTGCCGTTCGCTCGGTTCCGGCGACCGGATGGAACCGGTGTGGATACCGTACTGGGGCCGGAAATGCGCTCCACCGGTGAGGTGATGGGAATCGACATGGCATTCGGGCCGGCTTTCGCGAAATCGCAGACCGCCTCCTACGGTTCACTTCCCACCGCGGGCACCGTTTTCGTCTCGGTGGCCGACCGGGACAAGCCGGCGCTGGTGGGTCCGGTGCAGCGGTTGGCCGAACTGGGATTCACCGTGTTGGCCACCAGCGGGACGGCGAGCATGTTGCAGGCCAGCGGTTTGGATGTTCAGGTGGTGCGAAAGCACTTCGAAGGGTCGGGCAACATCGTCGATCTGATCAGGGCCGGCCAGGTGGATCTGGTCATCAACACCCCGTACGGTCAGTCCGGTCCGCGCATCGACGGTTACGAGATCCGCACTGCGGCGGTCGCGGTGAACATCCCGTGCATCACCACTGTCGCCGGCGCCGCCGCGGCGATCCAGGGCATCGAGGCGCTGACCCGCTCGGATGTGGGAGTAGCACCCCTGCAGGTACTTCAGGCTCGGCTGCACGCCGGGCGGGCAGCGGACCTGGATGCTTGTCTCGAGCCGGTCAACGCCGCTGCGCAGGCACCGGCCTCCGCTACCGTCGGGGCGTGATCATGTGCACTGCGGCGCGGATCAACCTGCGCCGCAAGGGTCAACCCGGCCGTATCGCCGCCGGTGGGATGCGAGTCGACGAGCCGGGCGCAACTAGAGTTGATTCCTGCAGTACCGGGGGAGCGGGGCGGTGAGTGCGCTGGACCTGGCATATCAGCGGGTGGCGCGCCCGATCCTGTTCCGGCTCGGCGGCGGGGACGCGGAGACTGCTCACCACCGGACGCTGAGCACACTCGCGGCAATCGCTCGCCGTCGCCCTGCTGCTCGGGGCTTGTCGATGCTGCTGGGTCGGAATTCCGCGCCCCGCACGGTGTTCGGTATCGACTTCCCCTCGCCGGTCGGACTGGCAGCGGGAATGGACAAGGATGGAATCGCGGCACGGGCGTGGCCTGCGCTCGGGTTCGGCTTCGCAGAGCTGGGCACCGTGACGGCGCTGCCGCAGCCGGGCAACGACAAGCCCAGAGTGTTCCGGTTGCGTTCGTCGGAGGCGATCGTCAACCGAATGGGTTTCAACAATGCCGGGGCGGCGGCGCTCGCGGGAACATTGGCCCGGACCGGCCGGATCGGAATCCCGATCGGAATCTCGCTGGGGAAGTCCAGAGCGACGGCGGTCGAGGATGCGGTGGGCGACTACCTGACATCGCTGCGCGCAGTGCACCGTTACGCCGATTACATCGCGGTCAACGTGTCCTCGCCGAACACGCCGGGACTGCGGTTCTTGCAGCAGAGTGCGCCACTGGCCGAGCTTCTCGGCGCGCTCACCGGGAGTGCACGGGTATTGGCGGAAGGTCGTACCCCGGTTCCGGTACTGGTCAAGATCGCTCCCGACCTCACCGACGGTGCCATCGCCGAACTCCTGCAGGTATGCCTCGACCAGGGTGTCGCCGGGGTCATCGCCACCAACACCACCCTTGAGCGGGACGGGATCGCGCCGGGTGATCGAGAGCTGGCGGCGGAACCGGGTGGACTGTCCGGGGCCCCGCTGCGTCGACGCGCACTGGAGGTGGTGCGGTTCGTCGTCGACCACACCGAACTGCCCGTCATGGGCGTCGGCGGGATCAGCACTCCCGAGCACGGTTTGGCGATGCTCGATGCTGGGGCGGCCCTGCTTCAGCTCTACACCGGCTTGATCTATTCCGGACCAGGTCTGGTGTCCGGTCTGAACGCCGCAGTAGCCCGCCGCGACAAGATCGACAACGGAAAAGGATGACCGTGGAATCGTTCGGCTCGAAACTCCTCGCCAGCATGAAGTCCCGTGGTCCGCTGTGCGTGGGCATCGATCCTCATCCGGAACTGCTGCGGGCCTGGAATCTGCCGGAAACGGTGGCGGGCCTGGAGGTCTTCGTTCATACCGCCGTCGAGGCGCTGGCCGGCTCGGTCGCAGTGCTCAAGCCGCAGTCGGCATTTTTCGAAGCCTACGGTTCGGCCGGGATCGCCGTGCTGGAACGGCTGATCTCGGACGCCCGAAGCGCGGGTGCCCTGGTTCTGCTCGACGCCAAGCGTGGCGACATCGGTTCGACGATGGCGGCTTATGCGGCGGCGTACCTGACCGAAGGCTCGCCGTTGGCCGCCGACGCGGTGACGCTCTCGCCGTACCTGGGGTTCTCCTCGCTCCAGCCGGCGATCGAAACGGCGAAGGTCAACGGCCGCGGCGTCTTCGTGCTGGCACTGACGTCCAATCCGGAAGGACCGGCTCTGCAACACGCGGTCGCCGCAGACGGCCGATCGGTCGCCAAGACGATCGTCGACGGGGCCGGGGCGCAGAACCGGAACGATCGACCACTGGGCTCGGTCGGTCTGGTGGTGGGTGCCACGGTCGGCCGAACCGGCGTCGACTTCGCCGCGGTGAACGGACCACTGTTGGCCCCGGGTCTGGGCGCGCAGGGTGGCACTGTCGCGGATCTCCGGGTTGTTTTCGGGGACAACCTGTCCGGTGTGCTCCCGGCCACCAGCCGCGCGGTACTGCAGGCAGGCCCGTCCGTCGCGGCCCTGCGATCGGCGGCTCTCGTCCTGGCCGATGAGCTCCGCGGGGTACTGCAGTAAGAGCTCCTCGAGGTGCCGCAGTACCAGGGGCGTCGGAACGGCGGGCGGGGTGATTCGGACCGGTGGCGCCGGTGGTCGGTGTGCCTCGTTAGGCTCTGTGTCGTGAGCACAACGGACAGAGGACCGCAGGATCTGAAACCGCGCAGTCGCGACGTCACCGACGGAATCGAGAGCACCGCCTCGCGGGGCATGCTCAGAGCCGTCGGCATGGGTGACGACGATTGGGTGAAGCCGCAGATCGGCATCGGCAGCTCGTGGAACGAGATCACCCCGTGCAACCTCTCGCTGGACCGCCTTGCCCAGGCCTCCAAGGAGGGCGTGCATGCCGGTGGCGGGTACCCGCTCCAGTTCGGCACCATCTCCGTCTCCGACGGTATTTCCATGGGCCACGAAGGCATGCATTTCTCGCTGGTCTCGCGCGAGGTCATCGCTGACTCGGTGGAGACCGTCATGCAGGCCGAGCGGCTGGACGGATCGGTTCTGCTGGCGGGCTGCGACAAATCGCTGCCGGGCATGTTGATGGCGGCCGCCCGGCTGAACCTGGCGTCCGTCTTCCTCTACGCCGGAACCATCGCCCCCGGGTGGGTGAAGCTGGAGGACGGCACCGAGAAGGACGTCACGCTGATCGATGCCTTCGAGGCCGTCGGGGCCTGCAAGGCCGGCAAGATGAGCCTCGGGGATCTCGACCGCATCGAACGTGCCATCTGCCCCGGCGAGGGTGCCTGCGGTGGCATGTACACCGCCAACACCATGGCCTCGGCGGCCGAGGCGCTCGGCATGTCCCTGCCCGGCTCAGCAGCGCCGCCGGCCGCAGATCGTCGCCGCGACTACTTCGCGCACCGATCCGGCGAGGCGGTCGTCGAGCTGATCCGCCTGGGACTGACCGCCCGCGACATCATGACGAAGAAGGCCTTCGAGAATGCCATCGCTGTGGTGATGGCCCTCGGCGGTTCCACGAACGCGGTACTGCACCTGCTGGCCATCGCCCACGAGGCCGAGGTCGATCTGACGCTGGACGATTTCAACCGAATCGCCGACAAGGTCCCGCACCTGGGCGATCTCAAGCCCTTCGGTCGCTTCGTGATGAACGACATGGACCGGGTCGGCGGGATCCCCGTCGTGATGAAGGCGTTGTTGGATGCCGGGCTGCTGCACGGCGACGCGCTGACGGTGACGGGAAAGACGCTCGCCGAGAACCTGGCCGAACTCGACCTCCCGGATCTCGACGGTGAGGTGCTCCGAAAGTTGGGAAACCCACTCCACAAGACCGGCGGGATCTCCATCCTGCGTGGTTCGTTGGCGCCGGCGGGGGCGGTGGTCAAGACGGCCGGGTTCGACGTGGCCGTCTTCCAGGGCCCGGCCCGGGTTTTCGAGCGGGAGCGAGCTGCGATGGACGCGCTCACCAACGGCGAGGTCAAGGCCGGAGACGTCGTGGTCATCCGGTACGAAGGGCCGAAGGGCGGCCCCGGGATGCGTGAAATGTTGGCTATCACCGCGGCCATCAAGGGTGCCGGTCTCGGCAAGGAGGTGCTGCTCCTGACCGACGGTCGGTTCTCGGGCGGAACCACCGGCCTGTGCATCGGTCACATCGCTCCGGAGGCCGTCGACGCCGGCCCGATCGCGTTCCTGCAGGACGGCGACCCGATTCGGGTCGACATCGCTGCTCGCACTTTGGATCTGCTGGTTGACCCGGCCGAGCTGGAGTCGCGAAAGGCTGGGTGGTCGCCGCTCGACCACAAGTACAAGCGGGGCGTCCTGGCCAAGTACTCGAAGCTGGTGGGATCCGCGGCGCAGGGCGCCATCACCAGCTGAGTCGATCGTGGGAGTTCTGGCTCCGATCCGCCTTCCCATGGACGACAATGGCGCCACCGAGCCGACTGCGGAGGGCGACATGAACCACCAGAACTTCTCAGCATGAAGTACCGGGACTTCTCAACACGGTTGGCAGCGGATGGGGATACCTGGGGCATCGCGGGGCCAACTTTCCTGATCTGTTACCTGGTCGTTGCCGTATTGGCGATCATCGTCGTGCTGGGAATTCGGCACTCGGCGACCAGAGGTCTGTTCGACAGTCGGCCCGGAAGGGCTTTGGATTCGGAACAGATCGGCTACCTGGCCGGATTTCGGAGCCAGGCATACTTCGCGGCTCTGGCCGCGCTGCGGGCGCTGGGGCTGGTGGATTCGGTGGCACCTGGCATGATAGCCGCCGCGCCCTATCCGCAGCGGATTCGCCTGTCAGGGCTGCAGCAGGCGATTCTGCAGGCAGCGGGGTCCGGCGCCAGGACCACCGCGGTGAAATCAGATCCGCGGCTGACAGCCCCGCTGGACCGCATTCGGGATGAGCTGGGGGCACGTGGCTTGTTGATGACCTCGGAGCGGACCTCGAGATGCAGGCGGGCGGCTGGGATTCTGCTGGTCGTCGAGGCGGTCGGAGTGGCTCGGGTGGCGGCCGCGTTGCAGAACGGCCACCCGTTCCTGAATCTATTGGCGATCATGATCGTGGTCGGGGTGCTCGGCCTGATTCTGTTGGCCGTGGTGCCGGCCAGGACCGCGGCAGGAACGGCGGCCCTGCGCGACTTGCGGAACGCCAACACGCATCTCACCACCGCGCAGAACCCTTCCTGGACGACTTACGGTGCAGTGGGTGTTGGCCTTTCCGTCGCACTGTTCGGAACAGGTTCGTTGTTCGCGATGGATCCGGTGTTCGCAGGCGCCGCGGACGTGCCGCGGTATGCGAATTCCGGCGGCCATGCCGGCGCCGTGGGCGATGGCGGAGGCAGCGGCGACGGAGGGGGAGGTAGTAGCTGTGGTGGTGGCGGCTGTGGTGGTGGCGGGTGCGGAGGATGATCGAATGTTCGGCCACGCAGCAAGGCCGTCCTATCGGTAGTCCGGTGTCGGGCGTGGGTATCGGCTGGCGTCCGGAGATCAGTGGGTTCATCGACGGCCTACCGCGGCTGGGATTTGTGGAGGTCGTCGCGGAGGCCATCGGCCCAACGCCTCCGGCGGCACTGACCGGCGTGCTCAGCCGGGGCATTCCGGTTGTCTCGCACGGCACCCGACTTTCGCTCGGTGGAGCCGATCCACTGCAACCCGCACGGATCACTCGGTTCGCGCGAGCCGCGCAGGTGGTCAGGGCGCCGTTGGTCAGCGAACACATCGCGTTCGTACGGGCCGGGGGAGTCGAAGCCGGACACCTGCTGCCCCTCCCGCGGACGGTGGAGGCAGTGGAAGCGGTCGTCCGAAATGTCGCCCTACTGGCCCAGGAACTGGACGTGCCTCTTGCCCTGGAGCCGATCGCCGCCGTCTTCGACTGGCCGGACGAAGAGCTGACCGAGGGTCAGTTCCTGACCGAGATCCTGGACCGCACCGGCGCGTTGCTGCTGTTGGACGTCGCCAACGTATACGCCAACGCGATCAACCGTGGCGCCGAGCCGGCTGCCCTGTTCGACCAGATACCGCTGGAGCGGATCGCCTACGTGCACATGGCCGGCGGAAGCGAAGGCCCCGGCACTGACGGTGTCTACCATGACACCCACACCGATCCGGTGCCGCAACCTGTGCTCGACCTGCTGGCCGAGCTGACCAGTCGGCACCGGCCGCCGGCGGTGATGCTGGAACGCGACGGGTGCTACCCGCCGGCGAGCGAACTGCGCCGGGAGCTGGACGCGATTGCGGACCATTGCGCTCATCCCAGAATCACCACGGGTCTTCTTGCATGACAGAACTCGGGAACGCCCAGGCCGAACTGGTCGCCGCACTCACCGGAAGCGGGCCGCCGCCACCGGGATTCGACGTCGACCGGTTGGAGATTGCTCGAAAGGCGCTGTTGCGCAAGCGCTCCAGTGAGGTATCCCGCAGTTGGCCGATGTTGGTCTCAGCGCTGGGCGATCGATTTCCGGTCGAATTCGTCGACTGGGCGGCGTGCCGGCCGACCGTGGGGGCCTTTCGGGATGGCTGGGATTTCGCCCGTCGGCTCGTCGAACGCACCCAGATGCCGGCCGCCGCTGCGGTGGAATTGACCGAGCGCGAATTCGTCTGGCGGTATGACGGGATCAAGGAACCTCGCCGCCGCCGGCTGCCGGGGGTCCGCATCGTCGCCGGCCAGGTACTGGTGCGCGTCGGCGGTCGCATCCGCCCGCTGGGCCGCCGCTGATACCTGGTGCGGACCTGCGTCTTGAAGCCCTCAACACTGCCGCTTGGCGCTCGCCTGCCAGTGGTGCAACCGAGGTGCTGAGTCCGAGTTGCTGACACTGCGACTTCTGACCCCTGCGAGTTCTGACCCCTGCGAGTGCCGACACTGGGAGTTCTGACCCTGCAAGTGCTGAGACCGCGAGTGCTGACACCGGTGACTATCCAGGGAGATGCCCGGCCGGAGGAGCCGTGGTGTTACCGAGATGGAACTCGCTGGTGAAGCACGCGGCTTCCGACCGGCCGCCGGCCAGCAACTCCAGCACCATCCGCCCCGCGGTCGCTCCCTGCTCGGCGGCGGGCTGGACCATTGTCGTGAGGTCGTGGGAGATGACGTTGTCCAGTCGAATCCCATCGAAGCCCACCACGCTGACGTCGGCAGGCACCTGCAGACCGAGCTCCTGGGCCGCGCGGATGACGCCGGCGGCCAATAGATCGCTCTGCGCGATGATCGCAGTCGGCGGACCGAACCCTGGTGCGCGGGTGAGGATCTCCCGTCCGGCCAGCAGTCCCTCATCGACGAGGCTGCCGGCCGTCAGCACGACATCCAGGTCGGGGAAGATCTCCCGAGCTCCGGCCAGCCGTTCCATCGGAGTCGAGATGTTGGCGCGCTGCTCCCATTCCGACGTCAGCGGGCCGCGCTGCCGACTTTCCTCGAGCGGCAGAGCGACCACCGCGACCTGCCGGTGCCCTAATGCGTGCAGGTGACGGGCCAGCGAGACGGTGGCGGCTCGATCGTCCAGTGTCACGGACAGCACGTCCGCGAACGGAGTACTCCCCAGCGCAACAATGGGGATAGACCGACGCCGGGTGATGGCAATAGACCGCGCGACATGTGGGCTGCAACCCAGCAGCACCACCGCGTCCATGGTGGCCGACTCCAGGGTGGTGGCGCCCGGCCCGTCACCTCCCCCCGGCCCGTCACCTACTCCCAGTCCGTCACCGACGTCGGGCACCAACAGCAGTGCGTGACCGGACCCGGCGAGCTGCTGGGCTATCCCGTCGAGGAACGCAATCTTCACCGGATCCCGGAATCCCTGCAGCACAGTCTCTTCCAACACAGCTGCGATGATTCCCGACCGACCCTGCCGCAGGGATCGCGCCCTAGGATCAGGTCCGGCGTAGCGCAGTTTTTCCGCGGCCGCCCTAACCCGATCTCGAGTGGCCTGGGACACCGGCCCTGACCCGGAGAAGGTCAGCGATGCGGTGGACACCGACACGCCCGCCAGTGCTGCGACACCCGCCAGGGTCGGCCGCTTGATGCCGGAACGATCAGGGCCACTTGAAGAATCCACCATCAGCACTTTCGGTAGGACCGCCGGAGTCCGCTCCGGATCCGGTTTGACCCCTCACCACGCAGTCGCTAGTTTGATCGAACGCGGATATCGAATCGATTCGATCCTACACACCACGGAGGGGCCGGCATTCGGCCCGCACAAGGGGTTTCATGACCAACATCGCGAGCGTGCCCGGCGCCGGCTTGGCCGCAGGGTTGACGCGCGCTCAGATAGTCGGGTGGCGCAACGCCGTATTCGTCATCTTCTCGTTGTGCGGACTGGGGCTGGCCAGCTGGGTTTCGCGGACCCCGGCGATCCGGGACTCGCTGCACGCCACCACCGCCGAAATGGGCTGGATCGTCTTCGCGTTGGCCGCAGGATCCATCGTCGGACTCGTGCTGTCCAGCCACGTGCTGGCGATCTTCGGGTCGGTGCGCACGATTGCCTGCGCACTGATCAGTGCGGCGCTCGGAATCGCCCTCACCGGAATCGGTGCCACCCTTTTCTCCACACCGCTCGTGGTGGTGATCGGGTTGGCGATCTTCGGCGCCGGTACCGGCATGTGCGACGTCGCGATGAACGTCGAGGGCGCAGCCAACGAACGGGTGCTCGCACGCACGGTGATGCCGTTGTTCCACGCCGCCTTCAGTGGCGGAACCGTGGTGGGTGCCGGGTTGGGCGCCCTGGCCGAACTGCGCCAGGTGCCGATCGCGGTGCATTTGGGCGTCGTCGCAGCTGTTCTGGTCGC